>ONAD01000044.1 GCA_900315735.1 uncultured Lachnospiraceae bacterium | reverse complement strand
ATGCAGGAGTAACAGGAGACCCAAGAATGGTATCGGTTAATCCAATCCGTGATACATTATTTGCCAGCAATCCGGACCTCTATTATTTAATAGGAAATGTATTGACAATCGCTGCTTCCCTGATACTGACCGGAGGAATGGCAGCAAATGCAGCAGTAAGTGCAGGAACATCCATAGGAAGGGCCGTAGTAACAGAGTATGCAAAGCAGGGACTGACAATGGCAGCCAGCAGCTATGTGGAAAAGAGCATGACAGAAGCAACCAACAGTCCACTGGCAGGCTTTGTAGTTGGTTCACTAACCGGAATGGCAACATATGGAACGCTCAATGAGGCAGAGCTGGAAGTAGTAAATAACGTAAAAAGACCGCAGCAGTTGGGGAATATAGGGGAGAGTGGTAGTAACTCGGTGTATTCTTATGATGGTGTAAAGCAAGCATCAGAATATTTACAGAGTCAGGGTGTTCCAAGAGTATATAGAAAACAGATATTGGAGTCTTTCAATGTAGAAACAATAAAACTTCAAACTGCTGGAGACAGTACATATGGTTTGAGATTTTATGGCGGAAATGCAAATACAGAGGGAAGATATTTATTTGAAACATTTTCACCTTTAACAAATCGTCAGAATTTAGCTTTACCATATGAGTGGAATAGAATGACGGGGATTCAGCAGTTCCAAGTTAGAAGTGGAACTATAATGATTACAGGAAAGACTGCTGCTCAGAAGAGTTTTGGCAGTCAGTATATTGGTGGTGCCAATCAATGGTAGCCTGTGAAAAGGGAATTAGAATTATTACGTGATTATCTAAAAAATGGATATGAAGATGATTCAAAAAGAGTAGCTGCCTTAATTAGTTAGAAGAAAATAAGTGATCGTAATATTATGGATTGAAAAGGGAGGCATGATAAATATGCTTATGGAAATGTTGGAAAAATTGGATAGTTTAATAGCAGTATTAGCAACAGGTTTGATTACTTTCTTTATTACAAAATATAAATATCATAAGAATATTCCGCTAGATAAATTAGAAATAGCCTATAATAGAATATACTATCCAATTTATTGTATAACAAAAAGTAATATAGATATTCAGAAAAATATAGAGAAATGTAAAGTGTATTTAACTAAATATAGGAAATATGCAGATAAAACTACATTAAGAGTATTTGAAACTTTGGAGGATACTAAATTTAATAATAGGGCATATGAAAAATTTAAAAAAAATATAGACGAAATGAATACGAAGATAAGAAGACGATTAGGATATTTGGATTCAAATATAATTACGACATATAAATATTTAAGTTTATTTGAAAAAAATATGCTAAGAATAGCGCTTGAGCTAATAGTTATATATGTGCTAACTTTTATAGTGAGATATGCAAATGGAAAATGTGCTAAAATTTTTGCATATATAGATTTTTTCTTTGTTTTAGTATTGGCAATAGAGGGGATATGTATGATTGTAATGGGGTTTGTAATTGGATTTAAGGAAGTATTCCTATCAACTAAAATAAAGAAAAAAGATATATCTAAAGAATAGGGGATAGTATTATGGAATACAAGCAAATGAAAATGCGTCCTATTAATAATAAAAGGGAAGCAATTATTTTTTTGAATCAAATGATTGTATTAACAGATAAAAGAATGAATTGTTTAAAAAATGCAATTAATGATGTGGAAAAATTGTTAAAGGAATATGAGGGAAAATATAAAATAAAAACAACTATTTATCAAGCATATGCAGAAAGAATAGAATGTCTTACAATGTATATTTGTAATATATTGGGAGACGAAACGAAAAATGCTGTTTCCTATAGACAATTTAGAAAAATATTAGCTAAAAAGGTAACACAGGGAAACGAAGAATTTACACTCAGACCATTAGAAAAAGAAATAATAGATTTGCTTGATGCTATGAGAGAACAGCGAAATTGGGGGCATCATGTTCCACAATCATTGTTTGCAAGCCAGGAAAACTTTATGGTAAACGAACAAAATGGTGGAAAAAAATTATTTGAAACTTTTTTCTCTTCTGATGAGGTATATATTTCTATATGGGAATATCACGAGATAAGATGGCTTATTAATTTATATGAGTCTTCAAAGATAGCATATGAAAGTTATCGGAAAGTGTTTCAATGTATGAAGAAAGATTATTCTTTGTTAATTGGAAAGAATATGAGAATTAAGAGAATTGAAGAACCTGATGCACGTCCATTTCAATTTAGCAAAATAGCGGAAGAATCTTTGAAAGCAAATTCAAAGCGAAGTTAAGAAGAAGGTGTATTATAGGGCAAGAAATGAAAACATAAGATGTCATCTATATATTATAGTATAGAATCCCCCTTGACACCCATAGTATAATAAGAAGAAAACCAAGGATGAGAGGATGATAATTATGAGGCGTTCCAGACAGATGTCGGAATCAATAGAACTTGGAATCGTGCTGGCATTGGCTGGAGGATTTATGGATGCATATTCCTATATGTGCAGGGATGAAGTGTTTGCTAATGCGCAGACGGGAAACATGTTATTGCTCGGAATCAATTTATCGGAGAGAAACTGGGGAATGGCACTGCGTTATCTGTTTCCGGTGCTGGCATTTGCAATCGGAATTGCACTGGCGGATGTGGTGCGGATGCATGCAAAGGATAAGAGCCTGTTTCACTGGCGGCAGCTTTCCGTATTGTGTGAGGCACTGGTGTTATCTGTGGTATGCTTCTTTCCTCAGAGTATGAATCTGGCAGCCAACAGTCTGACTTCACTGGCATGCGGTATACAGGTAGAGAGCTTCCGGAAGATTCACGGAAACGGAATTGCAACCACGATGTGCATCGGAAATTTAAGAAGTGGAACACAGAACTGGTGTGACTATCATTATACGAAGAATAAGGAATCTGCATTTAAAGGAATGCTGTATTATGGAATCATCTTAATGTTTATTATTGGAGCAATTATTGGAAATGCCTTTGTGAAATTATTAGCAGAGAAAGCAATTTTGATTTGTGCAGCCGTGTTGTTCCTGGCATTCATTATGATGTTTGTAGACAAAGAAAAAGCTTTGGAGCAGTAGTATTACTGCTTCAAAGCTTTTTTGATTGCGGTAAAGCTTTCTTTGCTGATAACATGTTCCATTTTACATGCATCTTCTGTTGCAATTTCTTTCGGTACACCAAGGCTTTCTAACCAGGCGGAAAGAAATTCATGTCGTTCGTAAATCATTTCTGCAATTTCACGACCGGAGTCGGTAAGATAGATGAAACCGGAATCGGTTACCGTAATATGATTCTTTTCTCTTAAATTCTTCATTGCAATGCTGACACTGGATTTCTTAAAGCCAAGTTCATTGGCAATATCTACAGAACGAACCACAGGAAGCTTTTTGCTCAGCATAAGTATAGTCTCAAGATAATTTTCTGCTGATTCATTTGTTGCCATATAACAACACCCCCATTAACGTTTTTACTATATTAATACATGAATTTAGGTAAGTATAACATATTAAGCCGAACATATCAAATCATAAAGTGAATCTAAAAAATGTTTCTTAATGATAAAAATTTCTCAAAAACGTTCTTGACAACTAATGATAGTTAGAATATACTAACCAATGAAATGAGAAAAATTTAACAATAGCACAATAGAAAAGAGGAGAGTATGATGCCTTTATCTATGGTAAAAGAAGGAGAGCCGAACGTAATTAAGAAGGTCGGCGGTAAAGAAGAAACAAGAAGATTTCTTGAGAACCTTGGCTTTGTTGCTGGTGGTACAGTAACAGTAGTATCTGAGGTAAATGGAAATATGATTGTAAATGTCAAAGAATCCAGAGTAGCAATTGGAAAAGACATGGCAAATAAGATTATGGTGTAACAGCCAGAAGGAGGAAATTATGAAGACATTAAGAGAAGTAGCCTGCGGTCAGACCGTAAAGGTGAAAAAGCTGTCCGGAGAGGGACCGGTAAAGAGACGTATCATGGACATGGGAATTACCAAGGGCGTGGACGTTTATGTAAGAAAGGTTGCTCCGCTGGGTGATCCGGTAGAGGTGACAGTTCGAGGCTATGAGCTTTCTCTTCGTAAAGCAGATGCAGAAATGATTGAAGTAGAGTAAATTTTTTTGTACATAGGTTAGTAAATGCTAACATAAAGAATGCCAAGCTAACATTGGAACAGTACGACTAACAAAAGAAACATCGGACTAACAGCGTAGAAAGGCTCTATGCAGGAAATTCAAAAATGATAAAAGAAAGAAGAAAAGAGGAGTAAAAAAGATGGCGATTAAAATTGCATTAGCAGGAAATCCCAACAGTGGAAAAACCACATTATTTAATGCTCTGACAGGTTCTAACCAGTTCGTAGGTAACTGGCCAGGTGTAACTGTAGAGAAAAAAGAAGGAAAGTTAAAAGGTCATAAGGATGTAACAATCATGGACTTACCAGGTATCTATTCCTTATCACCATATACACTGGAAGAAGTCGTTGCAAGAAATTATCTGATTAACGAGCGTCCGGATGCAATCTTAAATATTGTAGATGGAACCAACATCGAGAGAAACCTTTATCTTTCTACACAGTTAATAGAACTGGGAATTCCGGTTATCATGGCTGTAAACATGATGGACTTAGTAAAGAAATCCGGAGACCAGATACATATCGACAAGCTTTCTAAGAAATTAGGATGCGAAGTTGTTGAAATTTCTGCATTAAAGGGAACCGGAATTACAGCAGCAGCAGAGAAAGCAATCGAAGCAGCAAAACAGAAAGCAGCAGCTCCGGTACATGAGTTCTCGAAAGAAGCGGAAGATATCATCCGCAAAGCAGAAGAAAAATTAGGAAGTGACATTCCGGAAGAACAGAAACGTTTCTTCGCAATCAAACTTCTTGAGAAGGATGATAAGATTGCAGAGCAGATGAAACAGAAAGCAGATGTATCTGCAGAAATCAAAGAAATGGAAGATGCATTTGATGATGATACCGAAAGTATTATCACAAATGAAAGATATGTATATATTTCAAACATTATTGGTGAGTGCATTACCAAGAATGGCAAGAAAGTACTTTCTACTTCCGATAAGATTGACCGTATCGTAACAAACCGTTGGCTGGCACTGCCAATCTTCGCAGTAGTTATGTGGGTTGTATATTATGTATCTGTAACAACAGTAGGTTCTATTTTAACAGACTGGACCAATGATACTCTGTTTGGTGAGTGGATTATCCCGGCAGCACAGAACTTATTTGAAAATATCGGATGTGCAGACTGGCTGACAGGTCTTATCGTAGATGGTATTATCTCCGGTGTTGGTGCGGTTCTCGGATTCGTACCGCAGATGCTGGTATTATTCATCTTTTTAGCATTCTTAGAGTCCTGCGGTTATATGGCTCGTGTTGCATTTATCATGGACCGTATCTTCCGTAAATTCGGTCTTTCCGGAAAATCATTTATCCCGATGTTAATCGGTAGTGGTTGTGGTGTTCCTGGAGTTATGGCATCAAGAACCATTGAAAATGACAGAGACCGTAAGATGACAATTATGACAACAACATTTATCCCGTGTGGAGCAAAACTTCCAATCATCGCATTAATCGCAGGTGCATTGTTTGATGGAGCTTCATGGGTTGCACCAAGTGCATACTTCGTTGGTATTGCAGCAATCATCTGCTCCGGTATTATCTTAAAGAAAACAAAGATGTTCGCTGGAGATCCGGCACCATTCGTTATGGAGTTACCGGCATATCACTGGCCAACAGTTGGAAACGTATTAAGAAGCATGTGGGAGAGAGGCTGGTCCTTTATTAAGAAGGCTGGTACCATCATCCTCTTATCAACTATCGTAGTCTGGTTCTTAATGAACTTTGGATGGACAGACGGAAGCTTCGGAATGTTAAGCTTTGACGGACTGGAAGGAACCGCGCTGGAAGCTGCTCAGGCAGAATGTATCTTAGCTAAGATTGGTAATGCAGTTGCCTGGATCTTCGCACCTCTTGGATGGGGTAACTGGAAGATGACAGTTGCAGCTATTACCGGATTAATCGCAAAAGAGAACGTAGTAGGAACAATCGGACAGTTATTCGGATTTGCAGAAGTTGCAGAAGACGGAGCAGAAATCTGGGGTAACCTGGCAAGCAGCATGACTGCACTTGCAGCATATTCCTACTTAGTATTCAACTTACTGTGTGCACCATGTTTCGCAGCTATGGGTGCAATCAAACGTGAGATGAACAATACAAAATGGTTCTGGTTCGCAATCGGATATCAGTGTATCCTTGCATATGTTGTATCCTTATGTATCTTCCAGATTGGAACATTAATTACAGCAGGAACATTTGGTATTGGAACAGTAGTCGCATTCCTTTTAATCATCGGATTCATTTATCTTTTGTTCCGTCCTTATAAGGAAAGCCAGACATTAAATGTAGCAGTAAAGGCAAAATAATCCGCCATAACAGAAAGGAGTGATTACGATGGGTACAGTTATTGTTGGAGCTGTAGTTGTAGCAGTCGTTGCACTTATAATTCGAAGCATGGTAAAAGACAAAAAGGCAGGAAAATCACTGCAGTGTGGTGTGAATTGCAAGCACTGTGATGGACATTGCCATTAATCTAGATTGGAGGCAGGCATGACGCAGACGACACAGACCAGAGACAAGATAATCAAGATGCTGAAAGACCGGGGATGCCGGATGACAAAGCAGCGTCGTATTCTTTTGGATATTATCTTAGAAGATAACTGCTCCAGTTGTAAGGAAATTTATTACAGAGCGTCCAAGAAGGACAAAAGCATTGGAACAGCAACGGTATACCGTATGCTCAATGCACTGGAGGAAATTGGCGCGGTTACAAGAAAAAATATAATCGTAGTAAATCTGGATGACAAGGAAGAAGAAGCATAGCCCTCGTATCCGAAAAATTTTAAACAATGTAGACAATGTATAAGAAAAGCCCGGAGCAATGCGGGCTTTTTCATGCAGAACTTTTACATAAACCGCGCCATCATATCACTGGAATAGACCACACTGAGAAGAACCACAGCGATGGCAGAAAGGGCAATTCCGATGATGGAAGTAATCATTCCGGCAGTAGCCATAGAGTTGTTATAAGGCTTGGCTTTCTTGGAAAGAATCGCTGCAAAAATGCCTACAATACCAAGTCCAATCAGATAGCCGATGCAGGAAAGTACCAGACTGATAATGCCAAGAACAAGAGATACGATGGAAAGCATCTTTGCTTCGTGTTCATCATCATAAATCGGAACATTATTATAGAGCATCTCTAAGCGGATACGTCTTGATTTGCGCAGCATAACAAACATTGGAATCGCCAGCATGATAAATGACAGGGAATTAATTGCGGAGAAAGTATTGATTTGAGACACAATATTTCCGGCATCGAAAATTCCGGTGGAAAGCAGGCTGGCAAAATCAACAAGGGCATGGAAAATAACAAGCATCCAGAAATTGCGGGTAGATGCATATATCGTACAGAACAAAATGCCCATCAGAGCAGCAGAGATAACCTGAATCAGCGCACTTGTAAATTTCACTCCGGAAAGGATATTTACAAAATGCATCAGACCAAAGAGGACGCCGCCTAAAACAATGGCACCGGTAATGCCTTTTCTTGTTTTTGGAAAACTGTTCAGTAACAGATTAAAAATGACACCTCGGAAGACCAGTTCTTCTACCAGTCCAACCAGAAAAATAGCAACTACATAGAAAATAATTTCCAAAGCAGGTCTTACATTTCCCACATTTGACATACTGCAAAGATAAATCTGTGCAATAAGGCTGAACAGACAGTAAACCACAAAGAAACCGCCGGTATATAAACTTCTGAGCCAGCCGGCAACATTTTCCGTAAAGATGCGGGTATAACCAATCACAAAGGTTATAATCAGGAAAACAATCAGAATGATAAATTCTGCGATTGCCTGAAGCAGGTAGTCGTTTTGTTCATTTAATCCCGGAATTTTTCCTAAAACAAAGCCAAGTCCCAACAATAACCCGGTAAAAAGAATAACCGCTACAATAGACAGCACAATTCCAACGGGTGCTGACAGATTTTTAAATTTTTCTTTCATTGTAAAATACCTCTCCTTAGTAAATGAATCAAATATGCGTCCATTATAGCATATATTCCCGGAAGTACATAATGAAATGTAAAAGTTATATAATTCGCTTTTGTGAAAATCATACAAATACAATAGTGTGTTTTATCTAAAATGTTAATTGACAGAAAAAAGTAAAATGTTTAAACTATTAAGTGATTGTTGAGTAAACAATGGGAGTGTGGGCTATGAAAATAACACTTACATCTTTTATAGAATAAGGAAGTTCATATATGTCGGAATTCTCCGGCAAGTATCCCAAATAATTTATAAAACAATTTAATATAACATAATTGCAAAAATAAGTTGGGAGGATTGCCTGTAAAAAACAGGCAGTTCTCCTGATAAAAGAGGAGCTTAAACATGAAGAAAAGGAATGTGGCAGGGTTAATTGTTATAGTATTGTTTGTAATCGGAATAGCTGTTGCATTGATGCAGTATAAAAGAGAACAGACATATTCGGATGAACAGAAAAATGCTCTGGCATCAGAAAAAGTAGTATTGAGTGCAGATGAGAATTTGTTTGGAATGACAACAACAGATGCACCGGAAAATTATGATATTACCAAGGATTATTATGAGAATTATGATAACGCAGGATTGGAAAAGTATGTTATTCCAATTGCGTTTATGGATGAAGAATCATACATATTCGGAATAAGAGAAACAAAGTATTGCCAATATGTTTATATAGATGATAGTCAGGATATAGTAGTAGAAATGACTAAGGAGCAAAGGGAAAAATGGATAAGTAAGTTAAAAGAAAAAATAGATGATATATTACAGCAACAAAAAGAAAGTAAAGTATACAATTTTAATTTTGAGAAAGATTATAAAACTTTGCAAATTGATGTTACAAAAGAAGTATTAGACCAAGAGAAAATGACTTCTTTTATGTCTTATCTTACGGCATTGTTATATCATTCGGAGATATATTATAGTGGCTCAGTTGTCAAGACAAAAATCTGAGATTTTTATAATGAACTGATATGGTTGATAAGTTACAGGGAACACTGGGAAAGTAGTGGAACTCTC
>ONAD01000041.1 GCA_900315735.1 uncultured Lachnospiraceae bacterium | reverse complement strand
GCCGTTACCTCACCAACCAGCTAATCAGACGCGGGTCCATCTTATACCACCGGAGTTTTTCACACCAGATCATGCAATCCTGTGCGCTTATGCGGTATTAGCAGTCATTTCTAACTGTTATCCCCCTGTATAAGGCAGGTTACCCACGCGTTACTCACCCGTCCGCCACTCAGTCACTAAATCGTCATTCCGAAGAAATCGTAATAAAGTGCTTCGTTCGACTTGCATGTGTTAAGCACGCCGCCAGCGTTCATCCTGAGCCAGGATCAAACTCTCATGTTATAGTGTTTGTCCTTTCAGAAATCTAGCTTGGCTAAATATCCTAAAGTTTACTGTTTTTGAATAGAGATGCTGTCCTGAATGATTTTGTAATCTTAACGATTACGTTTTTCTCAAAATCTTTCAAGGTTATTTCACTGTTCAGTTATCAAGGTTCTTGACCAGTTCTGTGAGCTCTTTTGCTTTGCTCTCACCGGTCAGCTTGTTTATATTATCACAGGATGTTTTCTTTGTCAACAACTTTTTTTACTTTTTTGACTTATTTTTTACAGTCGTAAAATTCGTCGTCGAACACCCGCGTAATCATCTTACAAGTGAGCGGAGAAGGAGGGATTCGAACCCTCGCGCCGCTGTTAACGACCTGCACCCTTTCCAGGGGTGTCCCTTCGGCCAGCTTGGGTACTTCTCCGAATTAGTTTCCAATTATTAAGTTGGAAGCGGAGAGAGTGGGATTCGAACCCACGCGCCCTTGCGGACAAACGGTTTTCAAGACCGCCTCGTTATGACCACTTCGATATCTCTCCATATTGATGCGCTTCAAATCAGCGCAGAAATGATTCTATCATCAAATAGATAGCATGTCAACATTTATTTTCATTTTTTTCAAAATATATCCATTTGACTCCCAGCTCATGCCGGATTGCTCATTTTCTGCAAGCGTATATCCTCTTCCAGATTCCCTGCATTCAGCATATATTCTTGCCCAGACTTCCTTCATCCAATATATATTCCTGCCCAGATTGCCTGCATTCAGCTTACATTTCCGCCCGGCTCTCCTGCATTCAGCATAAACTCCGCCATTTCCAAATCTTCCGGTGTTGTAATCTTAAAGTTGCGATAGCTTCCCTCTATTACATATACCGGGACTTTTCCATATGCTTCCACTACCATTGCATCATCTGTAACGTCTTCTCTTCCATCCGCTATCATCTTCCGATAAGAATCATAAACCAGCGAATAGGAAAAAGCCTGCGGTGTCTGTACGGCATACAGGCTTTTTCTTGGCGGGGTATCCTCTACCTTTCCATTTTCATCGACCTTCTTTATGGTATCTTTCACCGGCATGGCTGCAATACACGCCTGCTTTTCCCGTACTTCATCCATCGCGCGCCGGATGACTTCCTGTTCGATAAACGGACGGGCTCCATCATGAATCAATACATAATCTGTATGTTCACATGCATTTAAGCCCTGAAAAACAGAGTGGTAACGTTCCTTACCACCCTTTACTATTTTCGTTACTTTATGCAATTTATATTTTTCTACAATTTCTTTCCGGCAGTATTCCTCTTCTCCTTCACCTGTTACCAGTATAATTTCATCTACCGGGCTTTCTTCAAACGCCTTAAGGGTATAATAAATCACCGGCTTCCCGCAAAGAAGCAGATACTGCTTATGGACAGAGCTTCCCATGCGGCTTCCTTTTCCCGCAGAAAGCACAATTGCTGTATACTTTGCCATTAACGCTCTCCTAATTTCAAGTTTGGTACTGCATTCAAATCAAGTCCGGAACGGATTCCCGCCTGGTAATCATAATACGCTGCCGCACCTATCATTGCTGCATTATCGGTACAGAGAATCGGAGACGGATGATAAAATGCCACATTTCTCTTCCGGCACTCTTCTTCCATTGCCGCTCTTAAAGTTCCATTGGAAGCCACTCCGCCTGCAATGGCAAATTTATCAATCTGATATTTTTCAATGGCATGCATGGCATTTCCCACCAGCACATCAATAACTGCTTTCTGGAAAGATGCTGCAATATCCGCCTGTACAATCTCGATGCCTTTCATTTTACAGCTGTTCAGATGGTTTAAAACAGCAGACTTTAAGCCACTGAAGCTGAAGTCATACTCTCCATCTGCAATCTTCGGTCTTGGAAATTCCACAGCATGAGGATTTCCTTCATGTGCTACTTTTTCAATCTTTGGTCCACCCGGATAGCCTAATCCGATTGCTCTCGCCACTTTATCAAAGGCTTCACCTGCCGCATCATCCCTGGTTCTTCCAAGTATCTCATATTTTCCATAATCCAGTACTTTTACCAGATGGGTATGACCACCGGATACCACAAGACATAAAAATGGCGGCTCTAACTCTTTATTTTCAATATAATTTGCGCTGATATGTCCCTCAATATGATGCACACCTACCAGTGGAATATTTCTTGCATAACTGATTGCTTTTGCTTCTGCCACGCCAACCAGAAGGGCACCCACCAATCCCGGTCCATACGTTACACCGATTGCGTCTATATCCGCCCAGTCTGCCTGTGCTTCCTGCATTGCTTCTGTTATTACCTGATTAATTTTCTCAATATGTTTACGGGATGCGATTTCCGGAACCACGCCTCCATATAAGGTATGTAATGCAATCTGGGATGAAATAATATTTGATCTTACATCCCTTCCGTTTACTACAACTGCTGCCGCAGTCTCATCGCAGGAACTTTCTATTGCAAGAATTGCAATATCTCCTTTATTTTTCTGCATCACCATTGTCTCCTTCCAGTGCCACAAATCCTAATATTTTCCAGTCTCCATTTTCATCCTTGCGCAGCACATATTCCTGGTTAGCACGGTTATATGCCTTGGTAGAGCGCAGGAAATAAGATGCCGTCACATAGGCACAATCACTTCCATCCACTTTCTTATAAGCCACTTCATCTGTATCGCAGACAGAGGCTGTTGCTATAATCTTGCTCTCTGCTTTATATGTTGCAATATCGTTCTGCATCTGGGTTGAAAATGTATCCTGCGGATTGTTTTCCAATAACTCTTCATCCATCAGTGCACGCATTTTCTCCAACAGTTTCTGATACTGTTCATCATCATAGTCTTCATTATAAAGACAAAGCAGAATCCGGTTATAATATTTGATTACAGCACGAGGCGACGCCGGATAATCTTTTTCAAGATTCTTACTTAAAACAGAAGTCATCTCATCTGTTTCTCCTGTTGTTTCCACACTTCTTGGTGAGCGGTTTGTCAGATAATAATAAAATCCGACCACAAGTCCAACGCAAATCACACCTATAATAACTGTCTTAATTATGCCTGCTGCACGTTTCTTCATGTTTACGCCTCCTCAAAATCCAGTGTAACACTCTTTCCATCTTTGCCTAAATATGCATTCGGATATATCTTTCTTACGGCATCCATATAGTCTTCTCCCCTTACAAGGGACGGGCTGAAGTGGGTAAGCCACATTTCTTTCACTCCGGCATCCTTGGCAAGATGTGCTGCTTCATAAAAAGTCATATGTTTATATTGTTTCGCTTTTGCAAGTTTCTCTTTTTCTGCATACATGCCCTCACAGATAAACAAATCGGAATCTTTGGCATTTTTTGCAATACTCTCCGTCGGCCGGGTATCGGTACAGTATGTCAGCTTGATGCCCTTTCGCGGCGGGCCTAATACCATTTCCGGCAGATAGGTCTTGTCCTCTTCTTCGATAATTTCACCCTTTTGCAGGCGGCTCCAGTATTTCTGCGGTATCTGCTGCTCTAACGCATGCTCCACAGAAAATCTTCCTGCCCTTGGAATCTCTAAGGTATAGCCGTAGCAGGTAACATTATGATTGACCCGGAATGCACGGATCGTATATCCCTTTAGTTCTATGGTCTCTTCCGGTTCTGTCAGCTCTATAAATTTAATCTCAAAGGGCAGTTCCGGTGCAATCACACGCAGTGCATTTACCACACGTTCCAGTCCCTTTGGTCCAATCATCGTCAATGGCTCGGTACGTTCTGCATTTCCCATAGTCAGAAGGATTCCCGGCAGTCCGCTGATATGGTCCGCATGATAATGTGTAATACACATAATATCTACAGGCTTAAAGCTCCAGCCTTTTTCTTTTACTGCAATCTGGGTTCCTTCGCCACAGTCAATCATCAGACTGCTGCCATTATATCTTGTCATCAGTGAAGTCAGCCAGCGATATGGCAATGGCATCATTCCACCGGTTCCTAACAAACAGACATCTAACATTCTATTTCCTCAGCTCTCTATACAATTTCTGTCACTTCTTCCGTCAAAGGTGGTATTACAAACTGTTTCGTCCATGCATCAAAGCAGGCCTCGCATATACGCAGCTTGCTTTTCATACCATCCTTATTGGAAAAATAATTCCATTCTTTTTCTATATAAATATAATCCTGTTTTCGTTCTTCAATTTCTTTTCCACAACAATTGCAAACCATTCCGCATCCTCCGTCTCTTATCTTGTGGTTCTCTTTCATTATAGAACCATTCCAATAAATTTGCAGTGGAAATTACTGGACCCTGCTCATGATATATGCATCCTCTGTGGGCTTTTCATAAAAATTCTTTCGAGTTCCAAGTACTGAGAATCCAAGCTTCTGATACAGACGAATGGCAGGCTCATTGGATACCCTTACCTCTAAAACATACCGGCGAATACCATGTTTTCCACCCTGCTGCATTAGTTCTGTTACTAGTTGTTCCCCATAACCTCTGTTTCTGCAGGCCTCACTTACTGCCACATTGGTAATCTCGCCTTCATCTAATGCCATATACATTCCACAATATCCTAAGATGGAACCCGCTTCTTCTGCCACCAGAAAAATCACATGGTTCATGGCAAGAGCATCACGAAATCCCTGCTCGCTCCATGGCTGCGAAAAGACTTTTGCCTCTATGGCTGCTACATCAAAAACATCTGCCTCTGACATTCTACGAATTTCCATGCTGTTCCATCCTCTCGCGTTCTGCCTGGGAAAGGCGCAGATATTCCGGTTTGTGTTCTTCTGCAGATTCTAATTTACCTGCTTTGTAATATTCTTCTCCTAAAGCTGCAACAGCTGCTGCACGCTGCTTATTCACATGTGCCGGTGCAAAGGAATATGGCACTTTACAGTTTTCTTCTATATAAGTGGTAAATACCGGGACACCATCTCCCAAAAATACAACTGGAGCATTGTTTTCATTTATCTTTACTACAATCTCATCAATTCCGACCACGCACTGCGGGCACAATACCTGCATTTTTTCGTCTTCAAACTGATATAAACCGGTATAGGTCTGGTTTCTTCTGGCATCCATTAATGGACAGATAATATCTCCATGCCCATAGAGGTTGTATGCCAGTGCATCCACGGTCGGTACGGATATCAACGGCTTATCCAGTGCAAGTCCCAATCCTTTTGCTGTTGCAGAGCCAATCCGAAGTCCGGTAAATGAGCCTGGACCCGCTGCAATTGCAATGGCATCTAATGTATCCAAATCCAGTTCTATCATTTTCGCAAGTTCATCTAACATTGGCAGCAAGGTCTGTGAATGTGTTTTCTTATAATTTACAGTAAATTCTCCCAACAGCACATCATCTTCTACTACTGCTACACTGGCTACCAGTCCGGAGCTGTCCAATCCCAATATTTTCATCGTTCCACCTCTTCTATTGTTATCCTGCGATAATCAAATCCTTTTTCCAAATCTTTCTCTATTGTTATCTGCCGGTAATGATCCGGTAAAATTTCTTCAATCAGATTTGCCCACTCTATCATGGTCAGACCATTTCCATAAAAATAGTCCTCATAGCCGATTTCATCCATTTCCTCAATATCCGCAATCCGGTATACATCAAAATGATAAAATGGCATTCTTCCTTCTTCATACTCCTGCACAATAGTAAAAGTCGGACTGCAGATAGGTTCTGTTATCTCCAAACCCTTGGCTATTCCCTGGGTAAAAACGGTTTTTCCTACTCCCAAATCTCCGATTAATGTATACACTTCTCCCGGCTTTGCTTCCCGTCCAATCTGTTCGCCTAACTTTTCTGTTTCTTCTGCCGAAAATGTTTCATATACCATATACTTTTCTTCCTATCTCTTCTTCATACAATTCTGGTGCTTCTTCAAATTCTTATCTGCCAGTTCCTTCAACGCTGCATACTGTCCGCCTACAATTTCCATCGGCAGGATATATGCATTCACACGGCTGCTGTAAATCAGAACATTATGCTTTGTTGACACCATTTTATAGATCTGTTTCCACTCCAGCAGGGCATTTTCTTCTCCCAGAGATACATGGACACCTTCATCATCCAACATATAATGCAGTGTACTTTTCAGTGCCTCTGACATGGAAATCTGTCTTGCCGCCCGCATTTTCAAGGTTAATGGAAAATAAAAAAGAAAGACAATGCCAAATATGATGTAAAGCACCGTATACATGGTATCTACCTTTCCATAGGTTCCCACTGCGGCTACAAATCCAAGCACCGCTGCCAAGATGGAAAAGATTCCGGTAAAACTGGTATATATATGATACATATTAAACCGGTACATATCGTTCGCTGTTATTTTTACATCAAATTCTATTGGCATTGTCTTTCCTCCTGCTTACTTTTCTGATTGAAGTATAGCATTATTTTCGGGAATAGACAAACTCTTTATCAATTTTGTGTCGGGCAAAAAAGGGACGTCTAATTCTTGCGGCTGTTGGTTCCTTTGATGATTGGTGAAATATGTTTATAAATCAAAAATGTAATTCCAACACTAATCATACCTTTTAAGAAGGTGAATGGCATATTAAATACTACCAGACACTCCAATAAATTATCCATATGTCCGCCTACTGCAGAAGCGATTGCATTGTAAGCACCAATAATGGCATCTTCCGGCATAAATGCTGTATAGAACGGATATACCAGGAAATAGTTTGATACCACACTGAATACTGCCATGAAAAGTGCTCCTGCCAAAGAACCGATTAATGCACCTTTGCGGTTCTTCTTAAATTTGTAAATCAGTCCTGCCGGAAGCACGAACGCTACTCCAAGAATGAAGTTGGACAGTTCTCCAACACCACTTGTGGTTGTAATAGTCAGATGAATCAGATTTTTAATCAGGCAGATTACAATTCCGCTGACCGGTCCCATGGAAAATGCTCCAATCAATGCCGGAAGTTCTGAAATATCCAGTTTGATGAAGTTTGGCATAAACGGAACTGCAAAATCAAGGAACATCAGGATGAACGCAATGGCTGAAAGCATTGCTGTCATCGTCAGATATCTTGCATTTACACCTGTTTTTACGTTGCTGTTTGTTGTTACACTGTTTGTACTCATTTCTTTTACTCCTTTTTCTTTACTTTTAGCTCTTGCAAGGGATGTCCGGAGTATTGGTGTACCATAAAAGCCCCGGATAAAACTATCCGGGGCACGCAAAATAATCACCTTAATGGTCACTTATCTTCTCCCATCCAGACTATACTGTCGGTTTTGGATTTTCACCAAATCAACTGCAATACTACAGTTCACGGACTAATGTGTCATGCACAATCACCGTCGGTCGGGAATCTATGCTTCGCATATCACCCTGCCCCGAAGACTTCCTATTCAATTACTATGGGTCTATTGTAGGACTTCACTTTTTCCTTGTCAATACCCAATTTTATCTGTTACCTTTTATTTACAGTTTCATAGTAAGCTGGATTCTCTGTTTCTTAAGGTCTACACTCATCACTTTTACTTCTACAATATCTCCCACGCTGACCACTTCCAGCGGATGCTTGATATAGCGTTCACTCATCTGGGAAATGTGTACCAGTCCATCCTGATGTACTCCGATATCCACAAAAGCACCGAAGTCAATGACATTACGGACAGTTCCTTTCAATACCATTCCCGGTGTCAAATCCTTCATTTCCAGTACATCACTCCGCAGAATCGGTTTTGGCATATCTTCCCTCGGATCTCTTGCCGGCTTTTCCAGTTCCTTTACAATATCCCGTAAAGTAAGTTCTCCCACTTCCAGTTCTGCTGCCAGTTTCTTATAATCAGAAATCTTCTTGGAAATTCCGGTTAATCCGCCACCGGTTATCTCTTCTTCTGTATAGCCTAATTTTTCCAAAAGTTTTCTGGTTGCTTCATAGCTTTCCGGATGCACACCAGTTGCATCCAGTGGATTCTTTCCGCCGGTAATACGAAGGAATCCGGCACACTGCTCATATGCCTTCGGTCCTAATTTTGCCACTTTTAAAAGCTGGCTTCTGGATGCAAATTTTCCATTTTCTTCCCGGTATGCCACGATATTTTTCGCAATCACTTTACTGATACCGGAAATATATTCCAACAGGGATACGGATGCGGTATTTAAGTCTACACCAACTTTATTTACACAGTCTTCTACCACACCGCCTAAAGCTTCGCTTAATTTCTTCTGGTTCATGTCATGCTGATACTGACCGACTCCGATGGATTTCGGGTCAATCTTAACCAGTTCTGCCAGTGGATCCTGCAAACGTCTTGCCATGGAAGTGGCACTTCTTTGTCCCACATCAAAGTTTGGAAATTCCTCTGTTGCAAGTTTGCTCGCAGAATATACAGAAGCACCGGCTTCATTTACGATGATATACTGCACTTTTACCGGAATCTCTTTTAATAAATCCACGATAATCTGCTCTGACTCACGGGATGCAGTTCCATTTCCAAGAGAAATCAGTGTAATATGATACTTGGAAATCAGCTTCTTTAATACTACTTTTGCTTCCTCTACCTTATTCTGTGGTGCGGTCGGGTAAATGACCGTCGTATCCAATACTTTTCCGGTCGGATCTACCACTGCAAGCTTACATCCGGTACGGAATGCCGGGTCCCAGCCAAGCACAACCTGTCCTGCAATTGGTGGCTGCATCAGAAGCTGCTCTAAGTTCTTTCCAAAGACTTTGATTGCTCCGTCTTCTGCTTTTTCCGTAAGGTCACTTCGAATTTCACGCTCGATTGCCGGTGCAATCAGACGCTTATAGCTGTCTTCGATCACTGCTTCCAAAACAGGTCTGGTTATGGCATTATCCTTCGTAATAACTTTTTTCTGTAAATATGGAATAATCTGTTCTTCCGGCACTTCAACTTTTACTGTCAGGATTTTCTCTGCCTCTCCACGGTTCAATGCCAGGGTACGATGTCCTGCCATTTTGGCAATCGGCTCATCAAAATCATAATACATTTCATAAACAGATTCTGCTTCCGGATCTTTGGCAGTAGATACAATCCGTCCATGTTTTACGGTAAGGTCACGGATGCGGATACGGTAATCTGCTTCATCGGAAATATGCTCTGCAATAATGTCCTTGGCACCTTCCAATGCTTCTTCTGCAGTATGAACTTCTTTTTCTTCGTTGATATATTTTGCTGCCTCTTCTAAGATTGGAGTCTTAATCATCTGAAGACTGATTACATTTGCCAGCGGCTCTAAGCCCTTCTCTTTGGCGATGGTCGCTCTTGTTCTGCGCTTCGGGCGGTATGGACGATACAAATCATCTACAACTACCAGTGTCTGTGCTTCTTCTATCTGTTTCCGCAACTCTTCCGTCAGCTTGCCCTGTTCCTCAATGCTGGCAATGACCTGTTCTTTCTTCTCTTCTAAGTTTCTAAGATAAGTCAGCCGGTCAAATAAGTTACGTAATATTTCATCATTTAATGCGCCGGTTGCTTCTTTTCGATACCGGGCAATAAAAGGAATGGTATTTCCTTCATCAATTAACTGAATTGCTGCCTGTGCCTGGTTTTTTCTGATTCCAAGTTCTTCGGCAATTTTTGCTGTTATGTCCATCTTGTATTTCCTTTCCTGTTGATGCGTTTGCGCTCATTATAGCACATCAGGCATTTCTGCAAAAGGGAAGATTTTGGGTTTTATTGTTTTTTCCGGCAGAAAATGGTATACTGGATTTATTCACGATTTGAGGAGGTTTACTATGGATTTTCAACAGCAGCCAAATGGCTATCAACCAAATCCCAATTATTCATATAACATGAACCAGGCACCACAGCGTAATTACATGGACAAACGTTCCACCGGACTTGCCACCGCATCTATTGCTCTTGGCATTGTCTCCATTGTAACTTTCTGTTGTTTGTATGCAGCACTGCCTTGCGGGGCACTTGCCATTATTTTAGGACTTCTTTCCCGTGGCGGCGAGATGACTTTCTCCACCACCGGTAAAATCGGTATCATCCTTGGAATTATCGGTCTTGTACTTACTATTGCACTTTATGCTTTCGTCATTGTCATGATGTTTACCAACGCCGATTTCATCAACCAGATGTCCAATGGAAATGCGGCTGATTACAACGAACTGATGCGGCAGTTTAATGAAATGAATCAGATGTACCAGTAAATATATGTAAAAGCAAAAATGTCAGGAAACCAATTGTGATTTCCTGACATTTTTCTTTTTATACTTATTCTTATACTGAAGCACTCCATGTACTGTACTGTGGATTCTGCTGCTGTGTTCCATATGGATTTGTCTGATTATCTATCCGGTCTAATTCTCCTGTAATGTCACGATAGAATGTGACCTGGGTCTGTGTAAAGTATGGTCCAATCCACAGGAAACCGATTCCAAATGAAAGGAGTCCAAGTAATGACCATCCAAGGAAGCTTAGCATGATATAGAAATATCTTCCCTTGTTGCCCTGCATCAGCTGTTTGCTCTCCCGCATTGCCTGCCGGATTCCCTTGGTGTTATCCTCAAGTAATATTAAAAATAACATGGAATATTTTAAGGAAAGAATAAAAGCAATCACTTCTCCTCCAATTCCAAGTACACACATAGCTACTACATAGCCGATAAAAATTCCCTCTGTGATTTTCATGCTGCCGGAAATGGCAGTTACATACATTCCAACAGAGACTGCGATTGCCGGAAGCATCGGGATTAATACCACAACCATAAATAAAAGGTATGCCAGAATGTATTTATCCGGATGATGGTTGAATCCATAGAACATATCGGTAAACTTATATGGCTGCTTTCTTCCCATTCGCAGGGCAATCTGGAGAATTCCTATATTTAAAACAACACCCAGCAATGCCAGTACAAATGCTGCCACATAATAAATTGCCCACTCCATTTTTCCGGAATACGGTGTTAAATTCCAGGAAAAGAACATGGTCGGCAAAGTTACGATTAACTGCGATACCACCATGGCTCCCATGGGTAATCCATAATGTCCGGTAAGATTTTCTCTTGCAATACGTTTTATTTCTGCTGATTTTCTTTTCATCTATCTCAAGCTCCTGTTTTATTTTCTTGTGTCAATTCTGGCTCCGGTCAAATCTGCCGCATCCTGACTCTTCCGCTCCTGCTGATAAGGATTCGTTTCGTTCGGATACTTAATCGTAGTGTTGGTCTCTCCCCCTGCCACATATACTCTCCCGCACTCCGGACATACGCCGGTGCGAAGCGTTACGCTTGCAGATACCACCTGACCATTTCCTTCTGCCGCCTTGGTATAAGCATTGGAAACATGTTCTGCCTCATGGGCTGCCACACGGATTCCTGCTGCCTCCGGAGAAATGTGGGAAGCTGATTTAAAAGAAACATTCTCGTTGGAACCATCCTGATATTTCCGGTTCTTACAGGTCTGGCATTCGCCCTTGCTGCCATCTGCCGCTCCGGTACTCTTCGCATCTGCGTCAGTTCTGACCCCATATGTATTATTGTATCCGGTATCATATCCTGTGTCTTTCGGATTCCATCCATCAATCTGCATAAACCACTCCTCCTTCCAAAGTCTGAAAAAAGTGTCTCTTTTTATTATACACATATCTTGGTTGAAACACAATAACTTTGACTTTCCCTTGTGACAATTGTATACTACCAACAGATTCTATATTTTGTTTGAATACAGATTTGCGAGGATTTATATGAAAAAGAAAAAAACGTCCACTGCTATGGACAACGGATTATATATCACCGGCTGGTGCATCATAGGCACACTTCTTCTGCTGGTGCTTTTTATAAAAGCAACGAATATCCAGCTTTCAAAATATCTTTTTCCCTGCGTGCTTCACAGCTTGACCGGACTTTACTGTCCCGGCTGCGGCGGCACCAGAGCGGTAGCATTTTTACTGCATGGAGATTTCCTGCACTCGCTGGTTTATCATCCCTTTGTGCCATATGCCTTTGTGCTCTGTGCCTGGTTTATGATTTCCCAGACTATTGAGCGGCTCTCCAAAGACTCAATTGCAAACCGAGATGCAGTTTTGTAAGTCGAGATGCAACTTTGTAAATTGAAAACCTAATATTTGTAAGCGAAACGCAGTTTTTGTAATTCAAATGCCACTTTTGTAAACGAGATGCCGTTTTTGTAATCGAAATGCACCCTATACAATCGGCTCTTTTCGGTGTATGATGTATTTAAGAGTACGACAATCAGAGGTCAATTCCCTCTCGTTTAAATTTGTAAACGGAGAATCCACCCCTGGTATTTACGCTATTTAAGTAAATGTGTTGGCGGCTCTTGTTTACGGTTTATTTTTTGAGAAGCTTAGGTTTCAGACATATGTCCTTGGCATCAACCGGGCGGCAACCAAGTTTAGCCAAGACCTCTTCTCCATGTAAAAAGCTGAACGTTTCGTATGGACTACGATTGTTCAGTTTTTTTCTTTTATAAGAATTGATGTGGTTCATCATTTTGAATACATCCGTTTGAGTCAGGTCATCAATACTTGTCTCCTTAGGAATTATTCGTCTGATGAGCTCATGATTGACCTCGCAGGCACCTTTCTGGTAAGGACACCCAGCATCGCAATAATAGATGTTTGTCCTGTGATATGAAGCACCTGGTTCCGGATGCTCACGATACTCAATGGCTCTCGGATTTGAAAACTCACTTCCATTGTCCGTCAAGATATAAGGAAACAGTTCACTAAACAATTCATTTCCAAGGACTTTGTCAAGACCATTAAACACATCTATAACAGACTGGGATGTATTGGCATCTCTTATAAAAGCAAGCATCAAACTGGATTCCACGAAGTGTATTGTAAGGAGGCATTTACCACCTTTTACACCCATCACAGAATCCATCTGTACTTCTGCAAGATCAGGATTCTTCTCTTTAAATTTGAGATATTCCTGGTAGTTCCGACCAATGCGACAGCCTTTGTCTACTTTGAATTCAGGTTTTTTGTATCTTTCTCTGAATTTTACTTTTCTTGGTAGATCGATATTCCTAACATCAAAGAGGCATGCATCGATGTAGTTATAGATGGTTTTCTCACTACACATCAGTTCATTTTCATGTTCAACATAGATTTGATGAACTGACTGACCATTGTTAACCAGAGGAGTAATGATTGCATTTAGCCTTGCAATCTCTTCCTCCGATACACAAAGTCCACTGCGGGATTCAGATATTACATTGTGAGCTTTGATATGAGCATGCTCTGCGTCATAGATGCTTTTCAACAGGCTGCATTTACCAATCTTTTCGCACCCATTACAGACATAAGGCGGTCTAAAACGTGCTGTACAGACCTCGCGAACAAAGTCCTTACAGTATTCATTGCAGTATGGACATAACTTACAGTACTGGGTTGCTTTGCGAGAACAATCCTTGCCACATATATTTTTATTACGGCAGTTAAATCTGTTCTTACATTCATTGAATGGATAGCCAGGATAACCTGTGGCAATTTCAGAAGAGTACTTCTTGATTTCTCTTGAAATCGTTGTTGGATTCTTACCTAGGTCAGTGGCAATAGCTTTTATGGACATACTTTCCTTCAACTTCTTTTGAAGGTTAAGACGATCCTCATAAGTAAAGAACTTAGACATAGTGTCCTCCTTATCCGCCGCCAACAATCAGAGGATAATAGCTACGTCATGATTTATCAATAGGGTATTTGTAAGCCATGATGCAGTACATGTGCTTATTACAAATATAGGTATTTTAATAAAGGATAGATGAATGAAATAACTGCGTTTCATTTAACAATTAAGG
>ONAD01000042.1 GCA_900315735.1 uncultured Lachnospiraceae bacterium | reverse complement strand
ATCACCTCCCTGAATACACATCAGAATATCGAGCGAAAAAGCGGCGTTATAGCTCCGCTCTATTTATCGTGTCAGCAAATCGACTGTGAATAGTAACAAAAAATTTTTACAACTCCGAATTTTGCCCCAATTTATAAGGGTTTGGGGCTTTTTTCTTCTTCGGAAAGATACTTGAGTTGATAGTCAGGAGTACCATTTGCATCGATTTCCATCATAATATAAGATGGCAGATGACCATCCTGACGAGGATAAGATGTGCTGCCCGGATTCAATGCCACTACCCCATGATCCTTTTCAATAATCGGTCTGTGGGTGTGTCCGAACATTACAATATCCATGCCTCTTCCCCTTGCCTCTTTCTTGATATCCTCAAGACCGGCAGAAACATAATAATAGTGTCCATGGGTAATCAATGCCTTTAATCCTCCGATTTCAATTTCCTTTTCTTTCGGAAGTTCGGAGAAAAAGTCATTATTTCCTGCCACAATGTCCAGAGGACATCCTGCCAGTTCCGCAATATAATCCTCATAACCTTCTGCATCTCCCAGATGAATCATCCGGTCAAAAGGTCTTTCTTTTTCCATAATCGTTATCAGATTTGCATGTTTCTTATGGGTATCACTTACAATTAATACTCTCATCTTTATCTTCCTTTTATGATAAACCTTTTCCCATGAGTGCTTCTTTCATTGCATGTAAGGCTTTTCCACGGTGGCTCATTTCATTCTTCTTATCCGGTGGTAAACTTGCTGTAGAGCAGTTATATTCATCCACATAAAAGATTGGATCATAGCCAAATCCATTCTCTCCCTGTGGTTCAAATCCAATATATCCCTCTATTGTTCCACGGGTCACCAGGGTTTCTTTATCCGGCAATACAGCAGCAATTGCACATACGAAGCGTGCAGTCCGCTGTTCCTTTGGTACTCCATTCAGGCGGTCTAATAGATTCTGGTTCTTTATGGTATAAGAGGTATCTTCTCCCATATAACGGGCAGAATATACACCCGGTTCCTTATTCAGATAATCAATTTCCAGACCTGAATCATCTGCTAAAACAATGGCATCTGTATATGCTGCCACAGCTTTTGCCTTAATCAGTGCATTTTCTTCAAAAGTAGTTCCATTTTCTTCAATATCCACGCTGATTCCCGCTTCTTTCATGGAAAGAATCTCTACATCAAGATCCGATAAAATCATGCGGATTTCTTTCATCTTGTCCTTATTTCCCGTTGCAAATATAATTTTATTCATCTTAATATCCCTCCTGGAATGCCCGGTAAATGGCATTGTAAATTGCCTGCGCTGCCTCTTTCTGATATGCATCATCATTCAGCTCATTCAGCTCATCCTGATTTGTCATAAAGCCTACTTCTATCAATGCTACCGGCATCTCTGCTGTTCGTATAATATAAATCTCGTGTCCTTTTACAATTCCCTTATTGGTACTTCCTAACGCTGATGTCATTTCTTCTAAGCAAATCTGAGCCAGCTGCATGCTGCCCTTTTCCTCGGAAGCTTTCTCTTCATCATACATGACTGCTGTTCCGTTGATACTGGACATTCTTCCACTCTTGGTGGAATTATTATGTACGCTGATAAAGAGGTCTGCCCCGGCTTTATTTGCCATATCTACACGCTGTTCAAGACTTGGATTGCTGTCATCCGTTCTCGTATAGTAGACTCCGACGCTCTCATCTCCTGCTTCATCAAATAATTCCTTTACTTTAAGCACTATGGCAAGGTCTATATCTTTCTCATTAATGCCTTGCTTCGTGGCTCCCGGTGCATTTCCACCATGTCCTGCATCTATTACCACAACTTTATCATAGACTTCATGTGGTGTCAAAAAATCCATATAAATATAATGCTCATCGGATGTCTTCTGCAATTCCACCACACTGTCTAAAGAAATCTCAATTACACCATATTCCGACTCACTTTCATAAGTCAGATTATCAATATGATAGCTCTTTCCTATCATTGGATAGTTATAAAGATAATTCTCATCTGCTCCCGGAATCTTAATGGTAATGGTCTGGGTCAGATAGTCATTTTCTACACTGACGTCCTCCGGTGTCACATTTTCCGGCAACGCAATACGAAGCTGCTGATCAAAGCTGATGCCATCCTGACTGTCTACATTTGCAGTATTATACTGCAGCATTTCCAGCGCATCCATATTTTCCTTGCGCTCTATGGCTTCCTGTGCCCGAAGTTCCCTGTTTTCCTCTGCCCGGATATGAAGTTGTGGAAAAAACAGCAGTGTTCCTGCCACAATAATGCTTATGGCAGTGACAATCACGGTAGCTGCTTTAATAACTTTCTCTTCCATCCCGCTCTAACTTACCTTTCTTTCGCATATGCCTTAATACAAAGATTTGCAGACTGGGTTTCTTCTACATTTTCCCAGCTCTTGCCGTTGGTACTGATATATCCTTCTCCATCAGAAAGGTCTACATTTCTGGTAGTCTCATCCGCCTTATATTCAATTGCCATCGGATGCACAGAATCCGGCGTCTTTACCATCAGTACAATGGCAAACTTTTCTCCCTTGTTCACTGCAATTTTCTTATCAAAAGTAACGGTATAGAAGCCTGCATTGTCAAACTTTCCGGAAGCTACCTGCTGCCGTTTGGACAGGCTTTCCCTTCCATCATAATCCTTTACTACATATACTTCATATTCCGTATTTTTTCCGGTTGCATAGAAGCCTGCTGCCTCTAAATTCTCATTACTTTCTGCAGTATATACATTTGCTCCGTAAATGGTATCACGGTTGTATCCAAGCTGACCGACCCAGCCACACAAATCGGACTGATAAATCGTATCATAATTATCGGTATCTTCTACTCCGGTATAAACCAGATTATGAATTCCTACATTGGTATCATAATAAGAGACATAGAATACTCCGTTGTCTCCAAAATCTTTTCCCCAGCTGTTCTGGCAGATAAATGCACCGTCTCCCTCTAAATCTCCCGGGAAATTTTCTTTGGCATAACTGTCATCCCAGCCAATAATTGCCACGTCATGATTCGGTTTTTCTAAGCCGACATAGCAATAGGAATTGGTCTCCTGATTAAAATATTCGGAACGGCTGTTGACATTCTGCAGTGTACTGTAAATAGAAGTCTCTACTGCACCATATTTAAAAACTGCCTCTTTAATCTTCTCCAAATCCTTACTTTCAATAATCTGCGCTTCCTGCACATGTTTGACCGGAGCTAAATTCTTTGTAAGTTCCCCATCATACGGGTCGTCCTTTTCCAATACCGGTCCCTGCCATGCTGTCAGATATGCCAGACTCATGGTATACTCTCCACCATCATTCTGACCTAAGCCAAAGCTGTTTCCAAGGCTCATGTTATCGGTAGAAAATACATAATTTTCTTCCGGAAGCAGCGAAGATTCCAGTGCTGCCAGAGAAGATGCTGCCCAACAGGTTCCCTTATTTCCCTGGTTCTTCACCTGCGGTGCTCTTCCTCTCTCCCTCAAATCATAATGCGATGGCAGAATGCTTGTCTCAGAAGAAGTATTTACCACCACTGCTTCATTTTTATTGACATCCCAGGCATAAGAATAACCAAGCTTCGAAGAAATGACTTCTGCCGGCACATAATAGCGGTCACCAATCCGTGTCAGTGCAGAAGAAAAGTTTTCCTCCTCATCATTTATCTGTACTTCCGGATCATCCAAACTCATCCACAGGCTGTCTGAATATTTTTCTATCAAAAGAGCCGTGTCATCATAAAGATGCACGCTGCAATTATAACTGTCCCGAATCAAATCCAATGGTACCATCAGGTTCAGATTCTCATCCATATAGATTCCATTGTCCTTATTGGTATAAACTTTATTATCAATCGCTACTGTAAGATTCTTCTCATTAATACTCTTTGCAATCAGAGGGTTCCAGTCGCTGCTCTGCAAATCTGCGCCACGGAACTGCCCGATTTCTTCGGTCACACCTTTAAAATTGGCAAATTTCAGTATCAATGCAAGAACTAAAAGTAACGTAAATACTACATATCTCTTAGAATAACGTACTTTTTCCCTCACTCTTTTGTCCCTTTCCGTTTTGGTGGCTTCGGTCCCATGAACTGATAGAAATATGTCTTTAACATTCCATTGTAAATCTTGCGGTTCTTATCCGGTTTTCTTCCAATATCCTTTGGTGCATTCTCATAGCTGGTAATCAGGTACATGGACCAGGAATCCAGCCTTCTGTATGCCTCACCAATTGTCCGGTATAATTCCGGCAATGCCGCCTTTTCTTCCAGTCGCTCACCATATGGCGGATTTGATATGATAAATCCGTATTTTTTCGGATGATTCAACTGGCTTACTGGTCTCTGCTGGAAATGAATCATGCCATCCACACCGGCACGCTTTGCATTTTCTCTTGCTGCCCGCACAATTTCTTCATCAATATCATATCCCTGAATATCCACCTTAATATCGGTATCCACCATTTCCTGGGCTTCATTTACCGTATCATACCAGAGCTGACGCGGTATCAGGTTTGTCCACTGCTCTGCTAAGAAACTACGGTTCATGCCCGGTGCTATATTGGCTGCAATCATTGCTGCTTCAATCGGAAATGTTCCACTTCCGCAGAATGGGTCTACTAAAATTCTGTCCTTATTCCATGGGGTCAGCATAATCAATGCTGCCGCAAGGGTCTCTGTGATTGGTGCCTTACTGGTCAGAGTCCGGTATCCTCTCTTATGTAAAGATTCTCCGGAGGTATCCAGTGCTACCATTACTTCATCCTTCAACAGGAAAATTCGTACCGGATAGGATGCACCACTCTCTTCAAACCAATTGGTATGATATTTCTGTTTCAGCCTCTCTACCATCGCCTTCTTAACGATAGACTGGATATCTGACGGACTGAATAATTTACTCTTTATGGAAGAAGCCTTGGTGACCCAGAATTTACCATCTTCCGGAATATACTCTTCCCATGGAAGTGCCTTGATTCCTTCAAATAATTCATCAAATGTCTCTGCTTTAAATTTTCCTACCCGAAGCAGCACTCGCTCCGTTGTCCGCAGGAAAATATTTGCACGGCAGATTGCCTCTGCGTCACCAATGAAAGTCACTCTTCCATCTTCTACCTCTGAGATTTCATATCCCAGATCATATATTTCTTTTTTTAAAACTGATTCTAAGCCAAAATGACATGGCACTGTTAATTCGTATGTTTTCATATGTTTTTTCTCCATTATTACTACTATCTTATCTGTTCTAAATGACACTGTCAATGTCCTTTTCTATCCATTTAATGCATTTAGTCCTCCAATCAGAGTATACACCTGATATCCCTGCCGCGTCAGCCTTTTTGCTGCATACATACTTGTATTTCCATACTCACAGCACAGTAATATCTTACGATTTTCCGGCAGCGTATGCTCCCAGTGTTCTATCTCATCATAAGGATAACAGTGGGCATTTCTCAAATGAAACTGCTGAAAATCCTCCCTGCTTCTTAAATCAACAATATATATCTGTGGGTCATCTTTTAGTTTCCATAATTCCGCTACACTGATAGCCGTAAATTTCATATGCCATCTCCCCCAAAAATATCCTGACCTTTTCTGATATGAAAAAACAGATTACAAAGTGTTCCCTGTAATCTGTTTCTTATTTTAATATATGCAGTTTTTCAATAAGATTGACCTAGTAATTACATTTGTTGGATGTCTTGTTATCCGCCTTGTTCTCACTTCTGTTGCTGGTCTTATTGTCTGCCTTGTTGCTGGTTTTGTTATCAGCATTTTCAAAATCATTGTCAGCATTCATTGCACGGTTTACATTGCTTGTTTTGTTTCTTGCATTATCTGCATTTTTTGCCATAATATCGCCTCCTTTTTTATCAGATATTTTTCTTTGGATTATCTGATACAGTGATATTATTTCTTAATTTCTTATTATTATTCTCATTTACATTGCATTTTAAAAACTTTTATATTATAATTTTTTTCGTATAAGAATTGTTTTTTTATACAGTTATACCCCTTATTAATTATTTATACTCCCCTCAAGAAAGCCACAGGAATCCTGAGATTCATGTGGCTTTCTTATTTACGCGAGTAACGAGAAAAATCTAGGAGAAAAGAAGGAGCCAAGCTCGCTTGAGCAAACTTCTTTTCTACTCAGATTTGGCGAGCACCGCGATAACTCGCAAAGCGTGTTTTCTCGTAGTTATTTTGTTCTCTACATATTATAGAAATTCATATTTTCCTGCAGTTCCATATTCATCTCGCCGCCGTTCTTCTCATAGCGGGTACGGAATCCATCGATGTGGCGCAGTTTACGTCCCTGGAATATCTTGAATCTGCTTATCATATCCTGATACATCGGATTTGCCTCCAATGCATCCCTGTATTTCTTGGCAAATGGGCAATAGCGGAACAGAATGTCCCTTGCCACACGATTCAGACGGAAGCTGCCGCCTGCCTCGTATTTAATCCAGCCGATATAATCAGAAATAAATACTTCACGATAGTTATTCTTTGACTTCCAGAGTGTATTCTTAATCTTCTCCTTTGCCTCTGCGGATAAATCACGATTCTTCCGATAGTACTGGATATAATCACAATATTCCGAAGTAAGGGATTTCTCTGTAATATCGTTCCAGCGCATTCCCTGTATCTTACGGCACATTTCCCAACGGAATCTTCCACAGGTCTCTATCATCATATCCTGCAGACTGTAGATAGTCATAATTGGTAAAACAAAACGGGCTGATGTATCACGTTTTACTCCGGCAGTTTCCTGCCACATCATTGCTTTCATTCCCACATTCGGCATCAGAATAACATCCGGAAATACTTCCTTCTGCACCGGTTCAGCATTCACTCCATGCATTGGATCTGAAAAAATCACTTCACGGTAGAACAGTGAATAGTCAACTTCACGGACTTTTTTAATTGCCTCCTCAATCCGTTCTGCAGTCACCAGCATCTTTTCTGCTTCCTGCACCATGTCATGCTTACTCAGAATCGGACAGAAGGTACTTACTTTTCCATAAGTTGCCCGGTTCGTTGACACAAACATATTATCCATCTCATATTTGGTCTTTTCCCAACAGTCTGTTTTCAACTGTTCCATTCCGGCTGCATCCAGCTTGCCCATCCGCTTCTGCTCTGCCAGATATCCATTATAATCCAAATCGAATTCATTCCGGCTTGGTTCATTCTTTCCTTCATAAATGCTCTTTAACCACTCAAACATGGTATAGACATGGTCGCTCTTACACTGGAACAGTTTGTCTGTCAAATCATAAAGCTCATTGGCAGTATCTTCACCTACCATTCCCACATCCATAAATCCAAAATTCAAAAACATCTGGATAATCGGATCTAACTCATCCACATCTTTCATGGCATGTTTAAATACATTTTTATAAGTAGCATAGAATAACGCTGTCAACTCTTTCCGAAGCTTTCTCGTCTTCTCATCATTATCAAGATTATCCGGAATTGCATCATATTCATGCATTTTGCTGCGAATTTTATGTACATCCTCCGCTGCCACTCCTGCATATTCTAAAATATGAGCCAGACAGTCCTCTGTCTCTTCTTCCTCTTCACTGTCAGCTTCTGCATATTCCTGCTCCAGTAAATCTTCCGTTCCCTGAACCAACTTATCCTCTGCCTCTGGCTTTGGTGCTTCGCCAATCAGTTCTCCGGCGAAATGATATACTGCATCCTCGCTTAATTTTACCGAAGTAAAATCAAATGCCTGATACTCTGCAATTCTTTTCTCCCGCTCTGCGGCACTTCCCAGACGGTTATCTCTGATAAACTGTAACAATTCCTCTATAGTCTGCCGGATTTCTTCTATATCAGCACCACCTGCGGCCGCACGGGCTGCCAGGTCAAAATAAAGCTGTAATAAATCCATTCTATTGGCATCCAGATACAGATTCACATGCTCCTGCAAATATTCTTTTGCATGGTCAATCTCTCTTACCGCCTTACACATAGCTCTTCCTGCCTGCATAATCTGTCCTGTCAGCAAGTCCTCTTTCTGTAAAAAGAATTTCATGGTTCCGCTGTTGCCAAGCTCTGCCAGCTCATGGAAATAGGCTGCTTCCCAGCCCGGTGCTGTATTTGTTCTTATATAAGGCTGCAGACTTTCCATTCTGCGAAAACTCTTCTCCTGCACATGATATTTACTGCACAGTTCCTGGTATCTCCGATACAATTCTACTGCCAGAAAATAATATTTTTCTGTACTGTCCTGAAATCTCTGATTCCGTCCCAGCATATGATCTGCCTCACGAATTGCTACAGATAAAAATGCCGTTGCATATTTCGGCTGACTGATAAATATTTTATCAAAGTCCTCCGGTGCATGATAATGAAACGGATAAAGTGTCACATCATCCGCTGCTACATAATCCGCTATATATTCTTCTTCTGCACAATCCATCAGACCTATGATATTTCCACTGCTAATCTGTACTTCGTCCAGCTTAGACACTTGTCTCACGGTTCCCTGTATTACCATATACAGGGCATTTACTGTTGTTCCATGCTTGATAAAGCATTTCCCTGCCGGAACCTTAATCATTGCCATACTACAAATTCCTCTGTTATTCCTATATTAAAATTACATATTAAAATTGCTTATTATAATCTTTTATTATAATCGCCTATTCATACTAATTGCCGCAAACAAAAAGAAAATAATTGCTACCGGAAGCAGAATCGGAAGTAAAAATGCCACAACCTGCGCCAGCAGAATTATAATAAATAATACAAGCAGAAATGCTGCTGCTAATATAAGCCAGATACGAATTTTAAACTTTTTAAAAGAAAATTCTTCGGAAGCTGTATCCTGCCCTTCCATTCCCTTTCGTGGTTCTGCTGTAGCTTTCTCAGTAGTTGCATTTTCTGCATCGATTATACTTTTTGCAAGAAGTCTTGGATTTCCCAATTCCGCAATTACTTCAACCTCAGTCTTTCCTTTGTGAGACTCTGCAAGAATGTAGTCTTCATAATAGCGGAGATTATCATTCACTGTCTGCTGACTTACCCTTCCCTGCAGAGCTTTTCTTAATTCTGTTAGGAATTCCTCTCTTGACATTTATTTTCCTCTACTTTTTTCTGTTCTCTGCGCTTCTTCTATATTATTTCCTATTACATTCATCGCATTACTTTTCGTGCATTACTTCTATTACATTACTTTTATTACATTACTTTTATTGCATTACTTTTTATTACATTGCTTCTGGTTACATTGTTTTTTGCATTATTTTTTTACATAGTAAGAATTGGTTATCTTTCCATTATAAATCAGATAATCAATCATTCCATTTCCGCCGGTACTGCTCTCACGTTTAATAAAATCGCCATCACGTTTATAAGTTCCCTCTGATACATCACCATTATCATCCTGTACATAAGTTCCGTCTGCTTTAAAGGTAATGGAATATACCACATCATTGCTGTTCTTAAATGTGAAGGTGGCATCAAAGGTATCTCCATCTGGTATCTCACCTTCATATAAATAATCTGTTGCAATCAGATATTTTCCCTGTTTTACCAGATTCTGCACATCGCCGCCATCGGAGGTCAATGTAAGCTTGTTTCCATCCATGACAAAAGTTCCTGATGCCAGTTCTACTGCCTTATCACCCACTGTGATATTTTCTTTATAAGTATTATCCTTTTCATTAAATGTAATCTCAAAAACAGTCGACGAATTCTCCCCTGATACAATTTCACATGCATAGGTTCCAAGACTTCCGCTGTCCTTTGTCTTTACCACAATTACCGCTACAATAGCAACTACTATAATAAGCACTGCTGCAATTACAGATGTAAGCTTTGCATTTGCCTTTTTGCTTTCATTCTTCATGAATCAATCAGTCCTCTCTGAAAAGAATTTTTACTTCTATATCATATATTTTTTATGCAAAACTGTCAAGAAAATGTAGTTATTGCAAACATTTTTCGCCATTTTGATAGAAATTCTCCATCATTTCTCTGGTAAGGCTGATTTTATCATCCATACCGATTACCTGCTCTCTCGGCACCCATTCTGCCAGCGAAAGTTCATTTTTATCTAAAGTAATGGCATCTGTTCCTTCCACTCTGGCGTAAAATCCCATCAAGAGATTTGCATCAAATCCCCATGGCTGACTCTTATAGTATACAATATCCTTTACTTTCAATCCTACTTCTTCCATGACTTCCCTGCGAACTGTCTCCTCTGCAGTTTCCCCGATTTCTGTAAAGCCCGCAATCAATGCATATTTCTTATATTCCCGGTCTGAATATTTCGTCATCAATATTTTATTATCATGTATCACTCCCACAATAACCGCCGGTGCAATTTTCGGATAAACCATATTCCCGCAGCATGCGCAACGCATCATCCGCTCCTTTGTATCCGGCTGCAATTCTTTTCCGCATCTGCCACAATAGCGGTTATCCCGATACCACACATACAAGTGATATGCCGTTGCCGCCGCAAAACAATCCTTTTTAGGAACTGTTTCACGCAGGCTGCGAATCGTTACCCATTCCATATTTCCAATATTACCGTTCTGCTTATCGACCTGCTCATCAATCTGCTTTTCTATCTCTTTTTCTGCTTCTTCCTTTGACCACACTTTCAGCAGATAATACTGTACATCATCAATAGAAAACAGATATTGCAATCTTTTGTCACAGCATCCGTCAGTCTCTTTTTTTATTTCTCTAATATGGAAGAAACTGATTTTAGAATCTTTTTTTACCAGAAGTTTATTTCCCACAAACAGAAATACTATATCCGTATCCCTGCATTCCCTCTGCTGATATTCATTGTGAAATTTCATTGGTGCAATATCCTGTATCATACCTGTGCCACCTTTTCTTTTCTATTCTTTTTCTATTCATTTCCAAGTATATTATCGTAATATCTACAGAATCTGCCACCGCAGCTTCTTTCGAATGCATGGCAATCAAACTCCAATATAGAAAACTATATTTGGATAAAATAAAAAGACCTCAAATCTCTGCTAAACAAAGATTCAAAGTCCTTTTTCCACGTGCGTGAGAAGATTCGAACTCCCGACACCTTGGTCCGTAGCCAAGTGCTCTATCCAGCTGAGCTACACGCACATATTCAATTATTACATACCTTTGGTATGAATGCCCGCGACCGGAATCGAACCGGTACTGTGTCACCACAACAGGATTTTAAGTCCTGCGCGTCTGCCAGTTCCGCCACGCGGGCATATGGGACCTACAGGGCTCGAACCTGTGACCCTCTGCTTGTAAGGCAGATGCTCTCCCAGCTGAGCTAAGATCCCAAAACGACCCAAGCGGGACTCGAACCCGCGACCTCCGCCGTGACAGGGCGGCGCTCTAACCAACTGAGCCATTGGGCCAAATAAAATAAAAATAAAGTGGACCTTCGGGGACTCGAACCCAGGACCGACCGGTTATGAGCCGGTTGCTCTAACCAACTGAGCTAAAGGTCCATATAAAGCCGATGATCGGACTCGAACCGATAACCTGCTGATTACAAATCAGCTGCTCTGCCAATTGAGCCACATCGGCGTATGCCTTCTGCAGACTATGAACCCAGCCTTTCAGCCAATCTTGCAGTTTACAATCCATGAGTTTTCACCCAAGTGACTCCGACGGGAATCGAACCCGTGTTACCGCCGTGAAAGGGCGATGTCTTAACCGCTTGACCACGGAGCCAAATATTATTTATCAATGTTGATAAAAAAACTCCCCGAGTAGGGCTCGAACCTACAACATCACGGTTAACAGCCGTGCGCTCTACCATTGAGCTATCGAGGATTATTAATAGGCTATGCTATTTTGTAACATACCTTCAAAACTTCATACAGATTGCTTTCCGAGTTGCTTTGGTCAAGCCCTCGACCGATTAGTAACAGTCAGCTCCACACGTTACCGTGCTTCCACCTCTGCCCTATCTACCTGATACTCTTTC
>ONAD01000040.1 GCA_900315735.1 uncultured Lachnospiraceae bacterium | reverse complement strand
TGGCGAAGCCCCCTTCGCTCTTTTGTCATGTCATTTTTTATTTCCAGTTTATTATACACTATTTCTGACGATTTGAGAAATTTCCTATAGAGTAAAAAAAGAGAATCTATAAAAGATTCTCTTGAAAGAGGCGACAACCAGATTCGAACTGGTGATAAGGGTGTTGCAGACCCGTGCCTTACCACTTGGCTATGTCGCCATATTCTGTTGTAACACTTCCAGTATATGCAGTGGCACATTTTTTATGCCTCATATTCTGTTCGTGTAGTGACTCCGACGGGAATCGAACCCGTGTTACCGCCGTGAAAGGGCGATGTCTTAACCGCTTGACCACGGAGCCAGATACGTTCCAACGACCGTCAGAACGTGTTTTAGTATACCATAGAGTACTGGTGATGTAAAGCATTTTTTATAATTTATTCTTATCGATTTATTCCTATTGAATTATTCCACCACCAGCAGCATGGTATTCATTTTTTTGATTTTTCCGGAAGTAAGGTAGGCAAGTATTACCGTTGCTATCACAATTTCGACGCCCGGCTTCATCATATGTAAAAAGCTGATATTGCTGGTAAATCTGCTGATGCCGCACATTTTTAAAATAAATGTAACCAGCGGATCCGTCAGCACTTCACTAAGCAGCGTTCCAATGACTGCTCCGATTGTGGCTGCTATTCCAAACCGCAATGCATATAAACTTCTTAATCTATTGGATGAAAATCCTAAAGATTTATAAATGCCAAGGTCTCTTTTTTCCTTATATAATATTTTACTTCCCGTCATCAGGATAACTACCAATATAAAAATCAGACTTAATCCGTACATGAACCAGACCAGCGTATGTGCCGTATCATTAATGGTCTTTGCACCACTCCACCAGTTCGTATCCACTACTCCATAATCGCTGCCAAGCTTCTCTATAATTTCATCTTTTTTACTGGAATCCTTTAAAATATATGCCTGATAGTAACTTTCTTTTTCGGTGGAAATTCTTGCGAATCCCTCTTCACTTAAACTGAAATTCTGTCCCATATCATTGGCACATTCATTAAATCCGCTGATGGTATACTTTGCGGAATTGTCACCATAGGTAACTGTAATACTATCACCAATATTTACATGCAGCGTATCTGCCAGCATTTCTGTCATGACAACCTCATTGGCATAAATGCAGGTCTTTCCCTTTATTATCTGATAACGCTCCGGCTCGGAAATCACATTCATAACACAAGACATATTCTCTGCAGAAGCATTTAACTGGAGTAGCTTAAACTGCTCTTTTATGCCGGATAAAGACTCTATCAACTGCTCCGCCTCTTCCTGTTTTTCCGCATTTTCATATAAAACAGAAAAATTATATGCTGTAATGCCAAATGACTGCATCAGACCCTCACCGTCTTTTCCAAGCCATGCATTCATTCTTCCTGCCAGGGACATAAAAAATACCAAGAGTGCTGTTATCATGCACATACTGATATATTCTTTTTTTCCGGCGGTAAACTGTCTTATGGCAAGCCAGATATTTAGCCCTTTACGATAAATCGGAAGTGTGAGTCTGCTCTTAAAATAGATATCCGAATCCGTTCCACGTATTGCCTGAATCGGAGAAACTCTGCTGATACCAATGGTCTTTATCTGAATATAAACTGCCAGAAGAATCAGGATTCCACCGAATAGGAGCAGGCAGCCCGCCACCGGAAGCTTTGCCGGAACCCGTATTCCTACTACCGGCAGCATAAAGCGGCTAAGGAGGTGAATCAGCGGATTGGAAAGGATGCAGCCTGCTGCCATTCCAAGGACAATTGGCAGAAGATACTGTACTAATTCCAGCCGCTGCAGCTCCTTTTTCTCATATCCGATTACTTTTAAGATTCCAATGTCTTTATAATTTTGTTTCATGCTGCTTCCGATGCTATGTCCTAATACGATAATGGAAATAATCAGCAAAATCAGGACAAAAGCCCCAATAAAGCCGCAAAAAATATTAATTAAAATTAACATGAATCCTGCAATCGCTTCCTTAGAATAAGCAAAGTCACTGTAGCTTTTCAAATCAGTTTTTTCATTTAATTCCTTCTGCAGGTCATATAAAGATAAGGAGCTTCCCTCTTTCTGGTAAATATGAAGCTGACTTCCTTCTATAATCTTATTATCACAGCATTCCTTTTCCAGGCTCTTAAAATCCTCTTCAGAAATAAAAATCTGCTTCATTCCCATCATAGAACCACCCATGGATGGGTCCTCGAAAAATCCTCTGATTTTTAACTTCATGCCACCATATACTTCAACATAATCTCCGGTTCTGGCATGGAAAAGACTTTGAAAGGATACCGGTACATATGCTTCTCCCTTTTGAAGCTCTCCTTTTTCTGCTTCGGATAAATCATCTTTTAAAAGATAATACCGGAATGCTTCTTTCTCATAGGATTTCATCTGCAGGGTATAATCTGCTTCCTTGCCAGCCACACTGTATCTGCTGTAAATGATTTTTTCTTCTGTTACTCCTTCTACATCCGGCAGGTTTTCTATCTCTTTTATCAAATTGTAAAGATAAGAAAAATCCTGTCCATTTCCCGTCCAGGCAGCAATCTCTTCGTAGCCGGTGCGGTTTAGTTCCTCCATTTCATAACTATGGGAATTACTGTAAATTGCCAGCAGTGCGCACAATGCCATAGAAGTAATCAGCACCAATAAAAACAGTCCGATGAAAGTTCCCTTCTGCCGTCTGATATTTGCCTTTAATAATGTTAATTTTCTCATGCCGTACCTCCTACCATTTCAAAGAGGTAAGCCATGCGTTAATCTGGGCTTCCCGTTCCTTGCTCTGCTTTGCATCAAAAACAGGTAAACGCATTTCATCTATTACTCTTCCATCCTCTAAATAAAGAAGGCGTGTTGCACGCACTGCTGCCCAGAGGTCATGTGTTACCATTACAATATTCTGTCCCTGCCGGTTCACTTCCGTTAAAAGGTCTAATACTTCAATGGTATTTCTTTTATTTAATGCTCCCGTCGGTTCATCTGCAAAAATGATTCCCGGCTCATTAATCAACGCTCTTGCAATGGCTGCCCGCTGCGCTTCTCCACCGGATACTTGAAATGGCAGTCTGTCCTTTGCTCCGTCCACATTCATTTTCTCTAAAAGCATCTCTGCTCTTTCCTGAATCTCTTTTGTGGATTTCTTCTTATCCTGATAACCGGTAACAACCACATTTTCCAAAAGTGTAAGGTTGCTGACGAGATGAGTCTGCTGAAATACGAAGCCAAATTCAAATACCCGAAGCTGCGCCATCTCCTTTTCCTTCAGATTACTTATTTCCCGGTCTTTATAAAATACCTGTCCGCTGGTTATCTTATCCATTCCGCTCAATGCATAGAGCAGTGTGGATTTTCCTGCTCCGGATGAGCCCATAATAACCGTAAAATCTCCGTCATAAATTTCAAGATTTACCATATTTAAAACATGATTCTGTCCGCCATTATTTGCAAAGCTCTTGCAGACTTCTTTTGCCTGTAAAATGATATGCTCCATTTTTCTTCTCCTTTTATTTTTCTGCAGGAATACTATAACAAAATAGTTATTAAGAAATCTTTAAGCATTTTTACATGGCAGTAAAATTACTGCTTCCAGTCCCGGCTGGCAGTTTATTAATTCCAGCCTGCCATCCATTTTTTCAGTAATATGTTTTACAATATAAAGCCCCAGCCCGGAGCCAGGCTGTTCTCCTTTATTTTTTCCGCGGTAAAATTTTTCTGTAATAAAAGGCATATCTTCCGGTGGAATACCATTTCCCCAGTCACGAACATGGATTTCATAGAAATTATCTTTTATTTTTGTCGAGATACGCACCTTTCCCGGCGTATATTTTGCTGCATTATTTAAAAGATTTTCCAGTAGCTGCGCCAGCCGCTTTGTGTCAACGCTGACCGTAGCTTTTTCAAACGGCTGCTCCAATTCAACCAACGGAGTTTTTAAATCATTTAAAATTTCCTGCAAAGCCTCTGCCATATCTACATCGCATTTTTCAATCACAATCTGATTCAGCTCTGTCAGGCTGTGAAGTACCAGGTCATTTACCAGACCGGTTACCTCATCACATTTTCGCATCATGACTTCTATATAATGCGCTCTGGTCTCATAATCGCTGTCGATTCCAGCCTCCAATGCCTCTGCATATGCCCGGATGGATGCAATCGGCGTCTTGATGTCATGGGAAAGTGTTGCAATAATTGTCTTATTTTCCTGCACCGCCGCGCATTCGCTCTCTCTTGCAAACAGTACCTCTTTTCTCATCTGATCCAGCGCCCATGTAAATTCTCCCAGCCCATTATAACGGCTGTAACGCAGTTCTGCTTTCATATCTCCCTTTGCCAGTTGTGCGGCATAAAGCTGCATTTTCTGCATCGGACGCAGAAAGCTGATATAAATATAAAGATAAAAGCTTATCAGTAAAAGAAAACTTCCTGCTCCAAAAATAATCAATGCTTCCTTCACGGCATCCTGTTCTCTTTCCGCCATTCCTCTTCCCAGACTCTGATACAGTGTATCAATCAGCTTTGAAGCGGGATTATTTCCATTTTCATCTGATGTCAGATATTCGATTTCCCGAAGCAGAACCAGCTCGTTTTCATTTTCGCCCTTTTCGATTTTATTTTCCGTTATCTTTAATACACCCATTGCCAGAAAAATCATTACCAGCACATCTACGATAAACAGGACTGTTAATCTTCGTTTCATTCCGTTCTCCTTTATAATTTTCCTTTATAATTTCCTTTTATAATTTCTCTTTATATTTTTCCTTTATCTTTTCTCTTGATATTACATTTTTTACATTTCTTTTTCTATATCCATCTGATAGCCGATTCCCCAGACGGTCTTAATAAACTGCGGTTTTGCAGGATTTTCCTCCAGTTTTTCCCTCAGCCAGCGGATATGTACCGCCACGGTTGCAATTTCTGTTTCTGAAAATGCTCCCCAGATTTCATGTAAAAGGGCATCTTTTGGCACAACCTCCCTCGCATGTTTACACAGATAGGAAAGCACATCGAATTCCTTTAAGGAAAGCTTTACCGGATTTCCATCCCGTGTCACCAGCCGCTTTGCCGTATCCACCACAATTGTTCCAAATCTATAAACCGGCTCTGACTCTTCGGCACCATAAGTTCTTCGCAGCAATGCTTTTACTCTTGCCAACAGCTCCTTTAAAGAATAAGGCTTGGCAAGATAATCGTCCCCACCCATATCAAGCCCCGTAATTTTATCATCTTCACTGGTTCTTGCACTGGCAAATATAACCGGGACTTTTGATGTGCGGCGCAATTCCTGACAGACTTCAAAGCCGGTACCATCCGGAAGATTGATATCCAGAAGAATGAGATGAAACTGCCCGTCTGTAAGCTTTTCAAAGGCTTCTTCGCAATTTGAAACAATCGTGATTTCATAGCCATAGCTTTTTAGCATATCTCCTGTTATGAATGCCAAATCTTTATCATCATCTATAATCAATATTTTTCTTGCCATTTTGACTCCTCTTTTTGCTTTTTCTATTCTTTAAGGGTACACTTCTTTTCCCCTTCTGTCCATCTTTTAAAATTTTCTCCTTGACATTACTGTTTTAGTGTATTATTGTAGTAGTACAAATAAAGAAGGAGATATGTTTATGGAAACAATATTGCAAACAACGAATCTTACCAGGCAATTTGCTAAGAAGATGGCTGTAAATAATGTAAATATGACCATTCACAAGGGTGATATTTACGGATTCATTGGAAAAAACGGTGCCGGCAAAACAACTTTCATGCGCCTTGTTTTAGGTACTGCTTTCCCTACCAAAGGAGACATCAAATTATTCGATGGCGAGCCTTTTGATAAAGCCAGACACAAAATCGGTTCTTTAATCGAAGCGCCGGGACTTTATAAAAACTGTACCGCTTATGAAAACTTAAAGCAGTTTTCCTTAATTTATGGTGGCACAGATGCAGAGATTAAGGAAATTCTTTCTCTGGTTGGTCTCGCTGATACCGGTAATAAGAAAGCCGGCAAATTTTCCCTTGGAATGCGCCAGCGCCTTGGCATTGCCATTGCACTTCTCGGCAATCCGGAGTTCTTAGTCTTAGATGAGCCGGTAAACGGTCTTGATCCTGCCGGAATGAAGGAAGTCCGTGATTTAATTCCGAAACTAAATCATGAGAAAAATATTACGATTCTCATTTCCAGCCACTTATTAGATGAGCTGTCCAAAATCGTTACCAGATATGGAATCATCAACGACGGTATGCTGATTGAAGAAGTTACTGCTGCAGAATTGAACGAACGCTGCCAGCACAAGCTGGTATTTACCGTAGACGATGTGCAGAAAGCTGCTGCTATTTTTGCAGAAAATATCCCGGCAGAACAGATTCGCATTGCCGGCAATCAGGTGGTTCTTTCCTCACATCTTGAAGAAGCCGCAGAATTAAACAAACGTCTGGTTCAGCAGGACGTTGCGGTAAATAGTTTCTGGGTGCATGCAGAAGGACTTGAACAATACTTTATGAAACGGATAGGTGGTTAATATGGGACAATTATTTAGATTTGAATTTCGAAAATTATTCCGTCAGAAGAGTTTTTACATCTGTGGCTGTGTGTTAATCGGATTGATTCTTCTGACCGCAGTAACATTAAATATGATTTACAGTTTATCACAGGGAAATATGGAAGCTGGCGGTGTAACCGTAAGTGCTTCTGACGATGGATTCCTTTATACTGGCATCTATATGCTGGTTGGTGCAATTTCTTCCAGCAACTTTACGATTGTACTGGCTGTATTTCTTTCCCTCTTTGTATGCAGCGACTACACCAATGGCACTTTAAAAAATATCATTGCAAGAGGCTACAGCCGCACCCGCATTTATGCTGTAAAATACATGGTATCCTTAGCTGCCACAACATTTTATACCATTGTCTGCTGGCTTACCGGATTCCTTGCCGGCACTGCATTCTGGGAAATTGGAAGCCTTTCCGGTACCACAGGAGATCTGGTTATCACCCTGCTTTTACAGCTTCTTGGTAACTTTGCATACACCTCCCTGTTCTTCCTGATTGCAATTTTATTTAAGAAAACAGGCGGTTCCATCGCAGTCGGTATCATCGGTCCACTGGTTTTATCCATGATAATCTCACTAGCAGACACCCTGACCCACAAGAAATCCTTTGATTTTGCCGACTACTGGCTAGATAATTGTATGGTTGAGACTGCAACAGACCTTATGGCTTCGAATATGATTACACGCTGCCTCATTTGCTTCCTTATCTATGCGGTACTGTTTTATGTAATCAGTATCTTCGTAGGAAGACGCAATGAAGTGTAACTATATGAAAACTCTTTATTAGTTATTCACCATAAGAACTTGCTACCGGCAGCTTCTTACGGATGCTTAGCAGCATAAAAAACTCCCGCAGATATGTCATGTTATCATGAGCAAAATCAGTTCATCATATCATGACGTTATCTGTGGGAATATTTTTTGTGCTATTTTCTGTGTTGTTTTTTAACGTTATTACTTGTGCTATTTTTTAACGCTATTTCTTAACGTTATATCTTACACCTATGACAACCTTCCCTGATTCATTTTAAATATCACATCTGCCACCTGCATCGTGGATTCTCTGTGAGACACCAGTACTACCGTCTTCTCTTCTGCAGATTCTTTTAAGGATTTTAAGATAATCCCTTCGTTTAAGGAATCCAGATTAGAGGTCGGTTCATCCAATAACAGAAACGGTGCATCATGAAGAAATGCCCTGGCAATTCCAATTCTCTGCCGCTCTCCACCGGATAAAGTCTCTCCCAGTTCTCCTACTTGGGTATCATAACCATCCGGCAATGTCATAATAAATTCGTGGATAGACGCTTTTTTCGCTGCCTCCATAATCTCTTCTCTGCTGGCTCCCACCTTACCAATTGCAATATTATTGGCAATGGAATCATGAAAAAGATGTGTCTCCTGAGTCATATAACTTTCCAGCTTACGCAAAGTTGTTGTCGGCAGTTTCTTGATATTTTCTTTATTTATATTCACGTTTCCCTGCTGCACATCCCAGAAACGCATCAGAAGCTTTAACATCGTAGATTTTCCGGAACCGCTTGCTCCATGAATACCGATGATTTTGCCCGGTTCCAAATCAATGCTGTAATCACTTAAAATCACTTCATCTTCATAAGAAAATGTTACATGTTCCATAGATGCACCGGTAAATCTGAGGTTCTCTTTTCCTACAGTCTCCCGGGAAACTTTCCCTGTCATCATCTTTCTTTCTGGTGTTTCCTCTTCTGACACTTCTGCTTCCAATACTTCTCTTTCCGGCATCTCTCCTTCCGGTACTTCTTCTACCATAGGCTCTTCTTCTAAAATCCGAAGTACCCGCTCGCCGCTTGCCAGTGTCTGGTTCAGATTATTGGAAAGCCCGGACAATGCCACAACCGGTCCAAAAGAGCCCATCATGGAGATGGTACAAATGATAACTCCTGCCAGGGAAATTGTTCCTTTCTGGTAAAAAGAAAGACACAGGAACAGCATTCCAAAAGAGAACAATAATATCACAAGGTTTGTAAGAGAACGCCGAACACCTTCCAAATGGCTTAATTTACGCTGTTTCTTTCCAAGTTCTTTTGAACGCTCAGTTAATTCATTTCCACGCTTGCTTCCCTGATGATAACGGATTGTCTCATCCAGACCGCGAAGGGAATCCAACACGAAACTGTTCATTTCACCAAATGCATTGCGGTACTCCATTCCGTTCTTGCTGCCGCGTCTTCCGTTCCATATCGGAATCAGACAGCCTACCACAAGATAAGCTCCTGCCGCCAGAACGCCTGCCCATACCTGATACCTTCCGATGAAAATCGTCATAAAAGTTGAAGTCAGAATAGCAATTGCAATCGGTGATATGGTATGCGCATAAAATACTTCCAGCAACTCAATGTCTGTCGTAATAATTGATATGAGATTTCCCTTGTCTCTTCCCTCAAGCTTTGCCGGACAAAGTCTGCGAAGGGAAGCAAACACTTTATGCCGGATAATAGCCAGCAGCTTAAATGCAATAAAATGATTACAATACTGTTCTATATAATGTAATACACCTCGCAGTACAGCCATCACAATCATGCAGATAAACAGAACCTTCACACCTGTCAAATGAGCAATCCAGACTCCATTTCCGTTTTTGGCTGCTACAATATCAAACAGCTCCTTCAATCCTGATAAAATACCCTGTCCTGCAAATATTGTCAGAAAAATGGCACACAGATATCCAAGAGTTCCAAGCAAAATTGCTGCCATCATAATAGGAAATAATGGCTTCACTAGACCAATTAATTTTCCCATAATTACAACTGCACTTCGTCTTGTGCTCTCCTGCTTTTTCTCTTTCGCTGCTATGGAATCTGATTTCGTGCTGCTGAAATCGTTCCCTAAATTATTATCCTTAAAATTACTGTCTAAATTACTTTCTATATTACTTTCTATATTGCTTTCTATATTGTTTTCTATATTACCTTCTATATTACTGTCTAAACTACTTTCTAAATTACTTTCACACGCTGCTGTCCGTTTCTCTGCTTTGCCCAAAACCGCGAAAGATTCTAATTTTCTCTGGCTTTCATATAAATTCGCATAAGCTCCTTCCTTCGAAAGCAGTTCTTTATGCGTTCCGGACTCTGTAATTCTGCCATCCTTTAAGAAATAAATACAATCAGAATCTACCACATTAGACAATCGGTGGGAAATTAGGAGAACTGTTTTCTCTTTTGCCATTTCATGAATGACTTCCATAATCATTTCTTCGCTCTCTGCATCGATATTAGAGGTTGCTTCATCAAATATGTAAATCGGACTGTCATGCAGCAATCCCCTCGCCAATGCCAGTCTCTGGCACTGTCCGCCGGAGAAATTGCTTCCTTTTTCCTGTAATAAAGTCTTAAGTCCCTGCTGTTCCTTAAGAAATCCCAACAGATTTACCTTCTGCAGTACAGCTTCTAATTCTTTCTCTGTCGCATCCGGCTTTGCCATCCGGAGATTTTCTTCTACCGTTCCCTTAAATAAATAACTGTTATGGCGGATTAATGTGATATTTTTTAAGATTTCTTCCTCTTTTATTTCACTTAATTCCACTCCATCAATAGCAATCTTTCCCTGATAACCCTTCAGCGTTCCTGTCAACAGACCAGCAATCGTGCTCTTCCCGCATCCGGATTCTCCAACCAGAGAAATGAAGCTGCCCTTCGGTAAGCTAAGCGAAATTCCCTTTAAAATTTTCCTGTTCTCTTCATAGGAAAATTCTACATTTTCAAATTCTATTGCATTTCCTGACGTAACGATTGCGCCATCTTCCATTCTATTTTCAACGTTATCTTTTGCATTATATTCTATTTTCTCTTCATTCAGGCAAGGGAAATCCTTTGTTCCATCCTGCGGCTCTTCCAGTCCAAGGAGATTGAAAATTTTATCACTGGCAGCCATTCCGTTCATGGCAATATGGAAAAATGAGCCCAACAGACGCAGCGGAATAAAAAACTCGGATGCCAGCAAAACGATGGTCAGAGTTCCCGCAAAATTTACATTTCCGGCAAAAAATTCTTTTAATACTACAACCATTCCCACAGCAGCTCCGCCATATGCCACGATATCCATTACACTGGTGGAATTTAACTGCATGGTTAAAACCTTCATGGTTATTTTCCGGAACCGGGATGCTTCTTCATCCATTTCTTTTGCTTTCATTTCATCGGCCTCGTATATTTTTAAAGTAGTCAAACCCTGCAAATTTTCCAGAAAACTGTCTCCGAGGCTGATATAGATTCCCCAATATTTATTCAGCAGCTTCTTGGCAAATTTCTGCACTGCCACAATGGATACCGGAATCAACGGCACACAGATCAGCAGCACCAGGCTTGCCTTAAAATCCACGAAAGACAATATAATAAATAGAGTAACCGGTGCTAAAAGACTGTAAAAAAGCTGCGGAAGATATTTTCCAAAATATGTTTCCAACTGCTCTACGCCTTCCGTACTAAGCTGCACTACTTCTGAGGTAGACACTTTATCTCGGTAAGAAACTCCTAATTTCAAAAGCTTATTGTAAATTTTCTCTCTTAAAATCCGCTTCACATCTACGCTGGCTGCATAAGATGACTTTGCCGCCAACCTGTCACAAAAATAACGAATCACGATAACTGCCAGCAAAATGATTGCGCTTTTTCCAATTTCTGTCCAAAGCTCACCGTTCAGGCTTACATTTCCATATATGATTTTTTCCAGTAACCCGGATATCGTAAAAATGGCTGCAATCTGCGCCAAAAGGGCAATCCACTGACATAATACATTGTATACAACATACTTTTTTGCATGTGATAATAAATTTACCAGATTCTTCTTTATCATTTACTTTGTTCCCCTTTTCTCTTTTATCGTCGTAATTAAGTGCCAGATTGCCAGAATCGGATGATACAGAAGCATTCTTGGTCCGGAAAAACGCATTACAACCCGAATCCGTTCCCTCATTTCCGGTTTATAACAGTGAATCTTGCAATTTGCACAGAATGTTTTCTCCTCCATTCGTGGACAATGCTCGCTTCTTGCCGCAGCATAGGTGGCTAATTCTTCACATTCCGGGCAAAGACCGTTTTGTTTATCCACATTTTTATGATTTTTTCTACAATATAAAGCAATCATTTCCGTTACTACATATTGTTCTTTCTTTCGCTTTTTCTCAATTGCAATCTGATTTTCTTTTTTCTTCTCTTCGGTGTTATTCTTCATATTGCTCCCTATCCTCTATTCTTCAGTCATTTCCGGTGCTAATGTTCTGATTTTGCAAAAGAAATACCAGATATGAAATACCCAGACAAATGCCAGAACGATTCTTCCAATCAATACTTTATCCATAAGCAGAAAGCCGATTCCCATAACAATCGTAGACGTTGCTGTTATCGTTAATTTCGTTTTCATCGTCATCGCCCGTTGATTTACAAAGCTTTCCAGATGTTTCTTATATAATTTGCTTCCCGTAAACCAATTATGAAGCCTCTTGGAGCTTCTGGCAAAACAATAAACAGTTGCCATATAAAATGGTACGGTCGGTAAAATAGGTAAAACTAGCCCCAAAGTTCCCAATCCAAAACATAAAAATCCAAGTGCAATCCATAAATAGTTTATTATTTTTTCTCTCATACTGTTTGTTCTACTCCTGTTGTAAATTACGAAAAACATGCTTTGCAAATTTCTCGGTACCCTCATAAATACTTAGTGGCATAAAATTAGAGTTAGCATATACTAACTCTTGGTCAGATAATTATATCTTACTTTTTTTATCTTTGTCAACTGATACTTTTTTCCAATAAGTCTTTATATGATACTTACGGAATCTTGGCTGCTACGAGAAATACGCTTTGCAAGTTTTTTCTCGCTACTCGCGTAAATAAAAAACTCGATAGCAAAATCTGCTATCGAGCAATTAGCTCCCCGAGTAGGACTCGAACCTACGACAGCGCGGTTAACAGCCGCGTGCTCTACCAACTGAGCTATCGAGGATTATTAAGTTAAAGAATGACGTTCGCCTGGAATCAGGTAACGTCATTGTTAAAGGTACATACCTTCAAAACTTCATACAGATTGTTTTCCGAGTTGCTTTGGTCAAGCCCTCGACCGATTAGTAACAGTCAGCTCCACACGTTACCGTGCTTCCA
>ONAD01000037.1 GCA_900315735.1 uncultured Lachnospiraceae bacterium | reverse complement strand
CTCGGTTTAAAAAGTGTAAAAAGTTGTGAACTTTTTCAGCTTTTTCAATTATCTCAACCGAGAGGTGTTTACTCAAGATGCGAGTTATTTACCTGATACCTTTGTTCTACTATCTTATATTTGCCGTTTTATATCACGTTTCCCTTGATTATTTACTCGGTCGAAAAAAGCGGTCCTTTAACCTAATCAAAAGACCGCTTTTTCTTAATTCCTACTAATTCTTATTAATTCTCATTCATCTTTACTAATCTTGACACCTGATTACTCTCATAAAACAAATATCTCTTTAGTTGTAATCCCAAAACAAATACTTTTTATATAATTGTGCAATCTACATTAATTATTCTTATATTTAAAAGATATCCATCTACATTTTACACTTTCATATCAATTATAGACTCAGATTCTTCAATGAATTTATTCGTTTTTAAGACTTCATTATAGCCATTTTGAACTTTATTATACACCATGCATAATTGTCTATTAGCATACGAAGAAGCCATACTTTTTATTCCTAAATTTTCCTCTGTTTCAGCCATAGAATCTAATCTCATTTTTAACTCTATAGTCTTATTCAACATATCTAATTCGTTTTTCACTTCTTCTTGTTCCATTAACTTATTTTCTTTTTCCAACTTGGCTATCTCTAATTCCATCTTTCTTTTTTCTAGTTCATGAAGTTCCTCTTTTCTTTTTTCTTCTTTCCCTAATGCAAGAATCTGACACCCCGACTCAACTATTGCCTTAATAGGACTATTATGTGTAACACTTTTCAAATCAATCTTCGTATTCTTATTTATGTTACTATCAAAATGGTCTCCACACAAGATACTAAACTTACTTTCTTCTTTGATATATATTCCAACAACCGGACGCGGCAAAATAAAAATATGTTCATAAAATTTTTTATAATAATTCTTTTCTACCCTCTTTTCAAGTTCAGTTAATTCTTCATAATTACTTTTTTCTAATTTAGCTTCTATATCATCAAAATGTTCTTGATCAACTAAATATTCTTGGTACTTCCTGAAAACTTTTGAACATTCCGTTTCAACATTTTTGCTTACATTCAATCGTTCCTCGTCATTAAGCTTTTTCTTAGCTTTATCGATAATAAAATTCAGAGCGGCCGAAAAACCTTTTTGTTTTAAAACACTATATGCATCTAATCTATCTTCCTTTGTAATTCGCTTTCTCGCAAAGCGATACAAAATTTTATTTACCCTATATAGACTTTCAAACAAATACTTTATTTCTACTAAATCTTGGTTTGGCTCCATACTTACTGGCTTACCTATTGCATATACTCTATTGATTGCTAAAGTATTCAAGTCAATCTCTGAAAAATCTTTATAATTTCCATTCAACTTATATGCTCTATCTAATACAAAAATATTCTTTTTCTCAATGCCTTGATTAATTGCTAAAGCTATTGTGTTAAGCATTTCTATCTTATACATATAAGTAGACACTCTACTAACAAAATTAGTTATTTCCCAAGGATTTAATCTTTCTTCTGAATTTCTTAAGAATCTAACTCTTATTCTTTGATTATTATTTTTATATTCATACTCATTAAATTTTTTCGCACCCATGACTTTCTCCCTTCTGTTCTAAACATATATTACCTATTTGTTTTAAGCTCATGCTAACATCAAAAAAAACAAACTGCCATCTAATATTGTCCCTCACTAAAACTTCTTGCCAGAAAAATAACTTATTTATTTTCACACAAGATTAATTAATGATTCCATAAGCAATTTACAACACATTTACCAAATTACAGAATCTTTTTTTATTATATCATAAATTTTATTGATATAACACCTGCTTTTTGCTCGTATTTGCTAAAAGTTCAGTTTTGAATATCTCCGCAAATCTTATAAAATCTCACTATTTATTAACAAATTAATAATACTAGTTACCACTTATTCAGTACACATTCAAAAACCAAACCAGTGTACTTCTCTCCTCTGTATATTTCCTGAACATAAAGTTATTTCACTCCACAATATTCAAAATAGTAACTATCGTATTTCACTTCTGTACCCTATTCCAACGCAACTATTGCTACGTTCTGTTTTTCCTTACCACATTTAACGGTTTGACTTGGTATTTTGTATCCAGTATATCACCATTACATAATTCAGCTTTGTGTGGTATGTTAGCTCTTGCCTTAATTTCTGTAATGATTATCTTGAAATTCTTCCTGAAAATTGCAGAAGCTACACAGTTGTCCACCATGCTATGAAAAATACAAAAATAGAGCCAGCTTTTCCAACTGACTCTATTTAACTCTACACTTATTACAATTTACTTTGATAATTCTCTAACTGATGAAAAATACCAACTACATTTACAACATCCGCTCTCACATCAAAAACGATAATATAATTCATCTGTGACACAACTGCCTCACGATATCCTCTTTTAGCAAGATATGCATCTCTGCACTTTGCGAACTGAAATGGATTAACCTCTAGCCTGTCATAAATAGTATCTATACTATCCAACAGATGCTTTGCTGCCTGTTCATTCCTTAAGCAATAAATTAAATGATGCACAAGATTATCAAGCAGTTCATCCGCATGCTCCGCGACATTTATTTTATATGCCATACTTCGCCCTCATTTCTCTAAGCGCAGTTCTGGCATCCTTTACCTGTCCTGCCTCTATTTGCTTTTCAGATATTTCAATATCTCTGTACATGGCAATCTGTCTCATGGTTGACTCATAAGTCTCCATGCTCATAATTACCATATCTCCATATCCATTTTTCGTAACATAAATTGGTTCCGCTGCCTTATGGCACATATCCGATATCTCTGATGTATTCTTCAAATCTTTAATTGGAATTATTTGTGGCATAATATACACCTCCCTATTCACGGTCTAATTATACCATAATTATGTCCTTTTTCAATTTAATTATAATCAATTCTCTGTTATTATCTCTCCATTTCTTGCTTTTTTATACGACCTCATATTTGTTTTTCAAAATCTTCGCCCATTTTATAATTAGAATGATTTACATTTCCGTTAAATCATTAATTATTATTCAAACCATACTCCTAACCACAAGAAAAAAGCAATCCTTTGACCTAATCAAAAGACCGCTTTTCTTGATTCTTACTAATTCTTATTAATTCTCATTCATCTTAGCTAATTTTGCTGCCTGATCTGCTGCAATCAATGCATCTAAGATTTCCTGGATATCACCATTCATAATCTTGTCCAGTTTATAAAGGGTAAGATTGATTCTGTGGTCGGTTACACGTCCCTGTGGGAAGTTGTAAGTACGAATCTTCTCAGAACGGTCACCGGTACCAATCTGGCTTCTTCTGGCTTCTGCTTCTGCATCATGCGCCTTCTGGCATTCTATGTCGTATAATTTGGCACGTAAAAGTGCAAATGCTTTCTCTTTATTCTGAAGCTGTGATTTTTCTGTCTGGCTGTAGATTACAATTCCGGTTGGATAATGGGTCAGACGAACTGCAGAGTCTGTAGTATTGACACACTGTCCACCGTTTCCGGATGCACGCATAACATCAATTCGGATATCCTTTTCATCAATCTGGACATCGACTTCTTCTGCCTCCGGCATTACTGCTACTGTAATAGTAGAAGTATGAATACGTCCGCCGGACTCTGTCTCAGGTACACGCTGTACACGATGTACACCGGATTCGTATTTCATAACAGAGTAAGCACCCTGTCCGGTAATCATGAAAGTAACACTCTTCATTCCACCAATTCCGATTTCTTCGCACTCCATTGTCTCTACTTTCCAGCGTCTGCTTTCAGCATAATGGACATACATACGATAAATCTCGGCTGCAAATAATGCTGCTTCATCTCCGCCGGCACCAGCACGGATTTCCACAATAACGTTCTTGTCATCATTCGGGTCTTTTGGAAGAAGAAGAATTTTCAATTTCTGCTCTAATTCTTCTACTCTCGCTTTGGAATCATTTAACTCTTCCTTTGCAAGCTCTTTCATTTCTTCATCTGTTTCTTCGTCCAGCATAGCAAGAGAATCTTCAATATTCTGCTTACACTGTTTATATTCTTTATAAGCTTCCACGATAGGAGTTAAATCGCTCTGCTCCTTCATCAGCTTACGAAAACGCTCCGGATTATTTGCCACATCCGGTTCACTTAACTCACTCATCAACTCTTCATAACGAATCAATAAATCCTCTAAACGATCAAACATTTTAATTTCCTTTCCCTTTTACCACACGGTCATTCCGTGCAAGGTCTTTGATTACTTCAACTTCTGAAAATCCTGCGTTACGCATCAGCTCAGAAACTGCTTCTCCCTGGTCATAACCGATTTCCATGTAGACATATCCGCCAGGATTCAAATAATCCTTTACCTGTTCGGTAATCTTCCGATAAAAATCAAGGCCATCTGCTCCGCCATCCAACGCATTTTCCGGTTCAAAATCCCGTACCTCCGGCATCAGTGACAGAATCTCTCCTGTCGGTATATATGGCGGATTCGCCATAATAACATCGAAAGTCTCTGTTATATTATCAAATAAATCACTCCGTACCCACTCAGCATCCACTTCATGCAGCTTTGCATTTTCCTTCGCTACCAATAAAGCTGTTTTGGAAATATCGCTTCCCATACCGGTAAGTTCCGGCGCATTTTTCAACACACTGATCAATACACAACCAGACCCTGTACAAAGGTCTAATACTTTCATCCCCGGCTTTACAACCTTCAATACCTGCTCCACTAAAGTCTCGGTATCCTGCCGTGGTATCAGAACATTGGAATTTACTTTGAATCGAAGCCCCATAAATTCCTGTTCTCCAATAATATACTGTAATGGAATATGCTCCGCGCGTTTCTGCACTGCAATCTCATATTCCTTCTGAGCATCCTGTGTAATATCTTCTTCCCCGTGAACGTAGTAGTAACTGCGTTCAATCTTGCATACCATCTGTAAAAGATACCATGCATCCAGTGCGGCATCCGGTACTCCGGCATCTGTAAGACACTTCGTACCAAATTCCACTGCCTCTCTATAAGTCATATATTACGCCCTTTTCTTTTACATTTCGCTCAAATATTTTCTCCAGTCAAATACTGCTTCCACGGAAGCAATACCAACTTCAATCATAGAATCATCCGGTTCTCTTGTTGTAAGTTTCTGTAACCATAATCCCGGTTTACTCAAGAAATTCACTACCGGATTATCACTCTTTCCGGCAAGCCGGATAAATTCATATGACACACCAGCAATCACCGGTATTAGCAGTAAACGAAGTACTACCTTTAAAATCCGGCTCTTTACATCAATAAATGCAAAGAAAATAATACTGATAATCATTACAAATAAGAGAAAACTCGTGCCACACCGCTTATGCAGTCTGGAACTCTTTCTCACGTTTTCTACATTCAATTCCATTCCATGTTCAATGCAGTTAATGCATTTGTGCTCTGCCCCATGATACATGAATACACGCTGGATATCCTTCATTAAGGAAATCGAAGCAATATATGCCAAAAAGATAATCATTCGGATGACACCTTCAATCAATGCCAGCACCACATGGGATGTAATAAATTTCTGAAAAATCAAAGAAAGATAATATGGCAGAATCATAAAGATTCCAATGGCAAGCACAAATGAAAATGCAACGGTAATACCCATTTCTGCTTTTTCTTTTTTTGCTGCTGCTTCTTTTGATAATTCTTTCTTTTTTACTTTGGTATCTTCCTCATCCTCTTCAAAGAAAGATGCGGAATATGTAAGCGTTGATATTCCAAGTACCAAAGACTCCACAAAGCTTAACACGCCACGTATAATCGGAATGTTATGCAGTGTCTTATTTTTAATCAGTCCATAATACTCTTTGGTATCAACGGTAATCTCTCCATCCGGCTTCCGGACTGCTACGGCGTACTTTTCCTTATTTTTCATCATTACGCCTTCTAAAACTGCCTGTCCACCGATTCCCGAATATTTCATGTGTGACCTCTCTTCCTGTTTCTAAAAAAAGGTTGAGATTAGAAACCTCAACCTTATCTTTCAGTCACATTGTGCAATTTCTATTTCATGCCGTATTTCTTATTGAACTGCTCAATACGTCCACGAGCCTGGTTAGCTTTCTGCTGTCCAGTATAGAATGGATGGCATTTGGAACAAATTTCAACGTGAATATCCTCTTTGGTTGAACCAGTTACGAATGTGTTACCACAGTTACATGTAACTGTTGCCTGATAATAATCTGGATGGATTCCTTCTCTCATGTCTCTCACCTCTCATATATGAATTGCTTCGCAATTACGACATTTGTCTAATTTAAGTGCGATACTGTTTAGTTTCCGAATAAACAGCTTATTCATTGTAGCATAGGAAAAGCTGTTATGCAAGTGTTTTTATATAAATTTTGTCTTTTTTACAGTCTGGATGTATTCCCGGTTATTTTTCGTCCGGACAAACATATTTAAGATGCTCTCAACTGCTTCATCGGTACGCATGCCATTGATTGCTTTACGCATAATAAATACAGCTTCCTGCTCTTCCTGTGTCAGTAAAAGATCTTCTCTTCTTGTACCGGATTTTACAATGTCAATTGCAGGGAATACACGTTTTTCTGATAATTTACGGTCAAGCACCAGTTCCATGTTACCGGTTCCCTTAAACTCCTCATAAACAACATCATCCATCTTGCTTCCGGTGTCTACCAGTGCTGTTGCAAGAATGGTAAGGCTTCCTCCCTCACGCATATTACGGGCTGCACCAAAGAAACGCTTCGGCATATGGAGTGCTGCCGGGTCAAGACCACCGGATAAGGTTCTTCCACTTGGTGGAACCGTAAGGTTATATGCTCTTGCAAGTCTTGTAATACTGTCTAAGAGAATCATAACGTCCTTCTTATGCTCTACCAGACGTTTTGCTCGCTCAATTACCATCTCAGATACTCTCTTATGATGCTCCGGCAATTCATCAAAGGTAGAATAGATAACTTCTACATTCGGCCCTTCAATTGCCTCCTTGATATCGGTAACTTCCTCCGGCCGCTCATCAATTAACAAAATAATCAGATGCATCTCCGGATTATTCTGTTTTACTGCCTGTGCCACACCTTTTAATAATGTAGTCTTACCTGCTTTTGGCGGAGATACAATCATACCACGCTGTCCCTTACCGATTGGAGAAACCAGATCTACAATTCGCATTGCCATTGCACTATGGCTTGTCTCAAGCCGGATTCTCTCATCCGGGAAAATCGGAGTTAAATCCTCAAAATTCTTCCGCTTTACAGCCTCTGACGGATGCAGGTCATTAATGGACGTAATATATAATAATGCAGAAAACTTCTCAGCCTGTGTCTTGATTCTGGTGTTTCCGGTCACAATATCTCCTGTTTTCAGATTAAACTTACGAATCTGTGATGGAGAAACATAGACATCATGCTCTCCCGGAAGATAATTCTCACAACGGATAAATCCGAATCCATCCGGCATAACTTCAAGAATTCCATGCGCTTTCACCCCACTGTCCAACTCTTTATTTTCTTCTGCTACGCGCTCTGCTTCATCCTTTTCTGAAATATGCTCATCCGGCGTATGTCTTACTGTGCTCCGACGCATCTCGCCCTCATGTCCCCTCGCTGCATTTTCCCGGCGCGGACGTTCTGCGCGATAGGTTCTGGTTTCTGCTACCTGCTCCGTAGTTTCTGTTGTGCCTTCTGCTTCTTTCTTTGCCTCCTGCGCCTTTGCTTCCTTTTCATCTTCCGCCAGCATAGCTTCTACTAACTCAGCTTTCTTTAAGGTAGAAATTCCTTTCATCCCTCTTGCTTTCGCCAGTTCACGCAACACTGCAGCAGAAAGACTTTCATACTTCTCTCTCATTCTATTCTCCTTACCTCTTGCTTATTTGATTATCTGCTAAATAATTGGGATTTCTTTTTGAAATAAAAATAATTGGAACGTAAGATTCGTCTTTTCGTATTATACAACAGTTTCTTTCAAATAGGAAGTCCTTTTTCTTGCTTTAAAAATTTTTTAATGATATGATACTAGACGGAAGTAATCAATGGCTAAGAAAAGGAGACGAACTATGGATACCAACGAAAAAGCAATTGAAATGCATAAAAAATGGAATGGAAAATTAGAAACCATCTCCAAGACACCGGTAAAGACCCGGGAAGATTTATCTATCGCATACACACCTGGTGTTGCGGCACCTTGCCGTATCATCGCAGAAAATAAAGAAGAAGCTTATACTTATACCATGAAAGCCAACACCGTTGCCGTTGTATCAGACGGAAGTGCTGTTCTTGGTCTTGGAAACATCGGACCGTACGCAGCCATGCCGGTTATGGAAGGAAAATGTGTACTGTTTAAAGAATTCGGAAATGTCAACGCTGTTCCAATCTGCCTTGACACACAGGATACCGAGGAAATTATAAAGACTGTCAAAAATATTGCTCCGGGATTCGGCGGCATCAACTTAGAGGATATTTCCGCTCCACGTTGTTTTGAAATTGAAGATCGTTTAAAGGAAATGCTTGATATTCCGGTCTTCCATGACGACCAGCATGGTACTGCTATTGTTGTTCTTGCCGGAATCATCAACGCTTTAAAAGTAACCGGAAAAGAAAAAGAAAACTGCAGAGTTGTTGTAAATGGTGCCGGTTCTGCCGGTGTTGCCATCACCAAACTGTTACTGACTTACGGCTTTAAAAATGTTATTATGTGTGACCGCATGGGAATCATCGGCAAAGATTATCCTGACTTAAACTGGATGCAGAAGAAAATGACTGAAGTTACCAACCTTTCCAATGAATCCGGTACCCTTGCCGATGCATTAAAGGGTGCTGATATCTTCGTTGGTGTTTCCGCACCGAATATCGTGACCCAGGAAATGGTTGCATCCATGAATAAAGATGCCATTCTTTTTGCCATGGCAAATCCTACTCCGGAAATCATGCCAGACCTTGCCAAAGCAGCAGGTGCAAAAGTGGTCGGAACCGGAAGAAGTGATTTCCCGAATCAGGTAAACAACGTCGTTGCTTTCCCTGGAATCTTCAAGGGCGCTTTAGAGGGACACGCTTCCCAGATTACAGAAGAAATGAAGCTTGCTGCTGCAAAAGCAATTGCAGGCTTAGTATCTGATGAAGAATTAAACGAAGACTTTATTATGCCGGAGGCATTTGACCCGCGTGTTGCCGAAGTGGTAAGCCAGGCGGTCAAATCACACATCCGCTAATGAAAAATGAAACGATTACTCTGTGGGGTGAGAAACGCTATCACTCTCTGGACTACTATTTAAAAAATACCTATCATGAAAAGGTATACCGGATTGCATTAAATGCAGGGCTCAGTTGTCCCAACCGTGACGGACGCTTAGATACCAGAGGCTGCATTTTCTGCTCTGCCGGTGGTTCCGGAGATTTTGCCGCCTCTCCCACACTTTCTATCAAAGAGCAGCTAGAATCTGAAAAAAAGATTCTGAAAGCCAAAAGAAACTGTAATAAATTCATTGCATATTTTCAGGCATTCACGAATACTTATGGTTCTGTGGAACATCTGCGGGATCTTTATATGCAGGCAGTAAATGACCCTGACGTGGTTATTATTTCCATTGCCACAAGACCTGACTGTCTGCAGCCTGAGATTCTTTCACTGCTTGCCGAAATCAATGAAAAGAAAACCGTCTGGGTGGAACTTGGCTTACAGACAATCCATGATGACACCAGAGTGTTTACACGAAGCGGCTTTACTTATGAGACTTTTCAGAAGAGTCTTTTTGCCCTTCACGCCCTTTCTATCAAGGTGATTGTTCATCTGATTTTAGGACTGCCCCACGAAACCAGAGAAATGATGTTTGCATCTGTTCAAGCAATTGCCAATCTCCCGGTCTGGGGAATCAAGCTGCAACTGCTCCATGTATTATCCGGCACTGATTTAGCCGATTATTATGCAAAGACGCATTTCCCTGTCTTTTCCATGGATGAATACTGTGAAATGATTATTGACTGTCTGGAGCTTCTGCCACCGGAAATGGTAATTCACCGGATTACCGGCGATGGGCCGAAGGATTTACTGATTGCACCAATGTGGAGTACCGGAAAACGGACTGTTTTAAATCAAATTCACCGCCGCTTAAAAGAACGGAATACTTATCAGGGACGCTTAACAACTACGAGGTGATTTTATGGCTGAACCAGCTACTTTATATAAATTAATTATTCTGCACATGCTTGAACATATTGATTTTCCATTGTCCAATGCGCAGATTTCAGATTTCTTTTTAGACCGGGAATATACCGACTACTTTACGATTCAGCAGGTCATTCATGATTTGATGGATTCCGGGCTTGTCCGTACGGAAAACACCCATAACAGTACACGGTATATCATCACTCCTGCTGGAAAAGAAACACTACATTTTTTCCATGACAAGATATCCCCTTCTATCGAAGAAGATATTGCCGCTTATTTTCAGGCAAACAAACTTGCCATTAAAACAGAAAATGCATATCTTTCCGATTATTACAAAACTCCGGAACAGGAATACGGCGTGCGATGCCAGCTTCGTGAAAAAGGCCGTACCCGCCTTGACTTTACTTTAACCGTCCAGACAAAGGAACAGGCGGAAGCCATCTGCACCAACTGGCAGAATCAGGCGGATGATGTATTTGCCTGCCTGATGGATTTACTTTTAAAATAAATTTCAAAAATAAATTCTATAAAGGAATCGCAAAAGCGGAACAATGAAAGGATTTCCCTTCTTCGTTCCGCTTTTTATACTTTCAACTATTTTATTCTTTTTATTTTGTTTTTTTATTTTGTTCTTTTTCTATTTCTTCTTTTCTTATTTTGTTTTTTTCTTTCTTCCGTTCTTCGAAGGCTTCTGCTTCTTCACGCTGTATCCAAAGCTTCCAAGTTTCTTACCCAGAAGAAAATATTCTCCATGGGAATAAGTCACCAGTCCGCTCTGATTCAGTTCGAATTTACCTTTTTCATTCATATAGGAATCATCAACAGTAACGCCTACTACATCCGCTAAAAACATATCATGACTTCCAAGATGCAATATCTGGCTTACTTTGCATGCAATGTTTACCGGACTTTCTGCAATTCCCGGTGCCGATACCTGTGGAAGGTTCAGCGGTGTCAGATGCATGGCATCAAACTTGTCAACGTCACGGCCGGATTTTACGCCACAATAATCCGTGGCATAGACCAGATCCTTCGTCACAAGGTTTACCACAAATTCGCCGGTTTCCGTGATAATTCCATGGGAATATCGTTCCGGCCGGACGGATATGGAAAGCATTGGTGGATTCGTACATACCGTTCCAGCCCATGCTACCGTAATAATATTCGGTTTTTCTGTCGGTCTCTGGCAGCTTACCATAACTGCCGGAACCGGATATAACATATTACCGGGCTTCCATGTTTCCTTCGCCATTTCGATTCTCCTGTATAAGTTGTTATCTTTAAGCATTTACGCTTGCTGCAATCCTGCCATTAGTGCCGGAATCATCTGTTTCTTACGGGATACTACTCCCTTTAAGTAAAAACTCCCTGATTCATCCGGCTCGCCAAAGCATTCCTTTAAAAGGCTGCCTGCCTGTGCTCCGGCGTAGATTACTTCTGAATTCTCATCCAGAATGTCCGTCAGCATCACAAATACGGCATCCAGCTTCTGCTCTCCCAATGCAATTTCCAGATATGGCTGTAACTTCTTCTTCGCCATGCCAAGCTGTACCTCGCTCATTGCACTAAGCTGTGCCACACCAAAATCAAAGTCATCGGTATGGAAGGTCTTAAAGTCCTGATAAAACAGTTCTTCTGTTGTTTTTTTCTTAAAATCACTGCCGGCTTCAAACATCTTCTTCGCCAGTTCCTCAATGTCTACTTCTGCAATCTCAGCCAGTGCTTCTGCTGCTGCCCGATCCATCTGTGTACAAGTCGGTGAACGGAACATCAGGGTATCCGAAATAATCGCAGCCAGAAGAATGCCTGCTGTCTTTTTATCAATGGTTGCGCCCTTTTCCTGATACATCTGATAAATAATCGTTGAAGTACATCCCAGAGGCTGATTCCGGAAGAATACCGGAGCAATGGTCTCAAGGCTGCCCAGCCGGTGATGGTCAATGATTTCTAAGATTTCCGCATCTTCAATTCCATCTACTGCCTGGGATTTTTCATTATGGTCAACTAGGATAACCTGTTTTTTCTGCAAATTCAAAAGATTTCGTCTGGAAAACATACCGACATACTTTCCATTCTCATCCAGTACCGGGAAATCACGATGACGCACTTTAGACATGGTCTCTTTCACATCATCCACATAATCCTCTAATTCGAATGTAATCAGATGCTCCTTTTTCATAATATATTTAATTGGCATACTCTGATTAATCAAACGTGCTACAGTAAATGTGTCATATGGTGTGCTGATGAGCATACAGTCTTTCTCTTCCGCAAGCTGCACAATGGTCTTTGTTATCTTCGCTCCGGAACAGACAATGACACAGCTTGCATTCATTTCCAATGCACAAAACTGTGATTCATAACGGTCTCCTAAGATAACCATATCGTCATCTTCAATATACTGCTCCATCATATCCGGTGTGGTAGCCGCAACAACCACTTTACCTTTCACGAAATAACCGTGCTCATTTCCTGTTACAAGAGTTCCATTTAAGGTCTCTACAATATTCTTATACTGCGTCCGGGCAGTTGCAAGAATCCGGTTGTCCAACACATCCATATAAGATTTTGCAATATCGCTGGTAACAATCATTCCCTGCAGATTATTCTCACTGTCAGTAATCGGCAAGGATACGACGTCTAAATTCTTCATCAGCTCCCATGCCCGTTTGATGGAAATGTGGCTGCTGACCCCTTCCGTTCTACGATATTCAATATCTTTAATCTGTGCGCCGACATCTGTTACCAGCTCCGGTTCCGGCACATCAAAAAATTTTAGGACATACTTCGTCTCTTCGTTCATATGTCCTGCTCTTTTCGGTACAAAAATACCGTCCTCTGTTTGATTTTTTAATTCTGCATAGGCAATCGCTGCACAAATAGAATCTGTATCCGGATTCTTATGCCCGATTACCCATGTCTTTCTCTTTCCCTGTGTCATACAATTCCTCGTTTTATTTACTGCTTAAAAATTAAATACTCCAAGAGAATATAAGATAAATGCCACCAGCACTACAAAGTTGATAATGGAAAACCAGGTTAAACATTTTGCATAACCTTTTACAGTATTTAAGTTCTTCTCTAAAGTATCATTTTCCTCTAACTTAACGGTAAGCTCTTTGATTAAGTCCTGCATGTTGCGGTAGCATTTTACATCTTCGGTATGTATTTTCTCAGCCAGTTCCAATTTCATACTGTCTAACTGCTGGGAAATTTCCTGCAAAGATGCCTGCATCTGCGCAGTCTGCTCTGCAGTTCTTCCGGTGGAATCATTTACATCTTCCGCAATCTTTTCAGACAGTGCATTTAACTTTTCTTCTACACGGTTAATCATTTCTTCCATCTGACCGTGTACTCCGGTAAGAAGAACATCTGCTTCTGATTTGCGTGCATTTAAAACATGCTGCAATTCTTTCGCTTTTTCTTCTCTTTCATCTACGATATTCTGTAATTCCTGCACTTTATCTTCTTTCGTAACAAGCAAAGCCTGAAGCTGCTTTGCTTTCTCACGGAATTCATCAATCTGCTTTAATAAGAAATCTTCCTTATCCATTCCTTTATCCACCTTACTGTTTGTCCTCTCTGACTTATTGTGCTGCCCGTTCTCTTTTAACGAAGGAGCTGCCTTTATGGCTTCTGTATTTTTTATCTGTACCTTCTGCTGTGGCACCGGCTCTTTTCTGCTCCGGTCCGGTGTCCCATAACGCTTCGCATTTTTACGGTAAAACATCGTTTTCAGCACATCAAAAAAGCTTTTCACTACCGTCTTCCTCCTGCGGAATCTCTTCCATTCAAATTACTGCTAGACACATTCTATCATTTACCCTGTGGTTTGTCCAGCAAATGCTCAACCAGTGCCTTCTCCTTTGGTGTCAAATCTGCATCTGCCAGCAAATCAGGTCTCCGTTCCATGGTTCTTCTGATGGACTGTTCTCTCCGCCACGCTTCTACTTTTGCATGATCTCCGGAAAGTAAAATAGCCGGAACTTTCTTTCCCATCCATTCTTCCGGTCTGCTATACTGCGGATACTCCAACAAATTTCCTTCAAAGGATTCCGTGGTTCCGGATTCATCATTTGCCAGTACACCGGGCACCATACGGGATATTGCATCCACCATGACCATTGCCGGAAGTTCTCCCCCCGTCAACACATAATCTCCAATCGACACATAATCCGTTACAATTTCTTCTAATACACGCTCATCGATGCCCTCATAATGCCCGCAAAGCAATACCAGGTCTTCTTCCCTGGCATAATCCTTTGCCATTTCCTGTTGAAATGTATGCCCCTGCGGTGTCAGATATACGGTTCTTGGTTTTCGTCCAATTTTCTGTGCCACTGCCTGCCACGCATCGTAAATCGGCTGCGCCTGCATTACCATCCCGGCTCCACCGCCATACGGATAATCGTCTACTTTCTTATGGCGGTCTAAGGTATAATCCCGGATGTTAATTGTCTCTATATTTAAAAGTCCTTTTCCAACTGCTCTTCCGATGATACTGGTATTCAGTCCCTGCTCTACCATATCCGGAAATAATGTTAATATATGAAAATTCATTTTGCTACCTACTTCTTGTTAATATCACGAAGACCGTTTAAAAGATGTACCGTAATGGTGCCTTCCTCTATATTGACATTTTTTACACAATCTTTAATCGCCGGAAGTAAAATATCATCTTCCCCATCTTTATGCAGTACATAAATGTCATTTGCACCGGTCTGAAGTACGTCCTTTACTTCGCCTAAATCTTCTCCGTCATCTCCGACTGCTTTTAAACCAATCAAATCAGCCACAAAATATTCGTTCGGAGCCAGCTTTACGGCATTTTCCCTTGTTACGTAAAGTCCTCTGCTCTTGTACTTCTCCACATCATTTATATTATCAAATTCTTTGAATTTTAATATCACCAGATTTTTAAAGAAACGTGCCTGCGTAACCTGAAGCTCCATCGGCTCTTTTCCGGTATCCAAAAATACCTGTTTCAGCTTCTTAAAACGCATCACATCATCTGTTGTCGGATATACCTTTACTTCTCCACGCACACCATGTGTATTAATAAGCACACCGACCTGCAGCATTTCTTCCTTCCAGTCTTCCTGCACTTTCTTCATATCTTATCCTCTTTCTCTTATACTGCCCGTTCTTTTGGCAAACCTAAATTTAATTATACAAAAGAAGCGTAACTGTCGCAAGTAAAATCTGGGAAACCAGTGGTTGCAGGTTTCCCAGGGAGTGGTTTCTATTTCATCAGTGCAATAATATCTTCTAATGGAAGATTACAGATTTCAGCAATTTCTTTGCTATTATACTTTCCGGTTTTCACCATTCGAAGTGCTATATCAGTGGCAGCATGCTCGACTCCAGCCTCAAACTCGGCCTTCCTTAATTTCTTTTCTTCTTCCTCTTTGTCATATTCAAATATACTCATAGCAATTACCTCCGCCTGATTCTTCCTAAGAAAATCTGCCAAAATATTTTCATGAATGCATTCCACAACTGCTTTTTGCACGGCAGCATCTAACGGCATCTGTTCCGTAAGAGTACGCACTTTTGCGACATAAATGGAATATTCCTTTAATATCCGGCATTGGGACATCAGCTCCATATTGTGTCCTGCATTCACATTAAATGTGGTAACAACAAGTTCCAAAGATGGATTGTCCGTTACATGATAAAACGCATCTGACAGCCGGCTGGTACAACAATCCTCTATCGGCATGCTTCCGTTATAAAATACAATAAAATGGGGATTGGGAATTTTCTGCAATGTAGAAGAATATAGGGATTTCTTATCTACAAGTCTCTGGTATTCTGCTGCAATATAAAATAAATCCCGAAGCGGAATGTTCGGATTTATTGTGGATTGATGTTCATATAGATAAAGATTCATATCCAGAATAAAAGCCAGGTCATTCTTCATTCCCATATAAATAGCATTTTCTAACGTTACAATTTCCAGTGCATCTGCATCCGTATAATTACTGTCATTAACCGCATTATAAAGCGACAACAAAGCTTCTTTTTCCGAAAATAGCATGCGAAAAATAGTGTCCTTGAATTTACGGTTTGCTACCGGTGTGTTTTCATTTGTTTCTCTTGTCATAGGCAAGTCCTCCTTGTATGTGGCAGGAGAACCATTGCTACAAAATCCACTGCTGTACCTCTCCTGCTTTTTTGATTAATTAGTGAATAAAAGCATAGATAGATACAGAAATGTCATGTTCAAAATGAAACAAGATTTGAATAATAGAATTTGCTATTTCGATTGTATTAATGTATGCTTTTTTGTATTTTAACATATGTCGCACAATGGGACAAGATGGAAAAGTGCACAGGAACGAATTCCTGTGCACTTTTAAAAGGTATTTCTATTATACAGTAAATCTCTCTTTAATCAACATTCATTTTTTTCACACATAGACATCATTTTATCCGACGGTGTGAAATTTTTTCTGTAAATTCAGATCTTCTATGATAATTGATGCGGCTTGACAGCAGTTTACTGCGGTTAAGCCGTTGTCTATTTAATAGC
>ONAD01000030.1 GCA_900315735.1 uncultured Lachnospiraceae bacterium | reverse complement strand
TCATAAGATTATTATGAAGGATTTTAAGGCAAAAGAAAACCCCTAATCCCCTCAAGATTGAGGGGAAGGGGAGTTGAAGTGCCAAAGGCACTTTTTTATAAGGTATAATAGGATGCATGAAAAGTGTAGTGGAGGCAGTGATGAAGCTATTTGAAAAAATACGGCAAAAAGAAAAAAGAATGCCATTAAAAAGAACTTATTATCGCATGCTGATTATGCTGATTGATGTCCCGATTCTGTTGATTTTTATTGTGACATTACTAATCCTGAATCAACAGTTTAAACAAAAATCCGTTGAGAATATCAAGCAGATGCAGCAGACTTTGATTACACAGATTTCTTCTGATGTGGATAATTTGTCATTGCGGATGACCAGTATGATTTATGCAAATAATTATGAAGTATTAAATTATGCGGCAGGAACAGACACCGATGACATTTTGGAAAAGGCAGCGAATCGGGAGCGGCTAAATAGTATTGAAAATCTGTATTTAGAGCCAAATAAGGAAGTAATGTCCTTCTATTTTCTTATGAAGGACGGCTCTTATACTTATATGAAGAATTATATTGCAAATGACAAAGAAAGATTTACAGATACAGAGTGGTATCAGAATGCACAGAAAATCCGAATCAGGTATATATTGGAGGTTATGATACAAAGGAAAACGGAGACCTTTTTGTGGGCGGAAAAGGTGATATGCTGATACTGATTGGTGTCCTGGCTCCGGATATCAATACCGACAGAAGCGGAAAAATAGAAATGGTTGAATTATATCAGTCATCAAAGGTAGCCGATCAGATAAAAGAGTATAACAGGAAGTACCAGAATGGGAAAAACAGACTTGGAATCACACATATTGTGGATAGTAACAATGAGGTGCTGTTTACAACGGTCGATGAGACAGAAATGGCAGGAGAATGGGAAAAGGGTTATACCTGCATCCGGACACCGGTAAAAATATATGATAATACATGGTATATTGAGAGTTATGTGAAAACCAGTCAGTTGACAGAGGAATTTCTTCATATATCAATATGGCTGTTTTTAGTAGCAATTGTACTATTTTTAATGATTACATATTATTCCAGCTATTTTATAAGACGAATTGTAAAACCGATTGAATCGGTAAATCAGGGCTTAAAAGAAGTGGAAGACGGTAAGCTGGATGTGCATATAGAGCCTTCCGGCCAGTATGAAATCCGTAATATGATACATCAGTTTAATGCGATGGTTCGCAGACTGCGGGAAATGTTTGAAGAATATGAAGCAAAAATTGCCACCGGAAAGAATTTTGCATACTATTTCCGTGAATTAATGGCAGACAGACTTACTGTTTCAGAAGTGGAGAAAGAAAATAAAGGCTTTTTCCAGGAAAGCTTTTTGCTGCTTGGAGTTTATACGAATACAAAGACGGACAAGATTGAAAAAATAGAAAGTATCTTTGAACATCATGCAAAATATGCATCAAGATGTACTTTCTATAAGGAAAATGCAAGCTGCATATATCTTTCTTATCGAATTATGGAATCCGATTATGAAGAGGGACTTCACAGAATGATTCGGGAAATACAAAGAAATGTGGAGCAGGAATTGAACCTGCGGCTGTTCTTTGTAACAGGAAGGCCGGTAAATGGACCGGAGCAGTTGGAAAAAGAGAAGGAAGCAATCAAGGAAAAGCTATCCTTCCGTTTCCTGATGAAAGAAGATGATATTTTAGATGAAAGAGTGATGGCAGAGGAGAGTCTGGCTGAAATATTAAGTGAGAGCGCAAAATATGAAGCACTGTCTAATGCGTTATTTATGGCAGATGAAAAGAATGTAATTTCTGAACGGGAAAAATTATTTGAGACTTATCGGATGAGTGAGCCGGAGAAATTACGAAGAGAAGTGTACAGTATTATTCTTGCAATCGGCAGACGGGCGGAACAGAATGAAACCAGTTTACAGGCTATTTTCGGACAACAGTATAATTATCTGGACAAGGTTGGAAGAATAGAGGATACCAGAGGAATCCGACTGTGGCTGACGAACTTTATCAATTGGATTTTAGATTATTCTGCGGCACACCTTGATTTAAAAGAGACAGATGTGGTGGCTCTGGCAAAACGTTATATCAGTGAACAATATGAAAATTCTGATCTGACACTAAAGGATGTGGCAGATTATGTAGGATTGAATGATAAATATTTCTCGAACCGCTTTACGAAAGAAGCAGGAGAAACCATGTCAGAGTATCTGACGGCAGTCCGGTTACAAAAAGCAAAAGAATTGCTAAGAACAACGAATTTTAAGGTCTATGAAATTGCAGAAATGGTTGGATATCATACGTTAGAGAACTTTAACCGGATGTTCAAAAAGAACATGCAGATTAGTCCGACGGAGTACAGAAAATCAAATAATGCAGAAAAATAGTATATAAAATAGGGAAAACAGGCGGAAAATCTAACTTTCTGCCTGTTTTTCTGACCAAAAATCAAGAATAAGAAATGGAAGTTATAACCAAAAGTCAAGAAAAAAGAAAAAAAGTAATGGGCAAAAAAACAGAAAAATGCTAGATTGGGCTCATCAAAAACAAGGAGATACGCCACTATGAAAATGAAAAAAATTATGGCTACAGTAACAGCAACCGTTCTTGCAGCATCCTTATTAGCAACAGGATGTGGAGACGGTAATAAGAAGAGCAGTTCCAATGGGGGGGACGATTCTTTATCAGGTACAATTACATTTGCAATCTGGGACAACAATTTAAATGATTTTATTGAATCAAATGATATGATTGGAAAGTTCCAGGAAAAATATCCTGATATTGATATTGAAGTAGAGAAAATCAAAGATGACAGTGAATACTGGAACACAATGAAAATGAGAGCATCTGCCAACCAGCTTCCGGATGTAATGTTTAACAAAACATTTACATTATCCAGATTTAAAGATTACTTATTAGATCTTTCTGATACAGAAGCAGCAAAGAATAATGAGCTGGCAGATGGATATAAAGTAGATGGAAAGATACTTGGAATTCCAATGACATCAGGATATGAATATGTATATTATTGGAAAGACATGTTTAAGGAAGCAGGTGTAGAAGTTCCAACCACCTGGAGCGAATTTGAAGAAGTATCAAAGACACTGCAGGATTATTATGGAAAAGACAATTCAGACTTTATGGCAATTGCCTGTGGATTAAAGGATGAATGGCCGGATTATCCATATATGGAATTTATGCCGGCACTGGAATCCGGAAACGGACAGAACTGGAACGATATGGCTACACAGGATGAGCCTTTCGCAGAGGGAACAGATATTAACAAAGCATACAACAAAGTAAATGAACTGTTTACATCCGGTGTGCTTGGAAAAGACCCGTTAGGCTTAGGTAATGATCAGGCAATTTCATTATTCTCCTCAAAGAATGCAGCTATGATTGCATTAGGAGACTGGGGCTTACAGAATATCCAGAATCAGGCAACTGATACATCAGAGCTGGGAACCTTCTATCTTCCAACCAGAGATACAGAAAGCGATCCATACAATGTTATCGTTCAGGGAGATTCCTTTATGGGTGTAACTACACACAGCAAAAACCCGGAAGCAGCAAAGGCATTTGTTGAGTGGTTTTATTCAGAAGACTGGTATCCGGATTACTTAGACTATATTACATCTGCATCATCCATGAAAAACTTCCCGAAAGAGAAGGATCCTATTTTAGCAGAAGCAGATGACTTATGCCCGGATAAACAGCTTGTTATGTATGATGGCGGTGGAGATGACTTTACTGCAATCCAGAATGAAACAACCTTTGATTATAAGAAATTAGGCGCAGAAATGCTGACCGATGGATTCGATTTAGATAGTACGTTTGCTGATTTAAATGAAAAGTGGACAGCTGCACGACAGAAACTTGATATTAAATAAAGAAGATGGAAACGTGGGGCTGCTTGTTTAGCAGCCCCTGCTATTTGGGAGAAAACAATATGAACAGATTAAATAAAAAAAGAAAACAGTTTATCGTGTTCTCTTTGGTTGTTCCGATTTTGTTGTTGGTGGGTTTTGTACTGATACCGGCATGTGATTTATTCCGTATGAGTTTTACAGATTGGGATGGATATTCACCGAAGAGTAACTTTGTAGCACTTCAGAATTATATAGCAATGTTTAAAAATCCGGATTTATGGCAGTCCTTAAGAAACAATGCAGTATATTTCATCGTACATTTATGTATGATTTTTGTAGAACTTGCATTTGCGGTATTATTGACCAGCAAGTTGAGAGCTGCAAAATTCTATAAGACAATGGTATTTATGCCATATATCATCAATGGTGTAGCAATTGCATACGCATTTTCCTATTTCTTTTCACCAATCAACGGTGCTTTCAATGCAATCTTAACCGGAGCGCATTTGGAAGGATTGATTCGTAATTGGTTATCAGATCCGAAAATTGTCAATTTTGTATTATCCTTTGTTTCACTGTGGAGATACAGCGGTTATCATGTCATCCTTTTCATGGCAGCATTACAGTCACTTCCACAGGACATTGAGGAAGCAGCAAGAGTGGATGGAGCAAATACATGGCAGCTTTTCAAATACATACAGATTCCATCTATTATGTTAATGGTTGACTTTGTATTATTTGATAATATCCGTGGAGCACTTCAGGTATTTGATATTCCGTTTGTAATGACTGCAGGTGGACCTGGATATGCATCTTCAACATTTACATTGTATACCATTAAGACAGCATTCACCTTCTCGAACTTTGGACTTGCGTCTACCATGGCAATCGCAATTATGGTAATGATTGTTCTTGTATACATCATTCAGAATAAGATTATCCATGGAATAATTTTGAAGGAGGATAAGAAGAAATGATGAAACGAGTATTGACACAGACAGTAAAACAGATTATCTGCATTTGCATGGTTATACTGGTTGTTCTCCCGATATTATTAACACTTTTTGCAGCTTTAAAAACAAAAGCAGCAATTAATACAACTTCGCCACTGGCATTTCCATCATTGGATCAGATTACCTTTGACAATTTTAAGAAAGTATTAACCGATAAGTATTTACTGATAGGATTTAAAAATACAGGAATTATCCTGGTGATTTCATTGTTCTTCAATGTTATCTTTGGTACGATTACAGCATTTATTTTAGAGCGGTTTGAATTTAAAGGAAAGAAGTTTGTAATATCCCTTTTCTTTCTGGGAATGTTAATTCCAAGCTTCGTAACAGAGATTGCCAGATTCCGTATTATCCAGGGCTTACATTTATACAATACATTGGGAGCACCGATTGTAATCTATATTGCATCTGATTTGATGCAGTTATATATATACCGTCAGTTTATATCAGGACTTCCGGTTGCACTGGATGAGGCAGCACTTTTGGATGGCTGTTCCTACTTTGGATTGTTCTGGAAAATCATTTTCCCATTGTTAGCACCTGCAACAGCAACCGTATGTATTATCAAGGCAATTGTAATTATAAATGATATGTATGTTCCGTATCTGTATATGCCGAAAAATACATTACGAACCCTGACCACATTCCTGATGAATTATGCAAATGCACAGCAGGGCTCCTGGCAGACACTGGCAGCAGGAATTATTATCATTATGATACCGACAATTCTTATTTACATATTCTTCCAGAAATACATTTTGGCAGGAGTAACTGCCGGAGCAGTAAAAGAATAAAGAAAATGGAGTATAAAATATGGAAGCAGATATCAGATGGCTGGATTGCCCGGATGTATTCCGGGTAAACCAGTGTGAAGCACATAGTGATCATTATTTTTACGAAAACAGAACGGATTACGAAAATAGAAAACAGAATCTAAAACAGTCATTAAATGGAATGTGGAAATTTCATTATTCCAGGAATGCAAAAGAGAGACCGGCAGACTTTTACAAAGAGGATTTCGACAATCGCCTGTTTGATGAAATTATGATTCCGGGACATATTGAGATGGCTGGCTATGATAAAATACACTACATTAATACCATGTATCCATGGGAAGGACATTATTACCGCAGACCGGCGGGAACACTGGATGGTCATCATAAGACAGAGGGAATGTTCTCGGAAGCAGAGTATAATCCGGTAGGCTCTTATGTAAGAACATTTGATTTGTCAGAGCCGCTTTTGGGAAAAAGAATCATTTTAAGCTTTGAAGGCGCGGAGCAGGCAATTTATGTCTGGGTAAATGGAGCATTTGTGGGATATGCAGAAGATAGCTTTACGGTATCTGAATTTGATATTACTCCTTATGTAAAGGAGAAAGATAATCTGCTTGCAGTTGAAGTACACAAAAGAAGTACCGCAGCATTTTTAGAAGATCAGGATTTCTTCCGGTTCTTTGGATTGTTCCGGGATGTAAATATATATGGGTTGCCAAAGTTACATGTGCAGGATTTGTGGATACAGCCGCTGTATGATTCAAAAAGCAGAAAAGCAACGTTTGTTGCAGATTTAAAAATAGCACAGGATAAAGAAATGCAGGGCAGTATGCACATTTTACTGCTGGATGGTGAAAAAGTAATTTTGAATCAAACAAAGGCAATAGAGGATAGCATGCACTTGGAAATTCCATTAACCGAACCGGTACAGCTATGGGATAGCAGACATCCTTATTTATATAAAGTAGAAATAGAATTATTGGACAGCAGGCAAAATCTGATAGAAATAGTTCCCTATGAAATTGGATTCCGGGAAATTAAGATAGAAGATGGAATCATAAAATTAAATGGAGAACGCTTCATTATCAATGGCGTAAACCGTCATGAGTGGTGTGCAGACAGCGGACGATGCATAAGAGAAGAGCATGAAATCATGGATATTGAGACCATGAAGAAAAATAATATCAATGCCGTCCGAACCTGCCATTATCCGGATCATATAACATGGTATTATCGCTGTGACAGAGCAGGAATCTATATGATGGCTGAGACAAACTTAGAATCTCATGGTTCCTTCCAGAAAATGGGACAGGTTGAACCGTCATGGAATATTCCGGGAAGTGTTGCATTGTGGGAAGCAGCGGTTTTGGACCGGGCACGCAGTAACTTTGAGATGTTTAAGAATCATCCGTCTGTTTTGTTCTGGTCATTGGGAAATGAATCCTATGCAGGAGACGGAATTGCAGCCATGCATCGATTTTTTAAAGAAAAAGATCCGGGCAGACTGGTGCATTATGAAGGCGTTTTTCATAATCGGAAATATGAGGATGTAATTTCTGATGTGGAAAGCCGTATGTATGCACATCCGGATGATATAAAAGAGTATTTGCAGAACCAGCCGAAAAAACCGTTTATCTTATGCGAGTATATGCATGACATGGGAAATTCTCTGGGTGGAATGAAAGATTATATGGATTTACTAGATGAATTTCCAAATTATCAGGGTGGATTTATCTGGGATTTTATTGACCAGGCGATTTGGGTAACCGATGAGATAACCGGAAAACAGGTATTGCGTTATGGCGGAGATTTTGATGACCGTCCATCTGATTATGAATTTTCAGGAAATGGAATCTTATTTGCAGACCGCCAGGAAAAACCGGCAATGCAGAAGGTGAGCTATTATTATGGAAAATATAAATAAGGAAGAAACAAAACTGCGTCTGGTTTTCGGAGATGTGACTTTGGGTGTGCATGGAAGTAACTTTTCCTGTATTTTTTCTTATCAGACCGGAGGTCTTGAGTCCTTGGTAAAGGATGGCAGGGAGTGGCTGTATCGTACCCCACGCCCTACGTTCTGGCGTGCAGTAACCGATAATGACAGAGGAAACGGATTTCCCATCCGCTCCGGCGTGTGGCTTGCAGCAGATATGTTTATGAAAAGTATGCCGGTGTCGGTTGCAGTAGATGGAAAGAACATACCATTTCCGAAGGCGCCGTTGAATAATAAATATACTGGAGAGGAAACGGCAGAAAGTGTAGAAATCGCTTACTGCTATGAAACGATTACAGTTCCGTCCACTATAGTTGCAGTCTGCTATACCGTATCTGCAGATGCAAAAATACACGTTCAGGTGCGATATCAGGGGAAAAAGGGACTTCCGGAACTGCCGGTTTTTGGCATGCGTTTTGTTATGCCGACTCTGGCAGAAGGATATATTTACGAAGGACTGTCTGGTGAAACTTACCCGGATCGCATGGCAGGTGGGATAGCCGGAACATATGAAGTGAAAGGACTTCCGGTTACACCATATCTGGTTCCGCAGGAATGCGGAATGCATATGGAAAGTAAAAGAGTAACCGTATTACGAAATACTGTTTTAGATAATACAGCACAAAAATTAAGGCGAAGCGGACTGACTGTTTTGCAGGGGGAAAAGCCGTTTGCCTTTTCCTGCCTCCCGTATACGGCAGAAGAATTGGAAAATGCAACACATCAGGAAGAACTGCCGCCGGCAAGAAGGACTGTTTTGTGTGTTCTTGGAGCAGTGCGTGGTGTTGGCGGAATAGACAGTTGGGGAACAGATGTTACAGAGCCTTACCATATTGACGCAACACAGGATATCGCCTATGATTTCTATATAGAATAAAGTAAGTAGGGACTGTTCTAATTGCAACAGTCCTTTTTTACGCGAGTAGCGAGAAAACCTAAAAAAATAATACGTTATTAAAAAATATTCTATTTTTATTTGGAAAATCAGCAATTATAATAAAATCAGCCAATGAAGTGGCGAAGGTATATTATATATAATGAGAGGAAAGGCAGGTTATCACAAATGGCGTATACAGCATCAGAACAAAGATATGAGACCATGAAATACCGGAGAGTAGGAAAGAGCGGCCTACTGTTTCCGATGTTATCTCTTGGTTTCTGGCATAATTTTGGAACCAATGATAATTATGAGAATATGAAGGCAATGTGTTTTACCGCATTTGACCATGGAATTACACAGTTTGACCTGGCTAATAATTATGGACCGGAATATGGCAGTGCAGAGAGTAATCTCGGCAGAATCATGCGGGAGGAACTGCATGCCTACCGGGATGAACTTTTGATTACGACGAAAGCAGGTTATGATATGTGGCAGGGACCTTATGGTGACCATGGCAGCAGAAAGTACCTGATTGCAAGCTTAGACCAGAGCTTAAAGCGTATGGGACTTGAGTATGTGGATATCTTCTATCATCACAGAATGGACCCGGATACACCTTTGGAGGAAACCATGCTGGCATTAGACCAGATTGTAAGAAGCGGAAAAGCATTATATGTGGGAATCTCTAATTACGATGGAGAGCATATGAAAAAGGCGGCTGAAATCTTAGAAGATTTAAAGTGCCCATTTGTGATAAACCAGAACCGCTATAATATCTTTGACCGTACGGTAGAGAAAAATGGCTTACTGGAAGCTGCAAAAGAGAAGGGGAAAGGTGTGATTGCATTTTCTCCGCTGGCACAGGGAATGCTGACGGATAAATATCTCAATGGAATCCCTGAGGACAGCCGCATTAAAAGAGATGGCAGATTCCTTCATGCATCAGACCTTACGGAAACAAGAATGCAGCAGATTAGGAGCCTCAATGAAATTGCAAAGCGCCGCGGACAGACACTGGCGCAGATGGCATTAAGCTGGATATTAAGGGATGAGACAGTAGCAAGCGTTCTGATTGGCGCATCCCGTCCGCAGCAGATATTAGATAACTTAAAGATTATAGATGCGCCGGCATTTACCCCGGAAGAGTTAGAAGAAATCGAAGCTGTCTGCAGAGCCTGACCGATGGAAAAACAACCGCATCGTTGGAAAGGATGGCAGAGAGAATTGTCCATACAATTATCTGGGCAGGATAGTTATGTGAACGAATCCGGTATTATGTAAATAGAAAGATGGGACAGAGGTACCAGCCGGAAAAAATAAAATGAAATTCATTTGACGGAAAAGAAGTGTAAATTGCAATGAGACAATTTTACACTTCTTTTTTCGAAATATACAATATGCACAAAAAGAAGAAGACCGTCGAAAAAAAGTGCCGGAAATCATAAAAAACTCCAAAAAGTTATCCACATCGAAAAATGTGGAAATATCGAAAAAAAGGAGTTATACACCAAGTTATACACATTATCCACAGAAAAAAGGAGAAAAATATAGGTTTACATAGTGAAAAATAAGAACGGACGTTTTGTGAACAAATGATAAAGTTGATAACTTTTCAAAAAAATATACAAAATCTATTGACATTGCAATATTGAAAAAATCATATAAAATTGTCTGAAAATGTCAGTTTATTTACAAAGGTGTAAAAAGGCAGCCTGAGAAAATAGTTACAGAAAATTTGCACAATGGTTGAAAAAAACAAGAGCTTTTGCTATACTACTTGCATAAAAGCGCATGGAAATGCATAGAATAAGACAGGTGTAAGATGTTAAAGAAAATCGATATACTGGGAATAGAAGTAGACAATTATACAGTCCGTGAAGCAATGATGCAGGTGGAAAACTATCTGGATAACACGGTAATGAATACCATAGAGACCATAGATATGAAGATGTTAGAGCTGGCAGGTCAGGATGAGACAGTGCGGTCGTGCATGGAGCAGTTAGACCTTGCAGTCATCGGAGAGAAGGAAATTCTGATTGCAGCAGGCGTACATTCCAGCCAGCGGATTAGTGAGACCATTAATCATGATTTCTTCCGGGAATTCATCAAACGGATTATCCGCAATCATAAGAGAGTATTTTTGCTGGCAGAGACCATTGCCCAGGAAGAGCAGTTAGAGCATTTCCTTGTGGGAAAATACGAACGGATTGAGGTGGCTGGTCATTGTGCAATCGAGGAAAAGTCCAATGACTATGAAAGCGTGGTAAATGAGATTAACAGTGCCAGTGCAGATGTTATCTTTTCCATTCTGCCATCCCCGTTGCAGGAACAGTTTTTAACAGAGAATAAAAATAAGCTGGATGCTAAAATCTGGTATGGGTTAAGCGGTGATTATGCACCACGTTCCCGTATCAGCAGAATATCCCAGATAGCGGGCAGATTGATTCATAAGAAGAAACTGCAGAGCAAATTACACAAATATAATAAAGACTAAAGGAAACGGATGGTTATGGGTCTGGGATATAAAAGACCGGCCATAGTGGATTATTTGTGTATGACAGCAGGAACCTGCCTTATGGGTATAGCAATTCAGTCCATCTATGACCCGGTAGGAATGGTTGTTGGTGGATTTACCGGAGTTGCAATTCTTATCAAACAACTGACAGTGAAATGGATTCCCGGAGGAATTCCGTTATGGTTTACGAACCTGGCGTTGAATCTTCCGGTTTTTTTATGCGCATGGAGATTAAAGGGAAAGAAGTATCTGCGGCGGGCATTGTATGGAATGGTGATGCTTTCCTTCTGGCTTCTGATATTGCCCCACTGGAATATCGCCCAGGATGATTATATGCTGGCAGCTATTTATGGCGGCTGCATTTCCGGAGCGGGAATTGGTCTGGTTCTGGTGACAAAGTCCTCTACCGGAGGAACGGATATGGTAGCCTCTTTAGTGCAGCATTTTCTGAAAACATATACCATTGCACAGATTATGCTGGTATTAGATGGCATCATTGTGTTAAGCGGAATGTTTTTCTTTGGAGTAAAGCCGGCATTGTATGCGGTGGTAGCAATATTTATAACAACGGAAGTGTCGGATGCTATCATGGAGGGAATCAAATATTCCAAGGCGGCATATATCATTACGGCGGATGCCACTGAAGTGTCGGATGCGCTGATGCACCGGATGAACCGCGGTGTTACGGCAATCCATGCAAAGGGAATGTACTCCGGAAATGAGAAGGACATGCTCTTTTGTGTGGTATCCAAAAAGGAAATTGTAGAGCTGAAAGAGACGGTAATGGAACTTGACCCGCATGCTTTTGTAATTGTGACGGATGCCCGGGAAGTGCTGGGAGAAGGTTTTTTGGAATATTAGCATAAAAATATTCACATTTCCTCTTTATTTTTTTGACGTTTTGCATTAAAATAGGATTCAAAGAGTTTTATCTTTCACAAAAGGATGCGAATTTTTTGTGAAAGTTGTCCAGTAACTGGGGCGATATTGATAAGAGAAGGAGAAAAAAGTATGATTTCAAATCAGATACTTCAAAACACAATTGACGGTTTGAAAGGGATTACACGAGTGGATATGTGTATTATCGATACTGAGGGGAAAGTATTGGCAACCACATTTCCGGATGCAGATAATTATATCAATCCTGCATTGGCGTTTGTAGAATCTCCGGCAGACAGTCAGGTGATTCAGGGATGCCAGTTCTTTAAAGTTTTTGATGATCATCAGATAGAATATGTTTTACTGGCAAATGGTGACAGTGATGATGTGTATATGGTGGGAAAAATTGCCGGTTTCCAGATTCAGAATCTTCTGGTAGCATATAAGGAACGGTTTGATAAGGACAACTTTATCAAGAATCTTTTATTGGATAATCTTCTTTTAGTAGATATTTATAACCGTGCGAAGAAGCTTCATATTGAGACGGAAGTACGCCGCGTGGTATATATTGTAGAGACCAACCGGGAAAAGGATGGAAATGAGCTGGAAAAGGTACGCAGTATCTTTGGCGGCAAGTCCAAGGATTTTGTGACAGCAGTAGATGAGAAAAATATCATTGTGGTAAAAGAGCTTGCAGAAAATGAGACCTATGAGGATTTGGAGAAAACGGCAGAAGTTATCTTAAATCTTTTCAAGGCAGATGCAGACTGTGAGGCGTATATCGCATATGGTACTGTAGTAAATGAGATTAAGGAAGTATCCCGTTCTTATAAAGAAGCCCGCATGGCATTGGATGTAGGAAAGATTTTCTTCGAAGAGAAGAATATTATCGCATATTCCGCACTGGGAATTGGACGTCTGATTTATCAGCTCCCGATTCCGCTTTGCAAAATGTTTATCAAAGAGATTTTCGATGGAAAATCTCCGGATGATTTTGATGAAGAGACACTGACTACCATCAATAAATTCTTTGAAAACAGCCTGAACGTTTCAGAGACATCCAGACAGTTATACATACACAGAAATACACTGGTATACCGGCTGGATAAACTGCAGAAGAGCACAGGCTTAGACCTTCGGGTATTTGAAGATGCCATTACATTTAAAATCGCATTAATGGTAGTAAAATATATGAAATATATGGAGACATTGGATTACTAAGCAGCAGTTTTAGGAGGAACACATGATTAAGCTTGAACATGTAAGCAAGTCATATTCGGCAGGAATACCGGCATTAAATGATATCAGTCTTAATATAGAAGAAGGGGAATTTGTTTTTATCGTTGGAAACAGCGGCTCCGGAAAGTCAACACTGATTAAATTACTGTTAAAAGAATTAGAGCCGACCAAGGGAGTAATTACGATTAATAATCGTAATTTAAATGCAATCAGGAGAAAACAGATACCGAAATATCGCCGTAATGTAGGTGTTGTGTTCCAGGATTTCCGCTTGTTAAAAGACAGAAATGTATATGAAAATGTAGCATTTGCCCAGAAAGTAATCGGTACTCCGGCACGGACCATAAGAAGCAGTGTGCCGACCATGTTGTCTATGGTAGGACTGGCAGCCAAATACAAATCTTATCCGAAGCAGTTATCCGGTGGAGAACAGCAGCGAGTTGCCATTGCAAGAGCACTGGTAAACCAGCCGAAGATTCTTTTGGCAGATGAGCCGACCGGTAATCTCGATAACCATAATGCATGGGAGATTATGAAGCTCTTAGAGGAGATTAACCAGAAGGGAACGACGGTAGTCGTTGTTACACATAATCTTGAGATTGTTAAGGCAATGAAGAAACGTGTAATCACAATGAAGAAAGGCGTCATTATCAGTGACGAGAAGGGTGATTGCAGCGATGAGGATTAGTTCATTTTTCTATTCGGTAAAGCAGGGTATCAAGAATATCTGGCGTAATAAAATGTTTTCGGTAGCATCTATTGCAACCATGTGTGCCTGCATCTTTTTGTTTGGACTTTTCTATTCCATTGTAGAGAACTTCCAGTCAATGGTAAAAGAGGCAGAGGAAGGCGTTGCAGTCTCTGTTTTCTTTGATGAGGGAATTTCGCAGGAGCAGATAGATGAGATTGGCAATAAAATCAGCAAACGTGTGGAAGTTGCCAGCTATGAATTTATTTCTGCGGATGAAGCATGGGAAAGATGTAAAGAGACATATCTTGGTGGTTCCGAAGAAGCGGCAGCAGGATTTGCAGAGAATCCGCTGATTAATTCTGCCAGCTATGAAATTTATATGAAAGATGTTTCCATGCAGGATGCGCTGGTTACATATTTAGAGTCATTGGATGGCGTAAGGGAAGTACATCATTCCGCAGTGGTCGCAAATACACTGTCTGATTTTAATAAATTAATTGCATATATTTCCGGGGGCATTATCTTAATACTGCTTGCGGTTGCCATCTTCTTAATCAGTAATACCGTTACCGTTGGTATCTCGGTGCGAAGAGAAGAGATTGCAATTATGAAGTTAATCGGAGCTACGGATTCTTTTGTACGGGCGCCGTTCGTAGTGGAAGGTGTGTTGATTGGACTTTTAGGTTCTGCACTGCCACTGATTCTGCTTTACTTCATGTATGGCAAAATTATTGTATATGTAGCGGACAAATTCAGCTTTTTAAATAATATTATGAATTTCATTCCGGTTACAGAGCTGTTTCACAGTCTGGTTCCGATTTCACTGTTACTGGGAGTGGGAATCGGATTTATTGGCAGTCGACTGACCATTAAGAAGCATTTGAAAGTATAAGGACAAGGGGTATCACTTGTGTACTGGGGGCAGTCACAGGGATACCCTGTTTGAATATATAAAGGGTGATGAGAATAAGATGAGGATACGAAGAAAAGTAACAACTGCGATACTTACGGCTGTGATGTTACTTTCTCCGGTGATGGAGATATCAGCCAGCAGCCTTTCCGATGCACAGAAGGAAAAAGAAAATTTAGAGAAGCAGTTAGAAGAAGCACAAAGTGTTATTGATGGGCTTAAGGATTCCAAGGATGATATTCAGACCAAGGTAAAGGAATTAGACCAGCAGCTTACCGGCATTTCTCTTGAAATTACCAATACACAGGCGCAGTTAGAGGAAAAGAGTGCCCAGATTACGGATACCCAGAGTGAATTAGAGGTTGCCCAGGCAGATGTGGCAAGTCAGGCAGAAGCTATGAGCAAGCGGATTCAGTTCATGTATGAAAACAGTGGAAAAATGTCTTATCTGGAAGCATTTTTTGAATCCGGCAGTATGACGGAATTTTTGAATCAGGCGGAATATATCCGGCAGATTTCAGAATATGATAGAGATATGCTGCAGCAGTACAAAGACAGTGTGCAGACTGTGGCGGATACCAAGGAACAGTTAGAGCAGGAATATGCAGAACTGGAAGAGCTGAAGGCACAGGTAGAATCCCAGCAGCAGACCGTGCAGGCATTGATGGATGCCAAGGAAGACGAACTGGATAAAGTAAAGAGTGACATTACCGTGGCACAGTCGGATGCAGATGCCGTGCAGGCAGAGATTGATGCGCAGAATGAAATTATTGCGCAGATTCAGGCGGAGGAAGCCAGAAAGAAAGCGGAAGAAGAGAAACGAAGACAGGAAGCAGAGCAGAATGGAACCACTCCGGATACAACACCCGGGGATGTATATAGCGGCGGAGCCTTTGTATGGCCGTGTCCGAGCAGTACCAGAGTAACCAGTGATTATGGAACAAGATTATCTCCGACCCAGGGAGCATCTTCCAATCATAAGGGACTGGATATTGGTGCAAGCTACGGAGCAAGTATTGTGGCAGCAGCGGATGGAACGGTTTCTTACGCAGGATATAACAATGGAATGGGTAATTATGTAATGATCAGCCACGGCAGCGGGCTGTATACGGTATATGGGCATGCTTCGGCTTTATTAGTATCCACCGGTGATAAAGTCACGGCGGGACAGACCATTGCCCAGGTGGGAAGCACCGGTATTTCCACCGGAAACCATTTGCATTTTGGTGTATCCTTAAATGGAAGCTATGTAAGCCCATGGAATTATCTGAGTAAATAGTAAAAGAGGAAGAAAGATGGATGAATTAAGGGAAGAGACAAATTCAGCAGAAAATTCAGCAGAAGCAATCAGACAGGAAATGAAGGAAAAGAGAAGAACATACTGGCATGGTGCGATTACCGGAGCTGCTTCGGTTATGGCGGTATTGCTGATTGCATTATTGATTGGAATTTACAGTGGCACCGTAGTAATTGGCGGAAAAGATGGAGCTGGTGGCAGCCAGACTGTGACCACATCTGACAGTGATTTGCTTTCAAAGGATGTTATCAATAAGCTTGATAATCTGGCGGACCAGATTAATGCGGATTATTATGAAGATGTAGATCAGGAAGATTTGATTAACGGAATGTATAAGGGACTGTTTGAGGGAATCGGAGACCCGTACAGCGAGTATTATACACCGGAAGAATATGAGAATATCATGATATCCACCCATGCAAATTATTATGGAATCGGGGCAGGACTTACCCAGGATAAAAACACCATGGAAGTAACCATTACCCATATTTATGATAATTCTCCGGCGCAGGAAGCAGGGTTAAAAGAAGGCGATAAGATTGTCAAAGTAGATGATATTGAATCCACTTCCATGGAATTATCAGAATTGGTAACCAACATCCGTGGAGAAGAAGGAACTACCGTTCATCTGGTGATTGAAAGAGAAGGGGAATCAGAAAATCTTGAATTTGATGTAGCCCGTGCCAAAGTGGATATTCCGACGGTAGCTTATAAGATGTTAGAGAATAATATCGGATACATACAGGTATCTGAATTTGCAGAGAATACACCAACCCAGTTTTCCGATGCAATTACAGATTTACAGGGTCAGGGCATGGAGAAGCTGATTATTGATCTGCGTGATAACGGCGGCGGAATGGTAGTATCCTGCCAGCAGATGTTAGACACGATTCTTCCGGAAGGAACCGTCGTTTATACGGAAGATAAATATGGCAACCGCCAGGATTATACTTCTGATGCAGAGCATTATCTTGATATGCCGATTGCAGTATTAGTCAATGGCAATTCCGCCAGTGCATCCGAGATATTTGCAGGAGCCATCCGGGATTTTGATTATGGAACACTGATTGGAACCACAACCTTTGGAAAGGGCATTGTGCAGAATATCATGCAGTTAAAGGACGGCAGTGCCATCAAGCTTACAGTAGCAAAATATTATACACCAAACGGCGATAACATCCATGGAACCGGAATTACACCGGATGTTGAAATTGAATATGAGTATACCGGAGATACCGAAGGTACTTATGATGAGATGCAGGATAATCAGATATTAAAAGCAATTGAAGTATTGAACGGAGAAGAATAATGAAGATGAATAACGAAGAGAAGAAAAAACTTGTCATTCGCTATGTGGTGGCAGTAATCCTTTTGGTGGTTACGATTCTTGTGCTTAAGGGAATGTACCATGATGCGGAAGAACATGATAATGCACAGAATACAGAGATTACAACAGAGGTAAATCATGAGTGAATTAAATGAAAAAATTCGCTTGCAGTTGATGGAATGGGCAGAACCGGATTTTGGCACCTTTTCCGCCGGATTGATTCCGGGAGAAGAACATGTGCTTGGAGTAAGGCTGCCCTTACTTCGTTCTTATGCAAAAGAATTAGCAAAAGGAGACTGGCGGACTTACCTTTTACAGGCATCGGATGATTCCATGGAAGAGACCATGTTACAGGGCATGACCTTAGGCTATGCGAAAAGTGATTTCGCAGGAATCCGTCCATATCTTGATGCCTTTCTTCCGAAGATTAAGAACTGGTCGGTATGTGACAGTACCTGCACAAGCTTAAAAATTGCCAGAAAAGAGCCTGAGGCAGTTTTAGAATATCTGCTGCCTTATCTTCGCAGTGATGAAGAGTTTTTGATTCGGTTTGGTGTTGTGATGCTATTAGACCATTTTATTACGGAAGATTATATCGACTGCGTATTAGAAGAGATGGATAAGATTCATAAAGATGCCTATTATGTGAAAATGGCAGTAGCCTGGAATCTGTCCGTGTGCTTTGTAAAATTCCGGGATAAAACACTTTCCTATCTCAAAGAAAATCATCTGGATGACTGGACTTATAATAAGACGATACAGAAAATCAGGGAATCCTATCGCGTGACCAAAGAGGATAAGGAAATGCTCTTAAAAATGAAGCGGAAAGCAGAAAAATAGACTTTTCAACCAATATTAAGGAAAATATAATTGATTCGAAGCCGGGAAACCACTATAATGTTTATAGTGGTTTTTCTCGTAGTTGGCGGAAAATCACAAGAATATAAGAAAGTTGGTGATACTGTGGTTGAATTGGACGCATACCGATACAAATTAGGAACCTATAAGGCTCCGCTGCAGGAAGTGAGGGATTCACTTTGACTTAGCAGATAAGTCAAAGAAAATCGAAGAACTGGAACGGGAGATGGAAGCACCGGATTTCTGGAATGATGCAGAAGTGTCCCAGCAGAAGATGAAAGAGTTAAAAAGCTATAAGGATGACGTGGCAGTCTGTGCACAGCTGGAAGAGAAGCTTTCCGACATAGAAACACTGATTGCGATGGGAGATGAAGAGAATGATGCTTCCCTGATTCCGGAAATCGAAGAAGAGATAAAGGAATACGAAGAAGCATTTGAAAAAATTCGAATCAAGACCCTGTTATCCGGAGAATATGATAAAGACAATGCAATTGTATCCCTGCATGCAGGAGCAGGCGGAACAGAATCCTGTGACTGGGCATCCATGCTATACCGGATGTATACAAGATGGGCATCCGATAAAGGATTTGCCATTGAAGTACTGGATTCCTTAGACGGAGACGAAGCCGGAATTAAATCCATTACCTTCCAGGTAAATGGAGAAAATGCCTACGGTTATCTGAAATCAGAAAAAGGCGTACATCGTCTGGTGCGGATTTCACCGTTTAATGCGGCAGGAAAACGTCAGACCTCCTTTGTATCCTGTGATGTGATGCCGGATATTGAAGAAGACATTGATATTGAAGTAAAGGATGAAGATATAAGAATTGATACCTATCGTTCCAGCGGAGCCGGTGGACAGCATATCAATAAGACATCTTCAGCAATCCGAATTACCCATTTCCCGACGGGAATTGTCGTAACCTGTCAGAATGAGCGTTCCCAGCATATGAATAAAGACAAGGCAATGCAGATGTTAAAATCCAAGCTGTATTTGTTGAAACAGCAGGAAAATGCAGACAAGGCAGCAGATATCCGTGGCGAAGTCACAGAAATTGGCTGGGGAAATCAGATACGTTCCTACGTATTGCAGCCGTATACCATGGTAAAAGATACCAGAACCGGCGTAGAGACGGGAAATACAGATGCAGTATTAGATGGAGATATTGATATTTTCATCAATGGATATTTAAAGTGGCTGTCATTGGGCTGTCCGGAGAAGATGGGAGAGTAAGATGGAAAAAGTAATCATACCACTGGTCATAATTCTTGCCATTGTGGGAGTGATAGCAGGCGTGGTTATCTATGTGAAAAAGAAAGTAAGAAAATTTTCACAGGATCTCTTTGGAACAGACTCCTTAGTGGAAGGCTGGAAAAAACAGGAAGAGGAATTGTCTACCATACCTTGTTCCGTATCCGGAATGACAAGATTATTAGAACCACAGATACAGCGGGATTTCCCGGAATTTAACTGGGTGCAGTTTAAAAATAAGGCAGAAGATGCCCTGAAATTGTCATTGATGGCAATTTCTGCACATAGTATAGGAAGGGCAGAGAGTCTGTCGGAAGCACTTAAGGAAGAAGTGGCAGCAAGAATTGAGCAGAATCAGACAGCGGGTGTAAATGAGATATATGACCGTATCCGTGTGCACCAGACTGAGATAGCCAAATATGAAAAACAAAAAGGAAAATGCATTATTACACTGCAGAGTGCAGTGGAGCATATTCACTATAAAGAAAAAGACGGAAAGCTGATTTCCGGCAAAAAAGATTTGTTAGAACAGACCAAGTACAACATGGAACTGATGTATATCCAGGATGAGAGCAAAGTCGGTGCCGACAAAGGGGTAGGACTTACCTGCCCACACTGCGGTGCTCCGGTTACATCCCTTGGAGCGAAATACTGTGAGTTCTGTGGCAGTGAGGTAATACCAATCAATATGCAGGTTTGGTCTCTGCAGCATTTTTACGAAGTTACATACCAAAAGGTGTAATGAAAATATATAACATAAGAAAACAGGAGGTTTGTTATGGGTTTAATTAAAGCAGTAGCACAGGCAGTTGGAGGAAGTTTTGCGGATCAGTGGTTAGAGGTAATCGAGCCGGATGATATGGGAGATCAGACCGTCTTTACCAGAGGTGTGTTGATTCGCCGTGGACAGAATACAAAGGGAACGGATGATACCGTATCCAATGGTTCCATCATCCATGTATATGATAATCAGTTCATGATGTTAGTAGACGGAGGAAAAATCGTAGACTATACTGCAGAGCCGGGATATTACAAAGTAGATAATTCTTCTTTGCCATCCCTGTTTAACGGACAGTTAAAGGATACTTTGAAGGATTCTTTCGCACGTATTAAATTTGGTGGACAGACACCGGATAAGCAGAAGGTATTCTTCGTAAATCTTCAGGAAATCAAAGGAATCAAATTCGGAACAAGAAATCCGATTAATTATTTTGATAATTTCTACAATGCAGAATTATTCCTGCGTGCACACGGAACATATTCCATTAAGATTGTAGACCCGATTCGTTTCTATGCAGAAGCAATTCCAAGAAACAAAGACAGAGTAGAAATCACAGATATCAATGAGCAGTATATCTCAGAGTTCTTAGAAGCATTACAGACATCCATCAACCAGTTATCTGCAGATGGTGTTCGTATTTCCTATGTATCATCCAAGGGACGTGAGCTGAGTAAATATATGTCAGAGACTCTTGATGAGGAATGGAACCAGATGCGTGGTATGGAGATTCAGGCAGTAGGTATTGCAAGTATCTCTTATGACGAAGAGTCTACCAACCTTATCAACCTGCGTAACAGAGGCGCAATGATGGGTAGCGACCCGAATGTAATGCGTGGTATTGCAGTTGGAAATATTACCGAAGGTATCCGTGATGCAGGTTCTAATGCAGCAGGTGCAATGACCGGCTTCATGGGTGTTGGAATGGGAATGAATGCTTTCAACAGCAGCATGGACAGCTTAAATCAGATGACTGCAGGTATGCAGCAGAACCAGCAGCAGATGAATAATGGAGCACAGATGGCAGGCGGAGCAGCAGGCGGAGCAGCAGGCGTGCAGCAGGCAGCACCGGCTCAGCAGGCAGCTCCGGCACAGCAGGCAGCAGCACCGGCAGGCAACGAGTGGACCTGTGAATGCGGAACAGCAAATACCGGAAAATTCTGCTGTAACTGCGGAAAACCAGCTCCTGCACCGGCAGTAAAGACAGACTGGACCTGTGAGTGTGGAGCAGTAAATACCGGAAAATTCTGTACTAACTGCGGAAAACCGGATCCTGCAGCAGACTGGACCTGCGAATGCGGAACCGTAAATACCGGAAAATTCTGCAGCAATTGTGGAAAACAGAGACCATAATGGAGGAAGGAGCACTGCATGTCAGTAATTAGTTTTAAGTGTCCGAATTGTGATGGCGAACTGATTTTTGACCCTGCTTCCGGCGCATATAAATGCGAATATTGTGGCTCAAAATTTACACAGGCAGAACTGGATGCTATGAAGCCGGCAGAGGAACAGGAAAAACCTGCCGGCAGCATGGACGGAAGTCAGTCTTCAGAGAATACAGACGGAGCACAGGAAAAGAAGACAGAGGAAGAGGCAGTTATTTATACCTGCCCAAGCTGTGGGGCGCAGATTGTAACAGATGCAACCACGGCAGCGACCTTCTGCTATTATTGCCACAATCCGGTAGTGCTTTCCGGAAGATTGTCCGGAAACTATATGCCGAATAAGGTAATTCCGTTTGCGATTGACCGTAAAGAAGCAGAAAAGCGATTTATGGAATATGTAGGCAAGAAAAAGTTCGTTCCAAAGGCATTTTTCAATAAGAAACAAATTGATAAATTATCCGGTGTATACTTCCCATTCTGGATTTATGATACCAGGATGAACGGTAATCTTTCGGCAGAGGCAACCCGTGTCCGGGTATGGCGTTCCGGAGATGAAGAGTATACCGAGACAAAATTCTATGAAGTAGAGCGTGGCGGAGATGTATCCCTTTCCAATCTGGAACTGAATGCATTACAGAAAGCCAACAAAGAGCTGGTAGAGGGCGTACTGCCATATCAGTTTGACAAGATGAAGGATTTCTCCATGGGATATCTTTCCGGATTCCAGGCAGAGAAGCGTGATATCGAAAAAGAAAGCGTGGCAGAGGAAGCAAGACGTGAGACAAAGGATTATGCAACGAAGCTCTTACGGGAAAGCGTATCCGGCTACGATGGCGTGAAAGTACATAACTGCGGATTTTCTTCCGGCAGTGAGAACTGGAATTATGTGCTTCTTCCAATCTGGACAATTACCTATCGTGCCAATAACGGCAAGATGTATTACTATTCCATGAATGGTCAGACCGGAAAAGTATGTGGAGAACTTCCGGTAGATTATAAGAAACTGACTCTGGTTAGTGGAATTATATCAGCAGCAGTGCTGGTACTTGGATTGTTAGGAGGGCTGCTGATATGGTAAAGAAAAAGATAATCGTACCATTACTGCTTTTATGCAGTATGTTATTTGCTGTTCCTGTTATGGCATCAGAGCCAAAGGCAGACTTCGTCTATGATGACGCAGAGCTTTTTACCCAGAGTGAAGCAGACTCCATCAGTGAAAAAATCAGTGATTTTACCAGTGAGACCGGCTGGGAAATCTATGCATTTACCACAGAGGATGCACAAGGCTATACTTCCCAGGAATATGGAGAGAATACCTTTGATCAGTATGCTACCGGCATGGACGGTGTTGCTTTTGTCATTGATATGGATAACCGTGAGATTGCGGTAGTTCATTTTGGAGAAGCAAACCGTTATTATACCGATGAAAGAGTAGAAAGTATTCTGGATGAAGGCTTTAATTACATGGGCGATGCAGAATATGCAGGTGCCATGGAAGCAATGATTGATGAGGCAGAATATTATTACGGAAAAGGCGTACCATCCGGTCAGTATAATTACGATGAAGAAACCGGGGAGTATGATTACTACGAGAAAAATACGCTGACCTGGTTTGAAATTCTGATTACCTTACTGGTGGCATTAGGCATCGGTGGTGCGTTCTGTGGAATTACCATTGGAAAATATCGTCTGCATTTTGATAAGTACAAATATGATTACCACAAGAACAGCCATGTAAATCTTACGAACCGTACCGACCGCTTTGTAAATCAGGTAGTAACCCACCGCCATATCCAGAGAGAATCTTCTGGTGGAGGCGGAAGCAGTTCCGGCAGAACAACAGTACATACCGGAGCAGGCGGACGAAGCACCGGAGGCGGAAGCCGTAAATTTTAAAAGCATTCGAATAAGCAAAGTAAATATAAAAATTCGTCAATTTACCCATATGGAATCCGAAAAAGGTTCCATATGGGTACTTTTGTATAAAAAAGACAAATTTACTTGTAATGGCTGTTTATATGTGCTATCATCTTTCTGGTGAGAACAGTTGTATTTGTACCACAAACAGTCGGAGGGGAATATGGCAGAGAATACGAAGTATTTTGTGTTGAAAGAGAAGGCTGTACCAGAGGTATTGCTGAAAGTAGTGGAAGCGAAACGTCTTTTAGAATCCGGACGCGTAACATCCGTACAGGAAGCAACCGAACAGGTAGATATCAGCCGGAGTTCATTTTATAAATATAAAGATGATATTTTCCCATTTCACGACAATGCGAAGGGGAGAACAATTACGATGGTAATCCAGTTAGATGATACACCGGGATTATTATCAACCGTTTTGAATATTGTGGCAGAGTTTCATGCCAACATATTAACCATCCACCAGTCCATACCGGTAAACGGGATTGCATCCCTGACACTGAGTATCGATATTCTGCCGGAGACAGGAGATTTGTCACAGATGGTAGATAAGATTGAAGGACAGGATGGAATACATTATCTGAAAATATTAGCCAGGGAGTGAAACAACAATGAAAGCAGCAGTAATGGGATATGGAACAATTGGTTCCGGAGTAGTAGAAGTATTAAACATCAATCATGACAGCATTGCAAAACGTGCAGGCGAAGCAATCGAAGTAAAATATGTTTTGGATTTACGGGATTTCCCGGGAGACCCAATTCAGGATAAAATCGTACATGATTACAAAGTAATTGCAGAAGACCCTGAGATTGGCATGGTAGTTGAGACAATGGGCGGTGTAGAACCGGCATATACCTTTGTCCGTGCCATGTTAGAGGCAGGAAAACATGTAACAACCTCAAATAAGGCATTGGTAGCAGAGAAAGGTGCAGAACTAATTGCACTTGCCAAAGAGAAAAATGTGAACTTCCTGTTTGAAGCCAGCGTAGGAGGCGGTATCCCGATTATCCGTCCGTTAAATTCCTGCCTGACTGCAGATGTAATCGAAGAGATTACCGGTATCTTAAACGGAACGACCAACTATATGCTTACCAAGATGAGCGTAGAGGGTTCTGAATTCGCAGATGTATTAAAGGATGCACAGGATAAAGGATATGCAGAGAAAGATCCAACTGCCGATGTAGAAGGCTATGATGCATGCCGTAAGATTGCAATCTTAACTTCTTTAGTATGCGGACAGCAGGTAGACTTCAATGACATTCATACGGAAGGAATTACCAAAATCAGTGCAACTGATATCAAATATGCAAAAGCAATGGGTAAAGCCATTAAATTACTGGCAACCAGCCGTAAAGTAGGAGACAGCTATTGTGCAATGGTATCTCCATGTATGCTTCCACAGGAGCATCCACTGTATCCGGTAAATGATGTATTCAATGCAATTTTTGTACATGGTAATGTATTAGGAGATGCAATGTTCTACGGAAGTGGAGCAGGAAAGCTTCCAACCGCCAGCGCAGTTGTAGCTGATATGGTTGAAATTGCAAAATTCAAAGATACCAACCTTCCAATGGAATGGAGACCGGAGAAATTAGAGCTTGCAGATTATAAGATGGTAACCAATCGTTTCTTTGTTCGTACCAAAGCAGACGAAGCAGCAGTAAAGGATGCGTTCGGCGCAGTTGAGTTCGTTGCGGCAGAAGGTGTAAGCGGAGAACTTGGATTTGTAACAGAAGAAATGACAGAAGCAGCATATGAAGAGAAAGCAGCAAAACTTGCTGATATTCTTCAGATGATTCGTGTAAAATAGTTGCGAAAAACCCTCCCGGAAATTATAATTGTACTAAGGGTATAAATATAATTTCAGGAGGGTATTTTTATGTCAAAATTTATTATGGCGCTGGACGCCGGAACCACCAGTAACCGATGTATTCTCTTTAATGAAGCCGGTGAAATCTGTAGTATGGCACAGAAAGAATTCCGTCAGATGTTCCCGAATCCGGGGTGGGTAGAACATGATGCCAATGAGATATGGTCGACACAGCTTGGGGTAGCAGTAGAGGCAATGTCTAAGATTGGTGCTACAGCAGCGGATATTGCAGCCATTGGAATTACCAACCAGAGAGAGACGGCAATTGTATGGAACAAAGAGACCGGCGAACCGATTTATAATGCGATAGTCTGGCAGTGCCGCCGGACCTCTGATATTGCAGATGCATTAAAGAAAAAGGGCTTGGAAGATTCTTATCGTAAGAAAACAGGATTGATTATTGATGCGTATTTTTCGGCGACGAAGATTAAGTGGATTTTAGATAATGTAAAGGATGCAAGGAAATTAGCAGAAGAGGGAAAGCTGCTTTTTGGAACGGTAGAGACCTGGCTGATCTGGAAGCTGACCAAAGGGGAAGCGCATGTAACCGATTATTCCAATGCGTCAAGAACCATGCTTTTTAATATAAATACATTAACCTGGGATAAAGACATTCTGGCAGAGCTTGATATTCCGGAGAGCATGCTGCCAAAGCCGATGCCATCAAGCTGTGTATACGGTTATACAGACCCGGCATATTTTGGAAGTGCGATACCGATTGCCGGTGCAGCAGGAGACCAGCAGGCAGCTTTATTCGGACAGACCTGCTTTTCCGAAGGAGAAGCGAAGAATACATATGGTACAGGCTGTTTCCTTTTGATGAATACAGGAGAACGTCCGGTATTTTCGGAAAACGGACTGGTCACCACCATTGCCTGGGGCTTGGATGGCAAAGTAAATTATGCACTGGAAGGATCCATCTTTGTGGCAGGTGCGGCAATCCAGTGGCTGCGTGATGGTATGCGTCTCATTGACTCCGCATCGGATTCAGAGTATATGGCAACCAAAGTAAAAGGAACCCATGGCTGTTATGTGGTTCCTGCATTTACCGGGCTGGGTGCTCCGTACTGGGATCAGTATGCAAGAGGAACGATTGTGGGAATTACCAGAGGAACCAATAAGAATCATATCATCCGGGCAACGCTGGAATCCATCGCTTATCAGGTGGAAGGCGTTATCTCTGCTATGGAAGCGGATGCCGGAATCGAAATCCGTTCCTTAAATGTGGATGGCGGAGCCAGTGCCAATAATTTCCTGATGCAGTTCCAGTCAGACATGATACAGGCTCCGGTCAATCGTCCGGCATGTGTAGAGACGACAGCAAAGGGTGCGGCGTATCTGGCAGGACTTGCAGTAGGCTACTGGAAGACCAAGGAAGATGTAATAAAGAACCAGCAGATAGAGCGGGTATTCCATCCGCAGATGGAAGAAGAAGAGAGACAGAAGAAATTAAAAGGCTGGAAGAAGGCAGTAAAATATGCCTTTGGATGGGCAAAAGATACAGAAGAAGAGGAAGAGGCGTAAGCCTCTTCCTTTCTCACTTTACAGGAAATTGCTTTCCTGTAAAGTAAAAAACGCTCCGCGAGGATGCGCACTGCGGCGTATAAGGTAGATGTCGCAAGCGACCGTCGCAGGCGCGAGAATGTGCCAAGGCACATTCTTTGTTCTCGTTAAGCGTCCGGGAAAAGCTGCCGGTGGCAGCTCCTGTAGGTTTTGATATAAGATACATTATATATTATGATATATGGGTGAGTGGCATAAGATCAATCTGGAAGAAAAGAAGAGCCACATTTTTTACAATGAAATTTATAATAATAATAGCCAGTGCAATCCCTTAATTGTTAAATGAAACGCAGTTATTTCATTCATCTATCCTTTATTAAAATACCTATATTTGTAATAAGCACATGTACTGCATCATGGCTTACAAA
>ONAD01000001.1 GCA_900315735.1 uncultured Lachnospiraceae bacterium | reverse complement strand
GCATCATACAAATAGTATGCTTTATTAGTGGCTCACTCCGCCTGGACAGGTGGCTCAGTCTATACTGGACAGGCGGCTCTGCCGCACAAGAATATCCATAAGCATTAATTAACAATATGAATAATATTGCCATTGATATATATTATGAAGTTAGCAAAACTAAAAACTCCATTTCAGAATTGCAAGATGGGTTAAAAGCATTACAATAACAATTTGTAGCCCTATTTTTTACAATTATCTTTATTCATATATAAATAAAGACTTAATCTTTTGCACTGATTCAATTTTTTGTCCCAATCAATCCCTACAACATCGTATATCACAGTACATTATAGAAAATAATAAAAATAAGGAAAGTATTGAAAACACTGTATTTTCAATACTTTCCTTTGCTTTACGTTGATATCAGCAAACTATTTCGCGTAATCAACTACTCGTGATTCACGAATTACGTTTACCTTAATCTGACCTGGATATTCTAATTCAGATTCAATCTGCTTTGAAATATCACGGGCAAGCAATACCATTTCAGCATCACTTATCTGTTCAGGAACTACCATTACACGAATCTCTCTACCCGCCTGAATTGCAAAAGATTTATCTACACCTTTAAATTCATTTGTAATATCTTCTAACTGCTTTAATCTGTTGGAATATGTTTCCATTGTCTCGCGTCTTGCACCTGGTCTTGCTGCGCTAATTGTATCGGCTGCCTGTACCAGACAAGCAATCAATGACTCTGGCTCTACGTCGCCATGGTGTGCCTCAACCGCATTGATAATAAGCGGAGATTCTTTGTATTTTCTACATAAATCCACACCAATCTGAATATGTGAGCCTTCTACTTCGTGGTCTACTGATTTACCAATATCATGCAGGAGTCCTGCACGTTTTGCCAATCTTACGTCTACACCAACTTCAGCCGCAAGTAAGCCACAAAGCTGTGCTACTTCTATAGAATGCTTTAATGCATTCTGACCATAACTGGTTCTGAATTTCATTCGGCCTAATAATTTCACAAGTTCCGGATGAATGCCATGTACACCTACTTCTAAGGTGGCAGCTTCACCCTCTTCACGAATCATGGTTTCAACTTCTTTTTGCGCTTTCTCTACCATTTCTTCAATTCTAGCCGGATGAATTCGTCCGTCTACAATCAATTTCTCTAATGCAATACGAGCAACTTCTCTTCGTATTGGATCAAATCCGGAAAGGATAACTGCTTCCGGTGTATCATCGATAATTAAATCTACACCAGTCAGTGTTTCTAACGTACGGATATTTCTTCCTTCACGTCCGATAATTCTTCCCTTCATCTCATCATTCGGAAGCTGTACTACAGAGATGGTTGTCTCTGACACATGGTCTGCAGCACATTTCTGAATTGCAGTAACCACATATTCTTTTGCTTTCTTTCCAGCTTCTTCTTTTGCCTGATGCTCCATCTCTTTGATTAATTTTGCAGTATCAAGCTTTACATCTTCTTCAACAGTTTTTAATAGATATTCTTTTGCCTGGTCGGAGGTAAGTCCTGAGATTCTTTCTAGTTCCCGTACACGCTCTTCATGAAGCTTTGTAATTTCAGCTTTCTGTTTGTTCAGCTCTTCTTCTTTTGCTGCAAAACCTGCTTCGCGCTTCTCAATGGCTTCCAGTTTCTTATCCAGATTGGATTCCTTCTGTTCCACTCTGCGCTCGTTTCTCTGAATTTCGTTTCTTCTTTCCTTGATTTCCTTGTCCAATTCGTTCTTCGTACGAATCGACTCTTCTTTAATCTCAAGCAAAGATTCTCTCTTCTTCGTCTCAGCGGTCTTCACAGCTTCATCTATTATCTCACGGGCTTTATCTTCTGCACTGCCAATCTTTGAAGCAGTCTGCTTTTTCTGGTATGCATTTGCAACAAACCAGGTGATAGCACATGTGACAATAAATGTAATTACAACAGCTATAATTACTGCCTGCACAGGAGCACCTCCTTTATTCAATTTTCATTGTTCATATAACATAAATATTCATTCATCTGTCATAAATAACAATAACTAAATTTTATACTTTTTCTAATATTATGTCAAGTAGTCCGGACATTTCATTACACGTAAAATGTCTTCACTTTTATATCCTCTCCGCATCAGATATCCATACTGTTTCTGCATTTCCTTTGCATCCGGCTGCTCCGGATTATAATGTCTCTTTTTTAATATTTCAGCAATTTTTTCTATATCATTATTTTCATAGATTTCTTCTAAAGCCTGCTCTGTAATTTCTTTGGGAACTCCCTTCTGCATCAGTTCCTGCTGTAGCCGGCGGCGGCTCTTACTGCCCTGTCGGTAACTGATATAATTTCTTGCATAACGCATGTCATCAATATAATGATATTTCTTCACATATTCTATGGCATCAAGAATCAGTTTCTCCGGATACTCGCTCTCTGCTAATTTCCGGTAAAGTCCCTGTTCTGTCCGGTCCATTTTCTCTAAAAGTGCAAGCGCCCGTTTTTTCACACGCTTGCCTAATACTTCATAAAAGATTTCCTGATACAGTGCTTCATCTACGGTCTGCCCTTCCTGTAATCTGTAGCGACGCACTTCACCTTTATATAAGATAAGGTGTGTACCATCATCCATACACACCTTATATTTGTTTTTCTTATATTCTGTTATCTCTGAAACAATTCTGTCCATTATTCTGCATCAAGAACTTCCGGTCCGTTTGAAGCCGGAGTCTCTGTTTCTTCTTCGCTCTTATCTACTGCATAATGAGCTCTTACTTTCTCTTCAATTTCCTGGCAGACCTGTGGATTCTCTTTCAGATAAGTCTTGACATTTTCACGTCCCTGACCAATCTTATCTCCATTGTATGCATACCATGCACCGGACTTATTTACAATACCAAGCTCGGAAGCCAGATCAAGAACGTCTCCCTCTTTGGAAATTCCTTCTCCGAACATAATATCAAATTCAGCCTCTTTAAATGGTGGTGCTACCTTGTTCTTTACTACTTTGATACGGGTACGGTTACCAACAATCTCACCGCCCTGTTTTAAGGATTCAATTCTACGCACATCAAGACGTACGGAAGAATAGAATTTCAATGCACGTCCACCGGTTGTTGTCTCCGGATTGCCAAACATAACACCAACCTTTTCACGTAACTGGTTAATAAAGATTACAATACAGTTGGAACGGTTGATTGCTGCAGTCAGCTTACGAAGTGCCTGTGACATCAGTCTTGCCTGTAAGCCCACATGGGAATCTCCCATATCACCATCAATCTCAGCCTTTGGTACCAGAGCTGCAACTGAGTCTACGATTACAATATCTACTGCACCGGATCTTACCATAGTCTCTGTAATCTCAAGTGCCTGTTCTCCATTATCCGGCTGTGAAATATAAAGATTATCAATATCTACTCCGATATTCTTCGCATATGCCGGGTCTAATGCATGCTCTGCATCAATAAATCCGGCAATTCCGCCACGCTTCTGTACCTCAGCAACTGCATGCAGGGCAACGGTTGTCTTACCACTGGATTCCGGTCCATATATCTCAATAATTCTTCCCTTCGGAAGTCCACCTAAGCCCAGTGCAATATCAAGGCTTAAGGAGCCTGTCGGAACAGTCTCTACATTCATCCGGTTACTCTCATCGCCAAGCTTCATAACAGAACCTTTTCCGTACTGTTTCTCAATCTGGGATATAGCGGCATCCAGTGCCTTTAATTTATCTTCCTTACTGCTGTCTCTTCTCGTATCTTTTACTTCTCTCGCCATTTCAATTCTCCTTCATGCGAACTTATGTTCGTTTTCTGATATTATAGTAGTATACTTTCTTCAAAATGTCAACTGCATTTTTAGAAAATATTTTTTACGGTACTTCTACTTCTTATAAAGTGGGTAAATCCGGCAGAATAGCCAAGTATTTTATCAAGTGTAATATTTTCATGTAAAGAAAAAAGACTTCTTTCTGAAGTCTCTCCCGGAAAGGTATCTCTATCTTAACATAATAAGATTCCTGTTACAAATTAATTTTCTATAAACAATGGTTGCGTCCGCAATTGTTCCATCTTTTAATTATAATATCCATCCATACCAAGGTTCAGAAAAATCTGTTCTAAGTACTTCTCGCCAGACCGTTCTCCGTAAATAATATGATTGATATACTGCGGACTGCAACCAACTGATATTGCCAGTTCCTCCTGACTCATCTCAAGTTCAAGCAGTCTGCGCTTTATTTCTTTCCCCATTGGAGTAATCTGCCGTTTTGTCTTTGCCATAAAAGTCTCCCCTTTTCTTCTTTATCATTTGTGTTTATGTAGAAAATGATGTATAATATGAAAATAATTTCACATATTACATTATAATTCATAAATATGAATTTGTCAATTCATATTTGCGTATTTATTTTTATTTCTTATACAAAATATTATTAAAATACCTGATAAAGGAGTACACTATGACAATCAGCCAACGTATCTTTGCATTATTACGTGAAAAGAAGCTTTCACAAAAAGAATTATCGGAATACACCGGAATCTCTCCTGCCGCTATCAGCAGCTGGAAATCCAAGGGAACAAATCCTTCTTCTGATAAAATTGTTAAAATAAGTGAATTTTTAGATGTTGATGTATATTATCTTCTCACCGGTGAATACCAGGCATCTTCCGACCTTCAGATTGCAGAAGAATCCGAATATCAGGCATCCTTATCCGACCCGGATGAACGTTTACTGCTTCAGCTTTTCCGTAAACTTTCTCCGATGGACAAAGGACGCATCATCGGTCAGTTAGAACAGAAACTTTCTGAAAAATAACTGCTATATTTTTTTCGGTATGATGATATATTTTTATAGCAGTATCACTTAGGTCTTTATCATGTATCCATAACATTTGAATGATAAAATCCGGACAGTACATTAATATGTACCATCCGGATTTTCTTATAAATTATAAATTATAAAGCCAGAAGCTTTAATACTTCATCTTTATCCTGCACACCGATGCTCTTTCCTTCAAAAACACCGTTTTTCATTACAACCAGAGTCGGAATGCTCATAATCTGATATTTCAAAGCCAGTGCAGCTTCTTCATCCACATTTACTTTTCCAACCTTTACCTGTCCCTCTAATTCATCTGCCAGTTCTTCCACGATTGGAGACATCATTTTACATGGACCGCACCAGTCTGCCCAGAAATCCAAAAGTACCGGTTTATCTGACTTTAATACTTCATCTTCAAAATTGTCATTTGTAATCTTTACTACCATTTCGTTATCCTCCTTTATTTTTATAAAAAAGCTTCTATTTTTTTAAGTATGTCACTTCTTAATTTCGTTTATACCCACTTAGTTTTTACCGAATTCCGATAATACCAGACCATCATTTCGGTCAAGGGTCATGCCAACGCTCCATGCATTGACAAATAACAGCAGCGGATTGCCCTTAAGGTCGCGGATTTTCTTCATATCAGAAGTTCCCGTAAGCTTGTCCATATCAATATCTTTATTTTCAATCCAGCGGATATGCTCATATGGAAGCTTCTCTAAGCGGATTTCCACATTGTATTCATTTTCCAGACGGTATTTTAATACATCAAACTGCAGTACACCTACTACACCTACGATAATCTCTTCCATACCACCCTGATATTCCTGGAAAATCTGGATTGCACCTTCCTGCGCAATCTGCATGACACCTTTGACGAACTGTTTTCGTTTCATGGTATCCACCTGACGTACCCTTGCAAAATGCTCCGGTGCAAAAGTCGGGATTCCTTCGAATGCAAAGTTGTCTTTTGCTGTGGTTAAGGTATCACCAATGGAAAAGATACCCGGGTCAAAAACGCCGATAATATCTCCGGCATATGCCTCTTCTATAATCTTTCTCTCCTGCGCCATCAACTGCTGCGGCTGTGAAAGACGGATTGCTTTTCCGCCCTGGATATGTTTTACTTCCATGCCGGCTTCAAACTTTCCGGAACAGATTCGCATAAATGCAATACGGTCACGATGATTCTTATTCATATTTGCCTGAATCTTAAAGACAAAAGCAGAGAAATCGGAACCAAACGGATCAATCAGCCCCTTGTCCGAATTTCTCGGAAGCGGTGATGTAGTCATGGAAAGGAAATGCTTTAAGAAGGTTTCTACACCAAAGTTCGTTAAAGCAGAACCAAAGAATACCGGTGACAGCTCTCCCTTGGATACCAGATCCATATCAAATTCTGCACTTGCACCATCTAACAATTCAATTTCTTCATCTAATTTATCCCGGTACTCCTGTCCGATTTCCGCTGCCAGAGCAGGATCATCAATATCAAAATCCTTTTCTTCACCTTCCTTGGTTCCCTTCAAGGTGTCAGAAAACAGCATGACTTTTTTCGTGTTCCGGTCATAAACTCCCTTAAAATTCTTTCCGGAGCCAATCGGCCAGTTAATCGGGCAGGTAGCAATGCCAAGCTCTTTTTCGATTTCATCCAATAAATCAAAGGTATCATTGGCATCGCGGTCCATTTTATTGATAAATGTAAAAATCGGAATATGACGCATTACACAGACTTTAAACAGTTTTCTGGTCTGCGCCTCTACACCCTTTGAACCATCAATTACCATAACTGCAGAATCGGCAGCCATCAGGGTACGGTAAGTATCTTCCGAAAAGTCCTGATGTCCCGGTGTATCCAGAATATTGATGCAATATCCGCCATAATTAAACTGCAATACCGAAGAAGTAACGGAAATACCTCTCTCCTTCTCTATTTCCATCCAGTCAGAAACTGCGTGTCTTGCAGTCGCTTTTCCTTTTACAGAACCTGCCAGGTTAATGGCTCCTCCATACAGAAGAAATTTCTCTGTCAGGGTTGTCTTACCGGCATCCGGATGGGAAATAATTGCAAATGTTCTTCGTTTCTCTATCTCTTTTCTCAAATCAGCCAAAATGGGACCTCCTATAATTCCAGCGGCTCACCCGCACATTTTTGCTTTATGTCGAAGTAAGATAATATGGTTGCAGCAATGTCTGCAAAGCTGCCTCTTGTGCCATAATTCTTACCCGGAGCAATATGTGCTCCATACATAAGAAGTGGTGTATATTCTCTGGAATGGTCTATGGAAGGTGTACTCGGATCACATCCGTGGTCGGCTGTAATCATTAAAATATCATCCTCCCGTAACTTTGCCAAAAGCTCCGGCAGACGCTCATCAAAGTGTGTCAGTGCTTTTGCATAACCATCTACATCATTCCTATGTCCGTACAACATATCATAGTCTACCAGATTCGTGAAACATAATCCAGTAAAATCTTTGTCCATATAGGCTAATGTTTTGTCAATTCCATCATCATTTCCGTTTGTTCGTACAAAATCTGTAATTCCCCGCTCTGCAAAAATGTCTATGATTTTTCCAACGGACAGCACTGTTTTCCCGCTTTCCGTCAGCTGGTCTAACATGGTAACTGCCGGCGGCTCCAAGGAAAAATCATGTCTTCCTGCGGTACGGGTAAAGTTGCCCGGCTCTCCGATAAACGGTCTTGCAATGACTCTTCCTACTCCATTTTTTCCGGTCAGCATCTTCCTTGCAATCTGGCAATCCCGGTACAGTTCTTCAATGGGTACCACTTCTTCATGGGCTGCTACCTGAAAAACAGAATCCGCAGATGTGTATACAATCAGTTTTCCGGTTTCCATATGCTCTTTTCCATAGTCCCGGATAACATCTGTACCGGAATATGGGCGGTTGCAAAGTACGCCGCGTCCGGTTTTCTGTTCAAATTCTTCTATGATTTCCTGCGGAAATCCATTTGGAAATGTAGGCAGTGGATAATTGGATATCACACCTGCAATCTCCCAGTGTCCGATGGTAGTATCTTTTCCTTTGGAAACCTCTGTCAGTCTGGCAAATGCACCTTTGGGATTTGCTTCCTTTTCTCCAATATGGACTCCGTCAATATTAAAATAACCCAGTGCGTGCATATTTGGCATGGAAAAATATGGACTTTTTGAGGCTGCAAGTAAGGTATTGCTTCCTTCATCATGATAATCTGCCGCATCCGGCATTTCTCCGATTCCAACGCTGTCTAATACAATTAAAAATACTCTCTTCATAGGCATTTCCTCTCTTCTGATTGTTCTCTCAGGCTCTTTTTCTTATGCTTTTATTATACTAATTTCAGCCCCGTTTTCAAGTATCTAAGAGCGGGGCTGCTTCTTCTAATTTTCCTGTTCTGTTGTGTCTGTATTTTCAGTGGTTTCTGTTGCCGGATTCTCCTGTGTGGTATTTTTCTGAATCGGTGTAATAATAATATTTTCTGCTTCAATGCCTGCTTTTCTCTTTACAATATCCTCTACCTGGGCACGTTTGGCATCGGTTACTTCTCCCATATCAAGCACTACATCCGCTGTATCGTCGGTAATGCTGACAACTACATCCGTAAATCCTTTTGCCTCTAATAACATCTCGGCTGCATTTTCCCGTTCCGCAATATCCGTCATTGCTACCATCTGATTTAAGGCATCCTGCTTTGCAGCTTCATCAATATTTGTATTATTGATAATTTCCAACAAAGTCTCCTTATTTTTGGAGCGGACCTGTTCCCGGCTTAATTTCATTTCTGATGCATAGTCCACACTGCTGCTTGCCATGACAGCTTCACCCGGATTTTCAAGACTTTCTTCCACCACGCCGTCTGCCGCCGATACAGCTTCGGTACTGTTATCTTCCGTATCGGTAAAAATGTCTGCTTCTGCTAAGTCATCCTCTGCCGATATCTCATAAGATAAATCTGCCGTATCTGCAGAAGCCTCCATTGCCACCCTTTCATCTTTGCCATTCTTGTCGGTAAAACTTAAGTAACCAGCCACTGCTATCATCAATGCCAATGCGGTTATAATGAGTTGATTTTTCTTAAATACTTTCTTCATTTACTGTCCTCCAGTCCGCTCATTTTTACTATTTTTATTCTATGTGCTTCCACCTGAAATAATGCCAAAACTGCCTCGGAAATATTCTGTTTCACCTTCTGGTTATCACCACCAGATGCTACGATTAAAATTCCCTCTACTTTTGGAAGAAGTTCCTTTGAAACAAAGGGCGTATTTCCGGCATCCGCTTCATCATATACCGTACTTTCCTGCAGCTGCTGTTCCTTCGTGCTTCTTACCCCGCCGGTGCTGTCACTTTCCTCTACGGAATTTGCAGAAGTATTTTTATCCTTTTCTACCACCTGCGTTCCGCTGTCCTGATAAGTAATCATCACCTTTACCTCACCGGCTCCGTCGATTTTTTCTAAAATAGCTTCTAATTTCCGTTCTATTTCATCTTTGGATGCCTCCATGGTATCGGTTTCCTTCGAAAGATTTTCTTTTGTTTCTTCTGCCTGTTTTTTCCCTTTGGTATCCGTAGGCAATGCGATAATCAGAATCAATATGCCAGCTAAGACTAAAATCAGCCAATCTGACCGTTTTAGCTTCTTTTCTTTTATCTTTTGCATAAAATCCTGCATTTTCATCATCTCACCTCTTCTATCTGAACCTGTGTCTTATCCACCAGATAATTTTCACATACAAATTTTTCTAATTCTGCATACTTCTGATTTTTCTGTTCCTTTTGTGCTTCTGTTTCTTTTATCTCAATTGCCGGTATCTCAATATCAGAAACCAGAACAGAACTATTTTTCTCAATGTCATCCCCAGACTTTTCCATACCGATTGTAATATGTTCTATTTCATAAGCCTCATTTAACGTTACCTTACTGTATGCTACCGCATATCCCTTCTGCCTTAACGTATCCTCTACCTGACCACTGCAGGCTTCTTCATATTGCAAACGGTAATCTGCCGTCTCTGCACTGCTTATGGCATTTACTTTCTGTACATTTTCAAGTTCCTGAAAGAACTGTGCCTGCTCAATGTTCTGTATCAGTGCATCCTCATCCACCACCTTCGAAGCAATGGGCGCCATTACTGCCAGCAGAATCAGAATCCGAAGAAAGAAATGTACATATTTTTCATAGGTTTTATTCTGCACCAGATACAGCAGCACATGCCCAATCAGAAAAAGAATCAGAATTCCCTTCATCCAGTTTAAAATTGCATCCATTTTACCTTTCCCCTTCTTCCTATTCTTCTACCATTTCTTCTCTCTATCCCATCAGGAACCCGGATATGGCAGTAATCATAGCAATCGTAACCAGAAAAAGTACCAGCGAAGTAAGCAAAATCCTTGTAAGCAGCCGGCAGCCCAGACAAATCCCATTCATGCTTCCTGCAATCCGTTTGTCCGATACCGGTTCGGTTACTGCAGCAGTCACTTTATACATAAGACTCAGCAAAAACATTTTACATAAAGGAAGCATCACCAGCAAAAGCAGAATCAATACTCCTGCGGTTCCGACACTATTTTTAATGACCATTCCTGCTCCAAGCATCAGCTCACTGACTGCTCCGGTAATATTTCCCATTCCCGGTATCATTCCAAGTGTTTTTGTGACGGTACTCATTTTCAAACGGTCAATGACCGGAACCACCATGGTCTGTACCACATTCAGTCCAATGGTTGCTGCAATCGCACATTTTAGACACCAGCGGATAATTTCTTCCATCAGTTCACACATTCTGCTAAAACGCTCCCCTTCTATCATATAATTCATAAATTCCATCATGATAAAGAGTTTCGTCATTGGCACCAGACAGGCGAGCATTCCCCACTGCACAATATAAACCACGATAAATGCAATCTGGTAAAATCCAGCCGCTGTAAAATTTGCCATGGAAAATGCCAGAGACATGCCAAATACCGGAATCAGCATATTCATAAAATCTACAATCTGATTCATTGCCGTTACCACAATATCACTCATCATCTGATAGGACTGCAGCAGCAAAGCTATCATCTCCATATAAATCAGGAAAAAGCAGACTTCCGATATATATGTATTATGAAAAATATCGGAGAAATTTTTAAGAAATGCGCAACTGATTGCCAGTAAAAGAACGGTTACCAGTATTGCCTTATTATCCTGCAATTCTCCCCACAGAATCCTTCCCACTGCCTGCGTCAGCTTTTGTCCGTCACAGGAAAAGTTTCCGGTTGCCAGCGCTTTAATCAATTCATAGAAACTAATCTCTTTTGTCGCATCCTGTTCCTTTAAATACTGCTCAATCTCTGATAAATCCAGCTGTTTCATAAAATCATCGGTATAATCCTTATTCATCCCTGTCCCACTGTTATCTGATGCCGCCGATACCGAAGATGCATGTACAAGCTCTCCCGGTATAAGCCAGAGCATGAAAAATAAAGTGAAACATCCTGCCGCTCTTACAAGCACCTTAAACGCATTTTTAACTGGTTGTCTCTTCATAAAAAAGCCCCTAACGTTTCAATAAATCCCATCAGCACCGGCATGCTGATTAAAAGAATCGACAGCTTGGCAAATATTTCAATTTGTCCGGCAATTGCCTGATACCCGGATTCTCTGCAAATATCTGTTGCAAATTCTGCTACATAAGTAATTCCAATCATTTTTAAAATCATGGCAAGATACCTTCCATCCACAGGAAGCAGCTCCACCACACTATTGATGTAAGACAATACAAGCTCCAATTTTCCTATCAGAAAGATAAAGATGCAAATGCATGCCACAATGCTGATTAAAATGCTGTATTCGCTTTTGTAATTTTTGATAAAAAGCGCAAGGAAAACCGCTGTGATTCCGAGTAATCCAACCTGAATAATATCCATATTTCTCCTCTACAACGAAAACAGTGACTTCATCGTCTCAAACAAATCATATATGTACGGAACAATCCAGAACAGCACAATCAAAAGTCCTGCCAGACTGGTTAAAAATGCATGTTCTTCCCGCCCACTGTGCTTTAGCACCTGGCTGATTACCGTCACCAAAATACCAACTGCCGCAATTTTAAATATCAGGTTTACGCTCATCTTCTCCTCCATTAAACCAGAATCAGCACCAGAAATATTCCTGCGGTAGCGCACAGGTACATGCTGACTTTTATCCTCTCTCTCATCTCTGTCTGTTCCCTTTGAATCAAAATATTGATTCTCTCTATCAGTAGTTCTGCCTCTTTTTCAAACATTCCTCCGCTTCCCTGTTCTAAAAGCCTTCCGCACTCTAAAAACAGCTGTCCTTCCTCTTTCGTAAATATTTCCCGGTTCTCCCAGGACTTCCATGCCTCCTTCCAGCAGCTTTTCGGACTGCTGTTTTCATACTGCATCAGTTCCTTATGAACCTGCATAAAAAAGGTCTGAAAGGCTTCCGGTGCATGATGCCCCAATTCTGCAATAATATCCGGCAACGGCTTCTTTAAGCTTTGCATATCTCCCTGTATTTTGAGCATACATTCCCGCCAGTCTAAAAGCCCTTCATAATGCTTCTTTATCTGCCGCATTCTGTCATACCCAATTCCAACTGTTCCCAAAAGTATCAGCACTACTCCTATCAATCGGACCATATTTTTTCCCATGCCCCATCATAAATCATAAAATGTCTTTCTCCCCTCTCATCCTTTTTTAAGATGACATACCGCTCAAAAATCTCTTGTTCCACCCATTTTCTAAGCTGTTCCTTTTGTTGTAATTCCAACATATCTGCTGCGTGAATGGTTCCAAGAATGCTGCAGCCACAATGCAATACTTCATCCACTGCCTGAAAATCTTCCATGGAACCAAGTTCATCCACTGCAATTACATCCGGCGACATGGAACGAAGAAGCATCCGCATTCCCACTGCCTTTTTACACCGGTCTATCACATCTGTCCGCATGCCAAGATTATTCTGCGGAATTCCATGGTAGCAGGCTGCTATCTCAGAACGCTCATCTACCACCCCCACCTTAAAATGTATTCTGCTTGTCTCATCTCCGGAAATCAGACGAATACAGTCCCGGAGCAGTGTGGTCTTTCCAATCCCAACAGAAGATACGAAAAGCGTATTTCTCACGCTCTGTTCTGTTCGGATAAAGGGAAGAATATTCTTTGCACATCCAATCTGCTGATGTGCAATTCTTATATTCAATGCTCCGACATAAGCAAGCTGCTCCACCTTTTCTCCCTCCATCCGGACCTGTCCGGTTACTCCGACTCTATGTCCCCCTTCTAAAGTCAGAAATCCGCTTTTTAGTTCTTCCTCATAAGCATAAATGGAATACCTGCTTAAAAAGGTCAGCATCGCCTGCATATCACTTTCCTTTATGTAATAACTCCCTTCTGCCTCCGTACTTAATCTGCCGCTTAGCTTATCCAAAAAATATTCCCTTCTCCCATCCCATAGAAGCATCGGCTGGTTTATGCGGATGCGTATTTCCTCTGTCTCCTTTAATTTATCTTTATTTGCAAGCAGCATTTTCCGAAGCTCTGCTGGGAAAATCTGAAGTACCTGTTCTAGCATTGTTTCCGGGGTCACTCCCTTCTTTTATAAAAATGTTTTTTCTAAAATTATTAACCCGGTGTCATGGTTCCTCAAAAATGAATGTCATATAAAAGCTGTAAGCAGCACTAAGAATTTCAATTAAGATATTGTTTTTCCCGGCAACCGGCGCAAATTCACATCCATGTTCAGGTTACGCCTTGCTGGCACGTCCATGTGCCAGCGTTGCCTGATGCCTGTGGAAATTCCAAGTGCCGCTAACAGCCTTTATCAGGCATCCATCCTTTGAGGAACCATGCCGCCTTTTTACTAAATCTTAGAAAAACATTTTTCATATCTTCCAGACTTCTACTCGCGTAACTACGAGAAACACGCGTAAAAAAAGTCGCAAGGATTTCTCCTCACGACTATATATATGACTTGTCTTATAAAATATGCTCTAAAATTTGTTTCTCACACAAGCTTGGCAGTATAAAAAGTGAAAGCTGTCACAAATGTGACAGCTTTCTATCTTATTAGTTGTACTTACGTTTTCTTGCAGCTTCCGACTTTTTCTTACGTTTAACACTTGGTTTCTCGTAATGCTCTCTTTTACGGATCTCCTGCTGGATACCAGCTTTCGCACAGTTTCTTTTGAATCTGCGTAAAGCGCTATCTAACGTCTCGTTTTCTTTTACGATTACATTTGACATTGTCTCACACCTAACCTCCCTCCAGTTGCGTATTGTGCATATTCAACTGTTTGGGTAATTTTATTGCACTACCAAAGATTATAGCATAATTTTCCCGTACGTCAACCGTTTTTTGCTGTTTTTCCAATTTTCCGGAAAATATTTTTAATTCGGTATATTTTATGCTAACTGCTGTGCAAGAACAGTCTTTGCTTCTGCCAATGCATCTTTGATGCCAGCCGGATTCTTACCACCAGCCTGAGCCATATTCGGACGGCCACCGCCGCCTCCGCCAACTTTAGCAGCAATTCCCTTGATGAGGTTACCGGCATGTGCTCCTTTGCCCATTGCCGCATCAGTTGCCATTGCAACAAGGTTTACTTTGCCATCACAATCAGAAGCTAATACGATAACACCTTCGCCAAGCTTCTCTTTCAGCTGGTCTCCTAAGTCTCTTAAACCATTCATATCCACACCGGATACGCTGGTTGCTAAAAGTTTCACACCGGCTACTTCTTCTACCTGGTTCATAACATCGCCTAATGCATCCTTTGCAGCTTTGCTCTTTAAGGATTCATTTTCGGACTGTAATGCTTTTACTTCGCCTAATACGTGATTAACACGTTCAACGAGGTTTGCAGGTGTCGCTTTTAATAATTTTGCAGCTTCTTTTAAAGTCTCTTCTAACTGGTCATAGTATTCAAATACACCCTTGGATGTCAGGGCTTCAATTCTTCTGACACCAGCCTGGATTCCAGCCTCGGAAATAATCTTAAATGCCTGGACTGCACTGGTGTTGCTTACATGGGTACCACCACAAAGCTCGGTAGAAAAATCTCCCATTTTTACAACACGGACCGTATCGCCGTATTTCTCACCAAATAATGCCATTGCACCGGTCTTCTTTGCATCCTCTAAGGACATTACTTCTGTTACAACAGGAAGTGCCTCTGCAATTTTCTGGTTTACAATATCTTCTACTTTCGCAATTTCTTCTTTGGTCATTGCGGAGAAATGTGTAAAGTCGAATCTTAATCTGTGCTCGTCTACATAAGAACCGGACTGCTGTACATGGGTACCAAGTACTTCTCTTAATGCTTCCTGAAGAAGATGTGTTGCACTGTGGTTTTTACCAATTGCAAGTCTTCTGTCTACATCAATGGAAAGTTCTACTTCGTCACCGGTCTTAATCATTCCCTTGGTAACTTTACCGATGTGTCCGACTTTACCGCCAAGCATCTTTACAGTGTCTTCTACTTCAAAGACAAAGCTTCCGTCCTTGCTGCTGATAACACCGGTATCTGCTACCTGTCCACCCATGGTTGCATAGAATGGAGTCTTCTCTACGAAAATAGTTCCAATCTCACCATCGGATAAAGCTTCTGTGATTTCAGTCTCGGTAGTCATTACTGTAATCTTGGAGGTATAAGTATTGTTCTCATATCCTACAAATTCAGTTGTAATACTTGGGTCGATGGATTCATATACGGTAACATCTGCACCCATATAGTTGGTTACTTTTCTTGCTTTTCTAGCTTTCTCTCTCTGCTCTTCCATTGCAGCCTTAAATCCGGCTTCATCAATGGTAAATCCTTTTTCTTCTAAGATTTCCTGTGTCAGGTCAAGAGGGAATCCATAAGTATCATAAAGTTTGAAAGCATCCTCTCCGGATAATTCTTTCTTTCCTTCTTTTTCCAGCTTGTCCTGCATCTCTGCTAAAATAGCAAGTCCCTGGTCAATTGTTTTATTGAATTTTTCTTCTTCCTGGGATAATACCTTGAAGATGAAATCTTTCTTCTCTTCTAATTCCGGATAACCGTCTTTGCTCTCATGAATAACCGTTTCGCTGAGTTTTGCCAAGAACAGTCCGTCAATTCCAAGTAATCTTCCATGTCTTGCAGCACGACGAATCAGTCTTCTTAAAACGTAACCTCTTCCTTCGTTACTTGGCATGATTCCGTCGGATACCATAAAGGTTACGGAACGGATATGGTCTGTAATCAGACGGATAGAAACGTCATCTAATGCATCCTTCTGATAAGTCTTTCCTGATAATTCACAAATCTTATCACGGATTGCTTTCATGGTATCAATATCAAATACGGAGTCTACATCCTGCATAACAACTGCCAGACGCTCTAATCCCATTCCGGTATCAATATTTTTCTGGGAAAGTTCGGTATAACCACCTTTGCCATCTCCCTCGAACTGTGTAAATACGTTGTTCCATACTTCCATGAAACGGTCGCACTCACATCCTACTTTACAGTCAGGACTTCCACAGCCGTATTTTTCTCCACGGTCATAATAGATTTCAGAACATGGTCCGCAAGGTCCTGCACCATGCTCCCAGAAGTTATCGCATTCCCCGGTTTCCGGGTCACGATAGAATCTGGTAATCTTCTCTGCCGGAACACCGACTTCTTTGGTCCAGATTTCAAATGCTTCTTCGTCTTCTCCATAGATAGATGGGTACAGACGCTCCGGGTCAAGCTCTAACACTTTGGTTAAGAATTCCCATGACCATGCAATTGCTTCATGTTTGAAATAATCACCAAAGGAGAAGTTTCCAAGCATCTCAAAGAAAGTAAGATGTCTTGCTGTCTTACCTACATTTTCAATATCTCCGGTACGAATACATTTCTGACAGGTTGTCACTCTTCTTCTCGGCGGAATCTCCTGTCCTGTAAAATATGGCTTTAATGGAGCCATACCAGCATTGATAAGCAGAAGACTGTTATCATTATGTGGTACTAAAGAAAAGCTCTTCATTGCCAGATGTCCTTTGCTCTCAAAGAATTCAAGATACATTCTTCTTAAGTCATTTACTCCGTATTTCTTCACAATAATTCCTCCAAAAAACTATTTTTCTTCCTTTTTATCTTCATGTAATGCCAGTTCCTTTGCATCTTTCCGTTTCCGCAGTGCAATACCTGTGAACACACCGAGAACTGCAATTGCAACCAGAATCACAAAAATAACTACATACTGTAAAAAACTGCCTCCAAATGCGAGAAAATTATCCATACATTCTTCCTCCTGTTTTTAACTACGGGAACCATTTTTACAGATTTCCCGCGTAACGAAAACATTTCCTTCCCCTAAGCAGGAAACGTATTAAGTATAGACCAATTAATGGCATAATTCAAGAATTTCATTTGAGATTGTCCATATCAAATACCTGATTTTCTTTTTCGATATCCATGATGCGGTCTGTATACAGATGATTATCACATTTTTGCTTGTATTTTTCAATGGCGGAATAATCCTGCCACATATGCATCGGGAATACATAATCGGCTTCCACATTCTTCATGAAATAGGCAAAACCAAGGTCGGTATACTCGCCAAGTCTTGGGTCTAATACCACAAATGCCACATTGATATGTTCTCCTTCCAACTTCCGAATCTGGTGTCTGTAGTCCCGCTCCATCTTGCCATTGATCAGCTCTCCCACATGCTCCATCTTCCAGTTATGAAGGTCTCCTGCATGATAAATGGTCTTGCCACAGGTTTTTACTAAAAACGCCACACCGGCATCCGTGGAACGAAGGGTTTTTATCTTCACTTTTCCGATTCCATATTTCTTATCCGGAATGACATATTCGATACATTTCTTTGCCCGCTCCGGAATACCGTGTTTTTTCATAAAATTCGGACTCATTTTTGTATCTTTTGACAAAATAAAATGAATGTCTTCATAATCCTCTGCCAGTTTTAAAATATTCATATCAAAGTGGTCCTGATGCTTATGGCTTGCAAAGAAATAAATGGATTTGTCTTTGTCAAATACCGGAAGCACTCCGGTAAAAGTATAACCGGTTACACGGTTTCCTTCAAAATAATCAAATATCAAAACCACATCTTCCATTTCCACCACAAAACAGCTATGATGCACAAATATTACTTTCATATCGTTCCTCTCATTTCATTCTGCCAATAATTTCATTTGCTTTCCGGTATATTTCTTCCGGTTCAAATCCAATCTGAAATGTGTTATCTTCATAAAGAATTTGTCCATTTACCATGGTAAGCTTTACATTCTGTTTGCTTCCGCTGTATACAATATTCCTGACGAGATTATTTTCCGGCTGCATATTCGGCTGTTTTAAATCAAGCATGATTAAATCTGCTTTCTTTCCCTCTGCCAGACAGTCACAGTCATGCAGTCCCATGGCAGCCGCTCCTCCTGTCGTTGCCATATAAAGTACTTCTTCCGCACCAACACAGGCTGCATCCTTTTCTCTGACCTTTGCCAGACCGGTAGTTAAAAACATTTCCCGGAACATATCAAGGCAGTTGTTACTTGCCGGGCCATCTGTTCCGATGGCAAGATTAATTCCCTCTTTTATAAAGCGGTCAATCGGTGCGATTCCGCTTGCCAGCTTCAGATTCGATGCAGGATTCGTTACTGCCGTAAGATTTCTCTTTCGAAAAATTTCAAAATCCTCATCTTCAAAATATACACAATGATAACCACCGCCGCCATATTGAAACATTCCAAGCTCTTCCATCAGCTGGGTCGGTGTCAGTCCATATCGCTCCTTACACTGTTCTACTTCAAGTGCAGTCTCAGAATTATGAAAATATACCGGTGCATGCAGCTTTTCGGATAATGCTGCCACCTGTTTTAAATGCTCTTTTGAGGTGGTATATTCCGCATGAAATCCCGGCATATAACCGGTTAAGTCACTCATTTCATTGACTTTATGATAAATTTCTTCCATCTCTTCAATGGAGCTTGTAAAATCATTGAAGCTGCTGACCTGCATGGTCCGGAATCCACAGTCTATGGAAGCCTTTGCAATAGTCTCCGGAAAGAAATACATATCAAAATTTGAAGTGATGCCACTGGTCAGATATTCCATGATGCCTAGTATGCTGAGCCAGTATATATCATCTGCCGTAAGCAGTGCCTCTTTCGGAAATACCTGCTTTGTCAGCCAGTCCTGTAATGGCAGGTCATCCGCATAGGAACGTAAAAATGTCATAGCCGTATGGGTATGGGCATTTTTAAATCCCGGCAGCAGTAGGTTTTTCCCTGCGTCAATTTCCCTGTCCCAAAGAATCATTCCTGCCGGCTCTTTTTCAAAAACACGTTCCGTATCAAGGCCATCCCCGATATAGATAATCTCATTCTTCTTTACCCACAATTCCCCGGTTATCACCTGAAAAGAATGTCCCTCTGACAGCACTAAGATTCTGGCATTGTAAAAACGTATATTCATACGCAATCCCCTCCTTATCTTCTACCTTCTCCTGATAGATATCTGCCTCTTATATTTAATTTCTATAGCTGCTTCCCGCTATACCATTTTCTTACAGAAATGTTTTCATACCGGTAATAGAATCAGTCACCAGCTTTTTAAACAATGGTGCAACACGATCTGCTGTCTCCTGAACTTCACGGTGTGTCAGGGAAAATGGTGAAATTCCTGCCGCAAGATTTGAAATACAGGAAATACCGCAGATTTTCATCCCCATATGATTTGCTGCAATGGCTTCACAAGCTGTACTCATGCCTACCGCATCTGCCCCCAGTACGCGGCACATGGAAATTTCCTGTGGTGTCTCAAAATTCGGTCCTGATAACTGCAGGTAAGTGCCTTCCCGAAGCGGAATATCTGCTTCAATGGCAGCTTTTCGGATTATTTTCTGTAAATCCTCATCATAGATATGGCTCATATCCGGGAATCTTTCCCCCAGTTCATCGATATTTGCCCCGATTAAAGGAGATGGTACAAAGCATCCTATCTGCCCGGTAATCATCATCAGATCTCCGGCTTTCATTCCCTGCTGTATTCCCCCTGCAGCATTGGTAAGAAAGAGTACCTTTGCGCCCATCATTTTCATTAATCTTGTTGGCAGCACAACATCCTGCATGGAATAACCTTCATAATAATGCACACGTCCCTGCATACATACTACCGGCACATCCCCTACATAACCGAATACGAAGCGCCCCTTATGTCCCGGTACCGTTGATACCGGAAACCCTTCAATATCGTGATAATCAAGCACTGCTTCCACCTTCATATTCGTGTCAGCATAATCTCCTAATCCGGAGCCTAAAATCAATGCTGCCTGTGGTTTAAAATCAATCTTTTCTTCAAAACACGCATAACATTTTAAAAGCTTTTCATATACTTCGTTCATGCTCTTCACTCCTTTTAACAATTATACCTTCCTATGTATTAAAAATCAAATAAAGAAAGCTGGTTTGATTCCGGCAAGTCCCCAAATAATCCAAGGTCTCCCATCAGATCAATTACGGTCTTACTAACTTTGGTCCGCTGTCTGAAATCATCCTTGGAAAGGAACGGACCATCCTTTGCAGCCTCTACCACTGCCTCTGCCGCCTTCTCGCCAAGACCATCTATCGTACTTAAGGCAGGCATCAGTTTGCCATCAATAATCTGGAAACGGGATGCCTGGGCTTTATATAAATCAATGGTCCAAAACTCATAGCCTCTTGCATACATTTCCTGCACAATACGCATATCCTTATAGGTATCCTGCTCCTTCTTCGATAGTGAATCCTTTCGTTTCTCATAATCACGCATGAAGTAATTCAGCTTATCCTTTCCCTGACACATAAGCTCATAACTGAATCCGGTTGCACGGATGGAAAAGTATGCCGCATAATATGCCAGCGGATAAAATACCTTACAGTAAGCAATACGCCATGCCATCATAACGTATGCCGCCGCATGGGCTTTCGGGAACATATACTTAATCTTCTTACAGGACCAGATATACCAGTCCGGTACGCCGTGGGCAGTCATTTCTTCCTCCCACTCCGGTTTTAAGCCCTTTCCCTTACGGACAGACTCCATAATGGTAAAGGATTCCTCACTGTCAAGTCCCATACTGATAAGATAAATCATGATATCATCACGGGTACAGATTGCCGTAGAAATGGTTGCTTTTCCCTCTTCAATCAATGTCTGGGCATTTCCTAACCATACATCCGTACCGTGTGACAGACCTGCTATTCGAATCAGATGGGAAAAGGACTGCGGGTCTGCGTCAATTAACATCTGCATCGCAAAGTCTGTTCCAAACTCAGGAATTCCAAGTGCTCCAAGTGTACAGTTTGTCAACATATCCGGTGTAATACTCAGTGCACTGGTATTCTTAAATAAGGACATGACGGACTTATCATCCAACGGAATCTTCTGTGCATCAATTCCGGTTAAGTCCTCAAGCATACGGATCATGGTCGGATCGTCGTGTCCGAGAATATCAAGCTTTAATAAGTTGTGATCAATGGAATGGTACTCAAAATGAGTCGTAATAATATCGGTTGTCATATCGTTGGCAGGATGCTGAATCGGTGTAAAGGAATAAATCTCTTCCCCCACCGGCAATACTACGATACCTCCCGGATGCTGTCCGGTGGTCCGGTGGATTCCCACGCAGCCCTGCACAATCCGGTCTATCTCACAGTTTCTCTTATGCACACCATGCTCTTCATAATAATTCTTTACATAACCGAATGCGGTTTTATCTGCCAGCGTACCAATGGTTCCGGCACGGAAGGTCTGTCCCGCACCGAAAATTACTTCTGTATATTTATGGGATTTACTCTGGTAATCACCGGAGAAGTTAAGATCAATATCCGGCTCTTTATTTCCCTTAAATCCAAGGAATGTTTCAAACGGAATATCAAACCCGGCTTTCACCAGTGGTTTGCCGCAGTTCGGACACCGCTTATCCGGCATATCACAACCGGACTGTCCGCCATATTCCTTTACTTCCGGCGAATCAAAATCACTGTAATGACAGTGGGCACAGTAATAATGCGGTGCCAGTGGATTTACCTCCGTGATACCGGACATGGTTGCTGCAAAAGAAGAACCTACGGAACCACGGGAACCTACCAGATAACCATCCTCATTGGATTTCCAAACCAGCTTCTGGGCAATGATATACATTACCGCATAACCATTTCCGATGATGGATTTTAACTCCCGTTCCAATCGTTCAGATACGATTTCCGGCAAATCCTCTCCATACATCTCATGTGCCTTGTTATAGCAGATATCACGCAGCATCTGGTCGGAATTTTCAATTACCGGCGGACATTTATCCGGGCGAACCGGAGAAATGCGCTCGCACATATCTGCAATCTTATTGGTATTATCAATAACAACTTCTTTTGCTTTTTCACTGCCTAAATAGCTGAATTCCTCTAACATTTCTTCCGTAGTACGAAGATATAGCGGAGCCTGCTCATCGGCATCCTTAAAGCCTTTACCAGCCAGAATAATACGACGGTATACTTCATCCTCCGGGTCCATAAAATGCACATCACAGGTTGCCACAACCGGCTTATGGAATTCTTCTCCTAATTTTACAATCCGGCGGTTAATGTCCTTTAATTCATCCATGGTGGAAATCGGCGCTTTTTCATCTTTTATCATAAATGCATTATTTCCAAGAGGCTGGATTTCAAGGTAATCATAAAACTTCACCAGACGGATAATCTCCTCCTGCGACCGTCCCTGCAAAATTGCCTGATAGAGTTCTCCCGCTTCACAGGCAGAACCAATCAGTAAACCTTCCTTGTGTTTTAAGTATTCGCTCTTTGGAATTCTCGCCCTCTGATGGAAATAATCAAGGTGGGATAAGGATATCAGCTTATAGAGATTCACACGTCCCAGATCATTCATTGCAAGAATAATAGCATGATGGGTCGGCATCTTCATAACGGTCTCTTTACTGACATGTCCCTCGGCATTTAATTCATCCAGTGTATTGATGCCACGGTCAGCAAGCATTTTTACAAACTTTTCGAAAATTTCAGCGGTACATGCCGCATCATCTACCGCACGGTGATGATTCTCCAGCGAAATATTTAATGCCCTTGCTACGGTATCCAGCTTAAAACGGTTCAGATTCGGCAACAGCATTCGTGCCATGGCAACGGTATCTGCAATGGTAAAATCATAAGGAATGCTTAAACGGTCACAGTTATATTTGATAAAGCTCATATCAAAATCAGCATTGTGTGCTACCATAACAGCACCATCACAGAAGGCTAAGAACTCCGACATAACTTCTGCAATCACCGGTGCCGTAATTACCATATCATCTTTGATTCCGGTCAGATTTTCAATGTGGAACGGAATCGGCACTTCCGGATTAACAAAAGTGGAAAAACGCTCGGTTATATTCCCCTTTTCTACTTTTACCGCACCAATTTCAATAATTTTATTTACCAGCGGTGAAAATCCGGTGGTCTCTATATCGAATACCACATAGGTATCCTGCAGGGACTGATTCTTTGAATTTTCTACAATGTCCTTTAAGTCATCCACAAGATAAGCTTCCACACCATAGATAATCTTAAAGTCCGGGTCATCCGGCAGTGCATGGTTTGCAATCGGGAATGCCTGGACATTTCCATGATCGGTAATCGCCAGTGCCTTATGTCCCCACTTATATGCCCTTTTTACCAGATCTCCTACATCGGTAACACCATCCATGTCACTCATCTTGGTATGGCAATGAAGCTCTACTCTCTTTAATGGGCTGTTGTCCATTCTTATTGTAGTAAAATCAGGGATTTTCTTAATTCCGACAATGGAGCCGATGGTCAGCTCACTGTCAAATTTATCAATGGTCGTTACACCCTTAATTTTAAGAAATGCTCCCTTTTTCAAATCTCCCATCAGTTCCGGTAGATTCTCATTTTTTGTAAAGATTTTAAGCACAATGGAATCCGTAAAATCCGTTACTGACATAATGATAATTGTCTTTTCACCACGGATTTCTCTTGTATCTAATGTCATTATCTGTCCACGGATGACAACTTCTCCCATTTCACCTACGATGGTCTCAATCGGAATTGCATCCTCTTCAAAATCACGTCCATAAATAACATCCGGATTGTCTGATTTTTTAACAAAATCTCTTCTCTGGAAGGAAGATTTTCCCTTAAAATCCTTTCCGCCGGAAAAGTTATTCTTTCCAGCAGTAGGTGCTGCTCCTGCACCTTCTGTGCCGGTAGTCTGTTTTTCCTCCGGGGCAGCAGGTGTTTTTTCCTTTTCTGACGCTCTAGCATCCGGCTGTGCGTTTGCTTCATTGGCAGCAGGCTGTTCCATGCCATCCGCATTCTGCGTTCTTGCAGCAGCGGTTCGTGCCACGATATGGGCAACCTCTGTTTCAATCTGGCTGTCTGCGCTCTTTAAATAATCATTTTCTGCCGGCTTCTCATACTGTGGCTCAATCATTAATTTTAATCCACAACGTTCGCAGATGATTTTTTCTAAGATATCAATCAGTTCATTGCTCCGCTCTGTGGCAACAATGGTATCCTCTAAGGTAAGAATCATATGGTCTTCCCGGTCAAATTCCATTTTGCTGCAGCGCATCAGATTATAGAGCAGTACGCTGTAATTGCGAATCTCTTCTAAAATACTCTCCCGGTATACCGCCATCAGTTTTTCCGGTGTATACTGGCTGGATAAATTAAATTTTTCTATGATTTTAACAGCTATCTCCTTGTGCGGAAATAGCTGTTGTCTGATTTCTTGTTCAATATGATAGATTTCCGGTTTGGGAATTAGCCTTGTACTCTCTAAATAAATCCGCAGTGCATTCTGTGCGGAATTCGATGCCACTTTTGTAATCTCTGTTTCTTTCAAAAGTACACTCATCTCTCCGGTAATCTTTAATGTCGGAAAAACTTCAAAAAACAGTTTTGCCATAATTTTTCCTACTCCTTATTCCAGTTCAAAAGTTCCTTTCTTAATTCACTTAAGAGCTGATTCTCCGGTACTTTACGGTCTATCTGACCATGCTTTATAATTAGTCCTTCTCCCACACCACCGGCAATTCCGATATCGGCTTCCTTGGCTTCTCCCGGTCCGTTGACTACACAGCCCATAACAGCAACCTTGATGTCTAAAGGAATATCCGCTACCATATTCTCTACCTGATTTGCCAGTTCGATTAAGTTGATTCTTGTTCTTCCACAGGTCGGACAGGATACGACTTCTATACCACCTTTACGAAGCCCTAAAGTTCTTAAAATCAGTTTTGCTGATTTGATTTCTTCTAACGGATCTCCGGTTAATGAAACACGAATGGTATCTCCGATTCCCTGATTTAAAATCAGTCCCAGTCCAATGGAGGATTTAATATTTCCGCTGATAATCGTTCCTGCCTCTGTAATTCCTACATGCAATGGATGGACGGTTTTCTCTGTAATCAGTTCATGGGCTTTTACACACATCATAACATCTGAAGATTTGATACTGATAACGAGATTGTCATATCCCATATCTTCAATAAGATGCACTTTATCCAAAGCACTTTCTACAATGCCTTCTGCAGTAACACCATGATATTTTTCTACTAAATCCTTTTCCAGTGAACCGCTGTTGACTCCCACACGGATTGGAATATTTCTTTCCTTTGCTACGTCTACCACAGCCTGCACACGCTCTTTGCTTCCGATGTTGCCCGGATTGATTCTGATTTTATCTGCACCATGCTCCATGGCAGCAATAGCCAGCCGGTAATCAAAATGAATATCTGCAACCAGTGGTATTGCTATCTGCTTCTTAATCTCAGTCAATGCTTCTGCGGCTTCCATTGTCGGCACCGCACAGCGGATGATATCACAGCCTGCCGCTGCCAGACGGTTAATCTGCTCTACGGTTGCTTTTACATCCTCTGTCTTTGTATTGGTCATTGACTGTATCAGGATTGGATTTTTCCCACCGATGATACGGTCTCCTATTTTTACCACTTTCGTATCTTTTCGTTCCATGATTGCTTTTCCTCCTGTGCAGGATTATTTAAAATAATTTTCGAATATCATTAAACATAACAAGCACCATCAATGCCAGAAGCAGCATCAGTCCGATGAAATGAACCATGCCCTCTTTGTCCGGATCCACCCGTTTCTTTCTGACGGCTTCTATAATCAGAAATACCAGTCTTCCTCCGTCTAATGCCGGTAATGGAAGCAGGTTCATAATTCCAAGATTGGCAGTCAGCATTATGGAATAATTAATTAATGTCAATACCACCGATAGCGTTCCCGCTGACTTGCTCTCGTCATAAGTATCACCAATATTCTTTACAATACCTACCGGTCCCGAAAGTTCATTGACGCTGACTCTTCCGGTCACTAACATCTTCAAGCTGTCCATGGTAACTTCTATCCAGTATTTCACTTCATATACGCTATATTTTATGGTCTCTAAAATATTGCCCCGCTCACGCATGGTATTTCCATAGATTCCAAAGAGATTTCTTCCTGCTTCTTCATTATATTTCGGGCTGATGGTACAGGTATATTCCTCTCCATCTCTTTCATAGGTCACTTCCAGATTCTCATTGGAATGAAACAGCGTGTAAACACTTACTTCACGATAAATATGAATGTTCTTTCCATTGATTTCTTTAATGATATCTCCAGCCTGAAGTCCTGCTTCCTCCGCCGGATACCCTTCCATAACGCCTTTTACTTCCGGCCGGTCAAATCCGGCTGTCCCGATAACAATCAGTGCCAGAAGGAATGCCAGAATAAAGTTAAAAACCGGTCCAGCCGCTACAACTGCTATTCTCGCCCATACGGACTTGCTGTTAAAGGAGCCTTCACTTTCCGACTCTCCGTCTTCGCCTTCCATCATACATGCTCCACCAAAAGGCAGCAGTTTTATGGAATATTTTGTCTCTCCCTTTGTAATTCCAAATAGCGTTGGTCCAAGTCCCAGACAAAATTCATTTACTTTGATTTTATTTTTTTTTGCCAGCAAAAAATGTCCCAGTTCATGAAAAATAATAATAAAACTGAACATTAAGATTGCAATGATTATTTTCAATCTACCACCTGCTCTCTATATACTCATACGCAGCCTGCTCTGTTGCAAGGATTTCTTCTACGGACGGACTGGCAATATAGGTACACTGCTCCATACACGCCTGTGCAATTTCCGGAATCTCTAGGAAACGAATCTTTCCGTCTAAGAACATTGCTACCGCTCTCTCATTTGCTGCATTAAAAGCAGTCGGAATGTTACCGCCCTTTCTGCAGGCTTCATAAGCCAGTTTCAATCCGTAAAATGTCTCCATATCCGGCTCTTCCAATGTAATTGCCTTCATTTTCCAGAAATCAAGCCGGTCTCCACTTAAGTGTAACCGGTTCGGATAATACAGGGCATACTGGATTGGAAGCCGCATATCTGCTGTTCCAAGCTGTGCAATGACTGCACCGTCTTCATACTCTACCATAGAATGTATGATACTCTGTGGTTGTACTACAACCTGAATCTGGTCTGCGTTTACATCAAACAGCCATTTTGCTTCAATGACTTCAAGTCCCTTATTTATCATGGTTGCGGAATCAATGGTGATTTTACGTCCCATGCTCCAGTTCGGATGCTTCAATGCATCTTCCACTTTTACCTGCTCTAATTCCACCCGCTTCTTTCCACGGAATGGTCCGCCGGAAGCTGTCAAAAGTATTTTTGCGATTTTATTGTCTCCGGCTCCCTGCAGAGACTGAAAGATTGCACTGTGTTCACTGTCCACTGGAAGGATTTTCACATTGCATTCTTTTGCCAGTGGCATAATAATATGTCCTGCAGTAACCAATGTCTCCTTATTGGCAAGGGCAATGTCCTTTCCTGCTTTCATAGCGGCTATGGTCGGACGGATACCAAGCATCCCCACAATGGCAGTTACAAGAATCTCTGCTTTCTCTTCCGTTGCTACTTCTAAAAGTCCTTCCATCCCGGAAGCCACCTTTACCTTCAAATCTGCAACCCTTGTCCGAAGCTCAATCGCATCCTCTTCCGCCCATACAGCAACCAAAGCCGGATGAAACTCCCGGATCTGTTCTTCTAATTTTGCAATATTATGTCCTGCCGCAAGTGCAGTTACTTCAATATCTCCATGTTCTCTTACAACAGAAAGTGTCTGGGTTCCGATGGAACCAGTGGAACCTAAAATTGCAATCTTCTTCATGTTCCCTCCTACTTACCAATCAGATATAATGCAAGATAATAAATAATTGGTGCTGTAAATATTACACTGTCAAAACGGTCTAAGATTCCACCATGGCCCGGAATCAGTTTGCCATAATCTTTAATGTCATAATTACGTTTGATTGCAGATGCAGTCAGGTCTCCAATCATAGATATGATTGCCCCAATCGCACAAATCATGCAAAGCATAATGATATCACGGTTGGTGCTTCCCATAGAGCCCTGGAAAACAAAGCAATAAATCAGGGTTAATAATGCTGCTCCCACTACTCCGCCAACAGCTCCTTCCCAGGATTTCTTCGGAGAAAGCACCGGTGCCATCTTATGCTTTCCAATCAGCACACCCACGCAGTATGCACAGGTATCGCAGCCCCAGGAGCATAAGAAAATTAACCATACAATATAAGCTCCACCCGGAAGCATTCTGGTCTGATATACATAAGAAAGCATCACCGATACATAAAATACACCAAAAAATGCTGCTAACATCTGCTCGGTATGATATTTCGGATAAGAAAATACATATACAAACATCAGCACTACCAAAAGTGCGATGGCAAATAACATCATATCCGGAATAAAATGAAATTTCAGATTACAATAATATACAATCGTTGCCAGTCCGCCGACGACACCGGCACAGCTTTTTTCAATTTTAAACACACGATACAGTTCAAACAATCCAATCAAAGAAATAATTCCGGTTACTGCCAGCAGCAAATCATTTCCGGTAATAATGAATACCAGTGCCAGAATTACCAGCACGATTCCACTTAATAATCTTGTCTTAAACATATTACTCCTCCTCTATCTTTCCATATCTCCGGTCTCTTCCGCTGTAATCCTCTACTGCTTTACGCAGTTCTTCCGGTGTAAAGTCCGGCCATGGAACCTCTGTAAAATATAACTCACTATAGGCAAACTGCCACAGCAAGAAGTTGGAAAGCCGCTGTTCTCCACTGGTGCGGATCATAAGATCAGGATCCGGGATATCTTTCGTATCAAGATAAGATGCATATTTTTCTTCGGTAATCTCCTCTGCCGAAATACCATCCTGCCACATTTTCTTCATTCCACGGATCATTTCATCTCTTGCTCCATAATTAATGGCAATCTGTAAATTCAGTCCCGTATTATGGGCAGATTCTCTTTCCAATACAGCAATCTGCTGCTGGAATTTATCATCCAGCCGGCTGGTATCTCCGATTACACGGACTCTCATATTATTCTTATCTGCTGTCTTTGTACAGTTCTTAAGATAACTGCGCAAAAGCTTCATCAAAGCATCTACTTCATTCTGTGGACGGTTCCAGTTCTCTGTGGAAAAAGCATACATGGTTACATATTCTATGCCCAGATCATGAGCTGCTTTACAGATAACTTCAACATTCTTTGCTCCCATGGTATGTCCGTAGTTTCTTGGCATTCCTCTTTTCTTTGCCCAGCGTCCGTTTCCATCCAGAATAATTGCAACATGTTTTGGAATCTTCATCTTTGTTCTCCTTTTTACAGATGTTTACAACATAAAAGGGGACACGGCAATCGCGCTATGTCCCCATATGTGTCGTACATGGATAAGATTATACCGTAAGGATTTCCTTTGTCTTTTCCTCTACTGCACCATCAATTTTTGCAATGTATTTATCCGTAATTTTCTGAGTATCGTTCTCTAATTCTTTTAACTCATCCTCAGATACTTCATTGGCTTTGTTCTGTTTCTTGAATGCATCATTGGCATCTCTTCTGATATTACGGATTGCCACTTTGGCATTCTCACCTTTTTTCTTAATATCCTTTGCCAGTTCCTTACGTCTTTCTTCTGTAAGTTCCGGGAATACAAGACGGATTACTTTACCATCGTTCGTTGGATTTAAGCCTAAATCAGATGTTAAAATTGCTTTTTCAATCTCTTTTACAAGAGAAGCTTCCCAAGGCTGAATCTGAATCATTCTTGGTTCCGGAACATTAATATTTGCCACCTGCTGTAACGGGGTTGGTGTTCCATAATAATCTACGGTAATTCTGTCTAAGATATGCGGATTTGCTCTTCCTGCACGGATGGTTGCATATTCGTCTACCAGATTCTCGTAAGATTTCTGCATTTTCTCTTCATATGGGTTTAATCTGCTATCCATAAATAATCTCCTTTATTATACAGTCACTTTTGTGCCGTTAAATTTTCCGCTCATTGCATTCACAATGCTGTCCGGCTCATTTAATCCGAATACATACATTGGCATTTTATTTTCCATACACATAATAGATGCGGTTAAATCTACTACTGCAAGTTTCTTATCAATCACTTCCTGAATAGATACTTCATCATATTTCTTTGCTGCCGGATTTACCTTCGGATCGCTGTCATAGACTCCGTCAATGGCTTTTGCAAGGAAAATACCCTCTGCATCCATTTCAATGGCACGGAGTACAATTCCGGTATCTGTTGAGAAATAAGGATGTCCGGTTCCTCCTGCAAAAAATACTACCATTCCTTTTTCAAAATATTTATTGGCACGATCCTTTGAAAAAAGCTTGGTCATGCTGCCACACTCAAACGGTGTCAGAATCTGTGTCATCATTCCAACGGAACGGAAGATTTCAGACACATAAATGCAGTTCATAATGGTTGCAAGCATACCAATCTGGTCTGCCTTGGTACGGTCGATAGTTTCGCTGGAACGGCCTCTCCAGAAGTTACCGCCACCGATTACGATTCCTACCTGGCATCCGCCATCTACAATCTGTTTTACCTGACGGGCTACTTCTGTTACAGTAGGCTCATCAAAGCCGGTTTTCTTTTCTCCGGCAAGTGCTTCTCCACTTAATTTTAAAAATACTCTCTTCATTATTTGTTCTCTCCAAAAAGACTTTCCACATCAATATCAGCATAGCACTGGGAACAGAAACCTTCGATAACTGCACCATTGTTAATCTGAACAGAACGGGATTTGATATTACCCATAACAACTGCAGAAGTATCTACTACTACAGGTCCCTGAACATCGATATCACCTTTGATTGCGCCTGCGATAACTGCAGCGCTTGCAGTAATATTTCCAATGATAACAGAACCAAGTCCGATTTTAACAGTTCCTGTACTTACTACTTCACCTTCTACTTTTGCAGCATCAGCAAAGAATTCAGCAGAATTGCTGTTTCCGTTGATGGTTCCGGTAACAACCAGTTTACCGTTACACTGAACATCACCATTTATATTTCCACGGATATCTAAAGAGCCGGTAGAAGCCATATTACCGGTAATGGATGTTCCTTCTGTGATTACAGATACTTCATCTGAAACTTCATCAGATACCTGAACCGGAGCGGTATGTACCGGAGCTGCCGGCTGTACCGGTGCTACTGTCTCCTCTGGCATTGTCATAGTCTCATTTGCTGTTGTCTCACTCATTTTACTTTCCTCCTGAATATGTAAATCTTCTTTTTCTTCTTTTACTTCTGCAACTGGTGTCTCAACTTTTGTTTCCTGTACCGGTGCTGCCTTCTCTACCGGAGTATTGGCATCCTTGGTAACCTTCTCTAAAAGTCCGTCTAACTTGGATAATTCAGACTCAACATCCAGTTCATCTTCTAATGTATTTACGACAACTACATCATTGTCCTGTTCCATTGCATCTGCTGCATCCTCACCCGGTACCAGTTCGTTTACCGCCTGTGATAAATCCTCTTTAAAATCTTTAAAAAAGCTCATTCTTAAAAACCTCCATTTTCTCTATTGAACACTGTCTGCACTGATATGCTGTATTACAGTTGTATCCTCAGTAATCGGAAGTAATTCTACTCCCTGTGCCTGTAACGCCTCAATCATCGGGCCTAAGGCTTCCACCGTTGTTTCCTTCGTATTTGCATCATGAAGCAAAACAACTGATGTCTTATATTTTACCACATCTTCCATCACATGGTCTACCAGGTCTTCTGCTGTATATGCCTGTGAAGTAGCATCTCCACTGGTTACATTCCAGTCAAAATAAGTAACATCCTGTTCATTCAGATATTTGATAAAATCCTTCATATCCGTATTGCTGACCTGATTGCTGCTTCCACCCGGGAAACGATAGTAATGACAATCTTCTCCCGTTATATCATAAAGATAATTCTGTATCTTGGTAAAATCATCTTCAAAATTTTCAAGCGAATCATAAATCACACTGTATTTATGGGAATAGGAATGCATTCCCAGTGTGTGTCCCTCATCTACGATTCTTTTATACATTTCCTGGGACTCTTCATCTTCTTTTCCCACAACGAAAAATGTTGCTTTCACATTATACTGTGCCAATGTATCTAAAATAGCCGCCGTATTGGAGCTTGGCCCATCGTCAAAGGTAAGATATACCTTAAGCTGGTCTCCCGGCTGTGCCTTATTGCTTTCATCTTCAGCTACCAGCGGCTGGACAATGGAATTATCCGCACTCAAATCCTGATATTCCGTATCTGTCTGCAATTCCGTTCCGGCGGGCAGTTCACCCTTCGACTGATTCTCATCCTGCTGTACCTGTCCGGAAACAATACCGCTTGATACCAGCCTGTCTATCTGATTCTGTAAAGAAATCACCCGGCACAACAATACCACACATAAAATAATCGATATCAGCATCCATACGAAGATAGACATGATAATCCCCGTTTTCATGCGATTAATGCGTTTTCGCCTTTCCCGCTGTTCCTTTAACCCATTCGTGGTCTTCTCTTCCATGTAGTGACCTCCCGGTCATAAAATCTCTTTTCTATTGTAACACACTTTAACAAAATATCACTATAAAAAACAATTTTAATTGAATTACTTTTCGAGATTTTTCTTTCTTTTGTCAGAAAATTCCCCTGCAGAAATCACTCTACAGGGGAATTTAATGTACATTTACAATATATGCCTTGCGACTTAGTTTCCTGCTATCTGAGCAGCAACTTCTGCAGCGAAGTCTTCATTTTTCTTCTCTAATCCTTCACCTGTTTCGAAACGTACAAATTTCTTAACAGATACAGTAGCACCAACTTCTTTGGAAACCTGCTCTAAGTATTTTCCAACTGTCTGTTTTCCGTCTTCTGCTTTTACATATACCTGATCTACTAAGCAGATTTCTTTTAACTCTTTGCTGATACGTCCTTCGATCATTCCGTGGATAACCTTTTCCGGTTTCTGGGACTCTTTCGGGTCGTTCATAATCTGAGCTAAGAGAATCTCTTTCTCATGTGCGATGTAATCAGCACTTACTTCGTCTCTGGAAACATATTTTGGATTTAAAGCTGCAATCTGCATTGCAATGTTTGTTAATGCTTCTTTCACTGCATCATTTACAACAGTTGTATCAGCATCAACGATAACACCGATTCTTCCGCCGCCATGGATGTAAGATACAACACAACCATTCTCAGCTACAACTTTTTCAAATCTACGAATCTTTAAGTTCTCTCCGATTACTGCAACTTTCTCTACTAATGCATCTTTTACAGTCTTGCTTTCATCTGCATTCCATTTTTCTTCCATGAATGCATCCATATCTGCTGCGTCAGAGTTTACTGCCTGTGTTGCAACAGCTTCTACGAACTCACGGAATGTATCATTCTTAGCAACGAAGTCTGTCTCAGAGTTTACTTCAACAACTGCTGCTGTCTTGTCATCTTTTACTACAACAGTACAAAGACCTTCTGCTGCGATTCTTCCAGCTTTCTTCTCAGCTTTTGCCTGTCCGTTTTTTCTTAAATATTCAACAGCCTCATCCATGTTGCCGTCTGTTTCACCTAATGCTTTTTTACAATCCATCATTCCTGCGCCGGTTAATTCACGCAGTTCTTTTACCATTGCTGCTGTAATAGCCATCTTCATTTTCCTCCATTTATTTTTTCTAAAGGTAAGGACAGGCAATTACTGTCTGTCCTGTTTTATACACACGTCGTGTGTTTCTTATCGTTTAAAGTACTGTTCTTATGCCTCTACAGCTTCTTCTGCATCCTCTGCAGCTTCAGCGTCAACATCAACAGTTCCCTGATTTGCTTCGATAACAGCATCAGCCATTTTAGAAACGATTAATTTAACGGCTCTGATTGCATCATCGTTACCAGGAATTACATAATCTAACTCTTCTGGGTCACAGTTTGTATCTGCGATACCGATAAGTGGAATTCCTAAAGAATGTGCTTCCTGAACGCAGATTCTTTCTTTCTTAGGATCTACGATAAAGATAGCATCCGGAATCTTCTTCATTTCTTTGATTCCGCCTAAGTTCTTCTGTAATTTATCTAATTCTTTCTTTAATTTGATAACTTCTTTCTTAGGAAGAACATCAAATGTTCCATCCTCTTCCATAGCTTCGATTGCTTTTAATCTTGCAATACGGCTCTGGATTGTCTTGAAGTTAGTAAGCATACCACCTAACCATCTCTCGTTTACATAGAACATGTTACAACGCTCTGCTTCTGTTTTGATAGCATCCTGAGCCTGTTTCTTTGTTCCTACGAAAAGAATAGTACCACCTTCAGCAGCGATATCTGCCATAGCTTTGTAAGCCTCATCTACTTTACCTACAGATTTCTGTAAGTCGATGATGTAGATACCATTTCTCTCTGTGTAGATGTATGGAGCCATTTTAGGGTTCCATCTTCTGGTCTGATGTCCGAAATGAACACCTGCTTCTAATAACTGTTTCATTGAAATAACGCTCATTGTTTTTCCTCCATTTGGTTATTCTTCCATATACTTCTTATTATCAGACAACCTTGCGGCACCAATCTGACAATCGGTATATGTGTAAATTTATCGCAACGCATGGATTATATCATAATCAGCCATGCTATGCAACCTTTTTTTAATGATGAATTGTTTTGTCTGTAAGAATTCCGGCAACTTCTTCATATCCTGCTCCCTCCGGAATCGTTACGGTTCCCGGCAGGACAAAATTGGCATAATTATTATCTACCATATATTTATTAAAAGCTTCTGCATTGTCCACAAGACCTTCTTCCTGCAGACGCTGTGAAACAGCATTGGAAGAATCTCCTACTTCTACGGTAAATTCCTTCTGCACAACAGTTCCATCCTGTGACGGCTGTGTACCATCTGCTCCATCCGTTCCTGCATCCACCGGTGTCTCTCCGGAATTTTCTGTTCCCGGCTGTGCACCTGTCTGCCCGGTATCGGAACCATTTTCTGTGCTCTTTGGAATCTCATCTTCCGTTTCTGTGGCTTTTGGTATGGTATCTTTTCCGGTATCTTCCATTACCATTCCAAGTTCTTTTGCTCTTGCAATGATTTCATCATCTGAAAGGTCACTTTTTTTCATTGCAAATGATATGGATAAGATAATCGTGCTTATCAGAATACCAATTCCCAAGCCTCTCAGATAATATTTAAACTTCACCTGTATCTACTCCTTTATACAATCCTATTACAAGCTTTACTTCACCAAGTCCAAGTCCAAGTTCTCTTGCAATCTCAACATAAGATTTACCCTCAGCATATAAAGCAAGGATTTTCTCGTTGTGATTCATCGGCTCCGGCTGTGTTTCTGTCTCTCCGGCCGGTGCTTCCGCTTCCGGCTCCACCGGCTCCTCTGCCGCTTTTACCTCTTCCGGTTCTTTTGCCGCAGATTCTTTTGCTTCTTCTAAGCTTTCCCCGATTTCTGCTGACATCTCACCAATCTGTCCGGCAAGCTTTGTCAGTTCTGTATGCTTGTCATTTAACATACTATATAAGAACATAATCTCATTATGGGTCTGGTTCATCTTCTCCATAACAGTATCGGAGTATTCACCGATTGCCAGCATTTTTTCATTGGTCTCTTTATCCAGCGCCCGCTCCACTTTATCCATGGAATCTTCTATTGCATGGTCAATCTGGTCTTCTATTGCAACCTCTGCATCTTTCAATTTGTTTTCCAGTATTTTTTTTATCTCATTCTGACTCAGTTCCGAAATACGGTCTAATTCTGCACCGGAAAGCTTCTCTGTTACCATAAAGCTTCCAATCATCATAACCAGACCTGCCAGAATCAGGATAATCTCCACACCTGTCATCTGTCAGATACACTCCTTTTTATATTTTTACGTCAAAACCACCGGTTGCACCTTTGATAATCACACGGTCTTCCTTCTGTTTCTTCTTCCGCTGTTCCTGTCTCTGGTACTGACCATTTCCCTCTTCCTTTGCATCAAAACGATGTTCTTCCATCTGGGAATCATCTTTCTTAGTCACCTGTTCTGCCTGGCGGTATTCCTCTCTCTGCACTTCTATCTGGATGTTCTGCTGATCTACCATCGGTTTCACATCCTGCTGTTGTTTCAGCGTTCCCACATCCTGCGTTCTCTGGATAACTCCATTCATATCTACCGGACGAATTGACATATCCCTGCACCTCCAGCCTGCCTCAATCGTATGGCATTACATATTTGAGATTTTCACTTCACCCTCGTCCTTATAAAGCTGGCAGAAGCTTCTGTCATCCTTTACAATAAGACTTACATCCGTAATATTTACAATTACACCCGCATACAGCGTCTTTGAAACTTTTACTCTTGCATTGCTGCTTCCATTTAATATGCTCTGCAGTCTTTCATATTCATGTTCTAATGGTGTACGCTGTGCTTCCTTCTCCTTAAAGGCACGCATAAGCTGTTCAATATATTGTATCTTTTCCTGATCCAGTTTTTCTTTATTCTTAAGCTTCTCTCCATAAGTAGTAAGAATTGTCCGAATCTGCTCAATGGTCTTATTTAACTGAAGCAGTTCTTCCTGGACTTTCACATAGCGTTCCTTCTTCTCCGGATCCACACCAACTTCAATACGGGTTCCTGCTCCAAGGCTGGAACCGATGGTCTGGGCTTCTACCAGACTTCCGGCACGGATAACACCGCCTGTAATAAATCCATTCTTACCGCTGACACGGACTTCTGTTGCAGCAGATACTTTACTATGTAAAATAGAATCTGTCTCCACATAACCTCCGGAAATAATGGTTGCATTCTCAATAAACTTACAGATGACATTTCCCTGTGCTCTGAGCACTCCTTTTGTCATTCCGTGAATCCCTCTTTTTACAACAATCTGACCTCCGGCCTGTATCAGTGCATCTTCTACTACACCTTCAACTACTACGTCACCTTTTGCAATAATGGAAAAGCCGCCTTTTACATTTCCTCTTACCGTAACATTTCCCGGATAATCAATATTACCGGTGGAATTGTCCACATCTGCCGGTACTTCATAGACATCCGATACGAATACTTTACCATTTACCAGACTGGCATGTCCGGTCACTTCGGAGTAAAGTTCCATTTTATCATCCGATATCTTAATATTGTTTCCATATTCTAACCGAAGGGAACGAACCTGTCTTGGTTTGATTTCTTTTCCAAGAACATCATAGCCTTGGACACCACGGTCTTCCGGGAATAATTTTGCCAGAAGGTCTCCTTCTTTGATATGGCTGATTACATTTAATTCACGGTAATCTACCGAACCATCTTCATTTTTCTTCGGTTTTAAATTAACATCTGTATTAAAGTAATATTCTATTCTGGCATCCTGTCCGTCTACCGGCTTCTTTCCTTTTGCCATCACATAGTCTGTACAGTAAGTCTTATTCTGGAAAAAGTTCAAAATTGCATCCTGATCGACTCCGGATTTTACACCCTTTGCAGTTAAATCACGCAGGATTTCCTGCACATTCATATTCGTGCCGCCTGCAGCCGGATAAAATCTGCAGACTGCTTCCATCGCATCTGCTGATACAGTTACCGTCATCTCTTCGTTTACCTGAATCGGATAAATGTTTCCTACCGCAATCTCTGCCGGTTCATTGTTATTAATTGCTGCAACCAGCTCTTTTAAATTATAATCCGCGCAACCGTGTCTTTCCAGATACTCTGTTATTTCCCCAATCTCAATAACATTTCCATCTGAAGCTGCCGGGAAAAGCTTTATATAAGTCGCATGTTCCTTAATTACAAGTTGAAAATAAGCATTTGCCTGTCCCATAGCTTCCCTCCTTCTACCTCTCGTCTACCAGTATATCCATATAACTTCCCATTTTCTTCTTCATCTTTGCCAGTGCTCTGGTATGTAACTGTGAAATTCTTGATTCCGACACTTCCAGGATACTGCTGATTTCTTTTAAGGTAAGTTCTTCATAATAGTATAACTCTATTACCTTACGTTCTTTTTCTGTCAGTGTCTCAAGGCTCTGTGTTAAAACCTCTTTCAGTTCACTTTCCGCCACCACATCTTCCGGCTGTGCAAAATGGGAATTTTTTGTCGCATCCATGGCAGGTTCTGTTCCCTGCTCCACAAATTCATTTAAGGAAACAACATTGGTGATTTTTAACTGGGACTGCCAGTTTAAATATTCATCCTCGGATACTCCAAGTTCACCTGCAATCTCTTCATCCAATGCAGTCTTTCCTGTTTTCATCTCTATATTCTTAATTGCTTCGTCAATCTTTTTCTGTTTTTGGCGAACAGCCCTCGGTATCCAGTCCATCTTACGAATCTGGTCTAATATTGCCCCACGGATTCGAAGGCTTGCATATGTTTCAAATTTAACATCCTTGCTTCGGTCAAATTTATCAATCGCATCAATCAGTCCAAAGATTCCGTAACTGACTAAATCCTCGTATTCTACATTATATCCAAGATACATACTTAATCTGCCCGCTACTAATTTAACCAGCGGAGCATATTCTATGATAATCTGTTCCCGTATTTCAGATACTGGATTTTTCTGATAGCTTTCCCACAGTTTTTCTCTGTCGACTGTTTTCATGCCATAGCCTCCGGTTTCTTATAATTACTCTTCTTTCGCTTTTTTCTCTTCCTCTTCTTCTGACTTTTCTGATGCATTGTCTTTCTTTTCATCAGCCGCGTCCTGTGCATCACTGTCTGCATCCTCTGCTGTGCCGTTCTTTTCATCCTTCATCGCTTTAAAATTCTTTTCCAGAATATAAGCTGCAATACCCCCAAGTATGTAAAACAGGATAAGCACCAGCAACAATGTCTTTGTAAATGCCAGCAATTCCATCTTCTGAAAGATTGCCACTATACAAGTGATAAATCCTGCGGTCAGCATTACAATCGCAGGAATTGGTTTTGTCTTCATCGTTCTGTCCTCAATCTAAATAATTTTCAGTTCTTTTCCAACAGATTTAATATAGAACTCTCCGGTATCGCAATGCAGTTCTACCGTACGTCCATAATTTAATCCCGTATCTTCTGCCAGAAGCGGAATACCCAGTTCCTTTAATTTCTGTCTGGAAGCTTCTGCATTTCTCGCTCCGATATTTCCTACTTCTGAATTACCGCTTACCTCGAACATTCTGGCTCCGCCTGCAATTTTTGCCACAAGGCGGCTTTTTACCGCTCCTGCCGCTGTCATCTGGCGAACCAGTTCTACAATTCCTGTGTCTGCGAATTTTGCTATATTTGAATTATTTTTCATCTTTGTACTGTCTGGCAGCATAATATGTGCAAGTCCGCCAATCTTGGTAACCGGATCTAATAATGCTATTCCAATGCAGGAACCAAGTCCCAATGTAGTAATCGTATCCGGAGCCTTACAAATATTTAAATCTGCCATACCAACTTTTATTACTTCACCCATTGATACCCTTCTCCTTATAAGGTAATTCCCAGAGATTTCAGAATCTTCTCATAAGATTCAAGGTCAGGTAACAGAATAAAATATCCTTCTATCATCACTTCATCTCCGAATTCTGTCGTAATCATAAGTGCATTATCTCCGATTTTACCAAACTGTATTGCCGGGACACTAAGTATTGCTCCTGCCATATCAATTGCAATATACGGAACGGAAGGTGCAATGGTAAGCTGTGTCATAGCAGAAAGTGCATTCAGATAAGAACCGGCAATAATATTTCCAATTTCCTTCAATGCAGACATGTCCATCTCATCAAAATCCTCTGCATAGTCTGCCGGACGTCCCATCAACTTGTTTACAAGATAATGTGCAGAATCCAGTTTCATAAGAAACATCATACTGCCGGTAATATCATCCGTTACTTCCAGATAGATTCCCACAATAGACTCATCCTCCGGACATATTGCGGAACCCAACTCCTGAAAAGTCAGTAATTCAACTCTTGGTACATCCATATTAATCCGGATATTCAACATATTTGCCATTGCAGTGGTTGCATTTCCGGCACCAATATTTCCAATTTCTCTTAAGACATCTACATACATGTCATTTACCTGGTTCAATGTATAATCAGCCAATTTTATCCTCCTGCTGTCAACTCAAGATATAGAATATAGTGAGGCAGTCTGCCTCACTATATCTACACTATTACGCATTTTCTTTTTCTTCTATAATAGAACGAATATCCAGAAGGGAAATTAATTCATCTCCATTTTTACCGATTCCATCGATAAAGGATACTTTGGCATTTTTCATATCGCCGCCCACTTTATCAATTTCATTGGTTCCTAATGTTACAACTTCTTTTACTTCATCCACTATAATTCCAAGTGCACCCTGCTGTTCAATCTTTAAAATAATGATACGGCTGGCATTGGTAAACACATCTTCTTCCAGTCCCATACGGATTCTAAGACTCATAACCGGTACGATTTCTCCACGAAGATTGATAATTCCTTTGAAGAAATTCTGTACTCTAGGTACTCTTGTAATCTTCTGCATACGAACGATATTATCTACATAACTGATATCGATTCCATACTGCTCATTTCCAATTTTTACAACAATATACTGTTTTCTGATATTTTCTACTGTTTCAAGCTGCTCTGCCACTCTGCACACCCCCTGTTAAATCAATGTATTTGCATCCAGGATTAATGCGACTTCGCCATCACCCAGAATTGTTGCACCGCTGATTGTCTTGTTGTTATTGATATACTTGCCAAGTGATTTGATTACGATTTCCTGCTGTCCAAGAAGGTTGTCTACAACAAGTCCTGCGAGACGGTCACCCTTTCTTACAATAACAACGGTAAGGCTTTCTACCTCTTCGTCCTTTGGTGGGATGTCCAGTATCTGATCCAGTCTGATGATTGGAATAACAGAACCACGTAAATTGATTACTTCCTTGGATTCTACATATTTAATATCTTCAACCGGAATATCTTCGATAGTCTGAATTGCACCTAACGCAATTGCATATTTTTCATCGCGGATTTCTACCATCAACGCCTGAATGATTGCCAGTGTAAGCGGCAGTCTTACTACGAATTTGGTTCCAACACCAAGTTTGCTCTTTACCTCAACATCTCCGCCTAATGCTTCAATATTGGATTTAACAACGTCAAGACCTACACCACGTCCGGAAATATCGGTAATCTGTTTTGCCATAGAGAAACTCGGCATAAATAAGAAATCAATAATTTCTTTCTGGCTCAGCTTTTCTGCCTGTTCCGGTGTTACCAGACCACGCTCTACTGCTTTTGCTTTAACCTTCTCTGTATCAATTCCGTTACCATCATCACTTACTTCAATGATTACATTATTTCCTTCCTGGAATGCATTCAGATTAATGGTTCCTGTTTCTGGCTTACCGCGTTCCTTACGAACTTCTGCACTCTCAAGACCATGGTCAGCAGAGTTACGAAGCAGATGCTGCAACGGGTCACCAATCTGGTCAACTACAGTACGATCAAGTTCTGTATCTTCACCGGTCATGCACAATTCCATCTTCTTATTCAATGTTCTGGAAAGGTCACGAATCATACGTGGGAATTTGTTTACAACGCTCTCGATTGGAACCATCCGCACTTTCATAACCGATTCATGAAGACTGGTTGTAATTCTTTCCAGATACTCAATCTGCTCATGGAATGACTGGTTCTGGAAATTGCCTCCTTCCTGGGAGCCGATGGATACCAGACTGTTTTTTGCAATAATCAGCTCACTCACCTGGTTCATCAATGCATCCAGTTTTTCGATATCCACACGCACGGTACGGTTTGTAACCGGTTTGCTTGCCGGTTTTGACTTGGTCTGTGCCGGTTTATTCTCTTTATGTACTGCCTGCTCTGCCGGCTTTGCTGCTGATGTATTTGCAGGAAGATTTTCCTGTGCATTTTCCTCATGGAACAGGGTTGCCGTCTTCACTTCTTCACCAACGGCATCCGCAATTTCAGATACATTCTTTACCGCTTTTAAAATGTCATCTAACGGTGCATTAGATGCTAAGAATAAGCTGAAATCCAGTTCAAAACGTTCATCCTCAATATCCTGTGAACTTGGATTATAAACAATAATCTGTCCAAATTCTTCTACTGCTTTGAATACCAGGAATGCTCTTGCTGCTTTTAAGAGGCAGTCCTTCTGTACTTCTACAGTAATTCCGTAGATTTTACTTCCGCCTTCTTCGGCTGCTTTTAATGCATCCTTGTCTTTAGAAGAAAATTCTACGCTTAAGTATTTCTTTTTATCATCTCCGGATGCCGGTTCTTCTGCTTTCTTTTCTTCTTTCTTCTCTTCCTTTGCAGGTGCCGCTGTTCCGCCGTTCTCTGCATTCTCTAAGAATTTGTTCAAAGCTGTAATCAGTGCTTCGTTATCTTCTGTTCCTTCATCTGATGTACTCTTGATGGTATCGAGGTAACCTTCAATTGCATCCAGGCACTGGAAAAGAATATCAATCATTTCGCTGGTGACTTTTACTTTGTCACTACGTACTTCCTGAAATACATTTTCCATATCATGAGTCAGATGCTGCATTCTCTTGAAGCCCATGGTTCCTGCCATTCCCTTTAAGGAGTGTGCAGCACGGAAAATCTCATTAATGGTATCTTTGTTTTCCGGCTCCTTTTCCAAGGTCATAATGCAATCGCTCAAACTCTGGATATGCTCATTTGTCTCATCAATAAAAATCTCTAGATACTGGCTTACATCCATTTTTAATTTACCCCCACATTCTTTAGAATTGTGTCTGCAACACGCTGTAACGGTACTACTTCATCAACAAGTCCGGTCTCTGCAATTGCCTTTGGCATTCCATATACCACGGATGTCTCTGCATCCTGTGCAATTACATATACATTTTTTTCTTTCTGAAGTTCTGAAATTCCCTTGGTTCCATCTGCTCCCATTCCCGTAAGAACAACACAGATGATTTCATCAAAACCACTGTCTAACAAAGACTCATACATAAGATTTGCACAGGGTCTTAACCCACCGATTGCCGGTGCATCGCTCAGTACAATCCGATGTTCCTTGCCGGAGAGCCGTTGTACCAGAAGATGTTTTCCTCCCGGTGCTATGTAAACATGTCCCTTTTCTAAGACATCACCCTCCTGCGCTTCTTTGACTTCCAAAGGGCTTAATTCATTCAGCCGGTCTGCCATAGACTTGGTAAAGCCTGCCGGCATATGCTGAACTACCAGAACCGGTGCATCCATCTCCGCCTTCAGGAATGGAATTACACTCTGTAAGGATTTTGGTCCTCCTGTGGAACAGGCAATTGCAACAACCTTGCTTGAGGATGCGTCCTTTGTTCTCAGCTTTCTGACAACTGCCGGTTTCACCACTTTGGTAACTACGTTCTTCTTATGAGCCTGCTTACTTTCTGAATTGGTAACCGTTGAAAGAACCTTAATCAGCTTCTCACGAAAACGCTGTCCCTTCGTCTCTACCAGATTGTTTGGTTTCTCAATGAAATCAATTGCGCCGCGTTCCATGGCTTTAAGAGTAACTTCAGCTCCGTCCGTTGTTAATGTACTGACCATTACTACGGTTGCTTTAATTTTTTCATTTTGTAATTTTTCAAGTAGTTCCAGTCCGTTCATCCTTGGCATATTCACATCTAAAACAACTGCATCATATTTCATCTGACGCAATCTTTCATATGCTTCCAAACCATCTCTGCATGTATCCGTTGCCTGAAAACCACTATCTGAATTAATTATATCACAGATAACTCTTCTCATGAGTGCTGAGTCATCAACAACCAGAATATTCTTCTTCATTCTATTAATTTATCCCTATCCTTTTCCTCTCTGTCTTGCTTTTCTTTCTTCCGCAAAAATATACTTAATAATTTCTTCCCTTATTTTATCATCATGAATGATGAATTTCAGTCGGTTTTCATACATATTATCACGATTCAAGAGCTTAACACTTCTTAGGATATGTCCCGGAAGATAATATTGCTTTTCGCCGGCCTGTGTCTGTAACATCACAATAATCAGAACAGCTTTTCCCTCTTCTAGCTGTTCATTTGTTACAAATCTTACACCACCTCCACTGATATCAACAATCGTACCCTTTTTCTGTTTTTTATAAAAATCATCATCTCTGAGGCTTGCAATGATTTCATCTGCTTCTTCCATTTCTGCCTGTTCTTCTGTCAGATGAAAGTAACTCATATCAAGCACACATTCCATACGGTAATATTCTCTTCGCTGGTATTTGCTCAGCGGTGTATTTAATACAATGCGAAGCAGGTAGCGGTTCTCCGTCTTATAACGTTCCCGGATCTGACCAATGCTTTTATACAATCCATTCGGTGTATAGAATACAAATTCATAGCGTAATCCCAGCGGAAGCAAAATTATCTTCCCGCTCTGAATCGGCATCATAATCTCCATTTCACCGTTTTCGAACAATTCATAAATCTGGCTCTTGTAAACAGGAGTCTCTTTTTCTTTTGCATCTGTCCGTTCGGTCTGGTTTACAATGCGAATATCAATTTTCATTCCCTCTCGTAAAACATTTGAAATCATTCTATCACCTATCTGTTATTTAAAAATTCCGCAAACAACTGGGCAAATCCCCGTTTCATCAACGGTATGTCATGTGCACCTGTCACAAGATTATTGGCAAGTATCTCAAATGCCTTTGCCGACTTTGTCTCCGGTGCATACAAAGAAACTGTCTGCTGCTGGCGTACCGCCTTTTCAAACATGGAATCCTGCGGTATCATCCCAAGATACTCCAGATTGCCATTCAAGAACTGTGACACAACAGTGCTCAGTTTATCATAGACTGCCTGTCCATCCTCTACGGAATTTACGCGGTTTGCCACAACATGTATCTGTGTTCCGCTCTTAGCAAAATTCGGATTACGATGCAGTGCCTTTAACAGAGAATAGGAATCTGTCAGCGAACTTGGTTCCGGTGTAGACACTAAAAGCACTTCCGGACATGCCATAACAAATTCCAGTACGCTGTCTGCAATTCCGGCCCCGGTATCCACCAGCACAATATCTGCCATCTCATCCAGCTGGGAAAGATTTCTCACCAGAAATGCAATCTGATCCTTTGACAGATTATTCATTCCCACAATGCCGGAACCTCCGGAAATAAAGCTTACTCCTGCCGGTCCCTCTGTTATAATCTGTCTGATATCCATTCCCCGGTATATAACATCGCTCAAATTATGTTTTGGTATTGCGCCAAGCATAACTTCTACATTTGCCAGTCCCAAATCCGCATCAAAAATGATGACCTTCTTATTCATTTTCTGAAGCTGGATTGCCAGATTAACGGTAACACTCGATTTTCCCACGCCGCCTTTTCCGCTGGTAACTGTGATTACTCTTGCTTTCTGGGGAAGCTTCTGATTTTTTAATTTAATTACATTGCGCAGCTTTTCTGCCTGATCCATATTATTATCTGCCTCCCAACAACTGTTTTACAATTTTCTGTGACTGGAAAACCTCAATGTCATCCGGTACATTCTGCCCTGTTGTCACATAAGAAACATCTGCGCCAGAATACATTCGAATATTTAACAGGCTGCCATAACCACTGGTTTCATCTAACTTCGTAAAAATAATCTTGTAATCGGATATTTCATGATAATTGTCTACGATTTCAATCAAATCTCTGTATTTTGTTGTTGCACTTAATACCAGATATACGTCCTTTTCATATTTCTCATCCAGGCTCTCGATTAAATGCTTCATATCTTTTCTCTGTTCTTCATTCTTATAGGAAAAGCCCGCTGTATCTACCAGCACAAGGTCATAATCCTTTACACGCTCAATTGCAGCATTCATCTCTTCCGGTGAATAAATAACTGTCAGCGGTGTATCCAGGATATTTGCATAGGTACGCAGCTGCTCTGCTGCTGCAATACGATAGGTATCTGCGGTCAGGAATGCAACTTTCTTGCCATAATCCACTTTGAATTTAGAAGCCACCTTGGCAATTGTGGTTGTCTTTCCAACACCGGTTGGTCCGATAAAAAATACTACCTTCGGCTGTCCCGGAACAAGTTCAATCTTCTGCGGCTGTCCGAATTTCAGCACCATCTTCTGATAAACATTGGATAAGATAATATCCATGCTGGCACTGCCGCGTAAATTCTTCTCTACATCATCTAATATCTGATTCACATATCTTTCATTTACTTCATTATCCAGCAGTGTCTCATAAATCATGCGGATGCAGCGGAAGGTCTCGGACTGCTGATGCTTCATATCCTTTGGCTGGGCTGCTTCCTTCTCCGGTTTTGCTTCCTCATGATGTTCTGCTTCTTTTTCCGGCTTTAATTTCTTCTCCAAAAGATTGGAAAGACTTTCAATCTTTTCCTCTAAATCATGGCTGGTCTCCGGATGTACCGGTGTTGCTACCGGTTCCGGTACCGGAATCTCAATCTTCTCATTTGCCGCAAAATTAATGCTGTCATGCATTTTTAACGGGGCATGCAATGCAGGAAGTGGATTCACTGCCTGCTCTTTTTCCTCCAATGCTGCTGTTACTTCATAAGTTGTACTCTTTAATGCCCGAAATAAGCCCTTTGGTTTTACTTCTTTTACATTCATAATGACAACTGCTTCGCCCATTTCCTTTTTTGCTTTGTCAATTGCCTCTTCTCTTGTTCTGCCCTGAAATTTGTTAATCGTCATTTTATGCTGTCACCATCCCTACTGATTGTAATTCCACATTTGATTCCACTTCATTATAAGATACCACAATGAGGTCTTTGAAATAATCCTCGGTAAGCTTCTTAAAATACATTCGCACAATCGGCGAAGTAATCACAATCGGATTCTTTCCAATATTCTCTAACTTTGCTACTTCCTGCTTTAAGGATTCCATAATATTCTTGGTTTTCTCCGGGTCTAAGGTCAGATAAGCGCCCTGCTCTGTCTGTTTTACCGAACCCATGATTTCCTGCTCTACCTTCGGGTCTAAGGTTACCACGCTGGTTGTCTCATTCGCCGGGAAGTATTTGCTGGAAATCGCGCGTTTCAAGCCCTGACGAACATATTCCGTCAGTACATCCGTATCTCTGGTTGTTACCGCATGGTCTGCCAAATTTTCAAAAATAGTAAGCAAATCACGAATAGAGATACCTTCCTGCAAAAGATTCTGCAATACCTTCTGAATCTCTCCGATGCTTAAAAGCTTCGGAGTAAGCTCGTCCACAAGGGCAGGGTTGTTTTCTTTTATATTATTAATAAGATTTGATACATCCTGTCTGGTAAGAAGCTCTGCAATGTGAGAACGGATTACCTCTGTCAGATGGGTGGCAATAATAGATGGCGGGTCAACAACAGTATAGCCAAGACTCTCCGCACGCTCTCTCTGTCCCTCTGTAATCCAGATTGCCGGCAGATGGAAGGACGGCTCAAAGGTTGGAATACCGGTAATTTCCTCTTCCACATATCCCGGGTTCATTGCCATATAGTGGTCAAAAAGGATTTCTCCCTCTGTTACCTGAATGCCTTTTATCTTAATAATATACTGATTTGGATTCAGCTGAATATTATCACGCAGACGAATAATCGGAACTACCGTTCCAAGCTCCAGAGCAATCTGTCTACGAATCATTACAACACGGTCTAAAAGGTCTCCACCCTGGTTTACATCCGCAAGCGGAATAATACCATAACCAAACTCCAGCTCAATCGGGTCAACCTGAAGCAGTGAAACCACATTCTCCGGCCGTCTGATTTCTTCCGCTGCCGTCTCTTCTGCATTGGTCTCCTCTTCGATTGCTTCTACCTTTACATCCTTCTGAATCTTACGTCCGGCAACTAAAAACGCCACACCAAGTGCACAGAACAGCACCGGATTCAACGGAGTTACAATGCCAAGGAAGGTTATCGTTGCGCCTACAATATACAATACCTTTGGAATTCCAAAAAGCTGTCCGACCAGCATAGAGCCAAAGTCTGCCTCACTGGATGCCTTGGTTACCAGAATACCGGTTGCCAGAGAAATCAAAAGAGACGGAATCTGGCTGACCAGTCCATCACCAATGGTTAAAATACCATATTTCTGCAACGCTTCCATTGCAGTCTGTCCGCCATTCATAACCCCCATAACCGTTCCACCAATCAGGTTGATGAATGTAATAATAAGACCGGCTGTCGCATCTCCTTTTACGTACTTGGTTGCACCATCCATGGAACCAAAGAAGCTGGATTCCTGCTGAATCTTATTTCTACGCTCTCTTGCTTCCTTTTCTGTAATGGCTCCGGTATTCAAATCCGCATCAATCGCCATCTGTTTTCCAGGCATAGCATCCAATGTAAAACGTGCAGTTACCTCAGATACACGTTCGGAACCTTTATTGATTACGATAAACTGAATCAGAATCAGAACGATAAATACAATTGCTCCGATTACAAGATTTCCTCCGCCAACGAAACCTCCGAAGGTCTCTACTACATTTCCCGGGTCACCGGTTGTTAAAATCAGTCGGGTGGAAGAAACGTTTAAAGAGATTCGGAATATGGTGGTAAACAAAAGCAGTGTCGGGAAAAACGACATATCCAGCACTTCTTTTGCAAATAACGCATTAAAAAGGATAATCATTGCCAGTGAAATATTAATTGCCAGCATGACATCCAATAAAATAGAAGGAATCGGAATAATAAAGAATATGACTGCAGCAAGAAGATAGATTGCTACACCAAAATCCGCTTTTTTCATTCCGGCTTCCTCCTTTCATTAAAATCTTATCAATTTCTGCCTTTTAGATTGTAAACCATTGCAAGCACTTCTGCAACTGCCTGATATAACTCCGGCGGAATTTCTGCCCCAACATTAACGTTGGCATAAAGCATACGCGCCAGTGGCTTATTCTCTACAATTTCCACCTGATTTTCTCTTGCTACTTCCTTAATCTTTGCAGCCAGAAAATCTTCACCCTTTGCAACTACTATCGGTGCTTTGGACACCTCCGCATCATACTTGATTGCAACTGCATAATGGGTCGGGTTGGTGATGACTACATCTGCCTTTGGTACATCCTGCATCATTCGACGCTGCGATGCCTCACGCATTCTCTGACGCTGTCTTCCCTTAATCTGTGGGTCTCCCTCTGTATTCTTATACTCGTCTTTTACCTCCTGTTTGGTCATCTTCATTTCTTCTTTGAATTTATGTTTCTGATAAATCAAATCAGCGATTCCAACAATCAGGTATACCAGACTTATCTTAAGACCCACATCAATAATAATTCCGGCAATTAATGAAACTGCCTGCAGCAACTCCATATCATAAACAACAAAGAGTTCTCCCTGTCTGTCCTTGATTTCAGAATATGCTACATAAATTACCATTGCTACCTTTACAATGGATTTCAAAAGTTCAAACAGAGAATCCTTTGAAAACATTCGTTTAAATCCATTGATAGGATTAAACTTCGATAGCTCCGGTTTTAATGGCTTCCCGCTTACTTTCCAGCCTACCTGCAGTACGCTGACTAAAAACGTTACCACCATTCCGATTAAAAGAAACGGGATCATGGCTTTTATCATCTCAACCACAGCCTGCGTCATCAGCATATGGCTGGATTTTATGGTCATACCCGTCTTATTTTCTAATAACATATCAGGAATTTCCCGGTAAAAAACAGAAAATTCGTTTAGCAGTGTTTCCGAAACATAACTTCCAAAGATTTTCAGTCCCAGAAAAAGAACAATCAAATCTACAGCTCCGGAAAACTCCTTGCTTTTTGCAACCTTACCTTCTTCTCTTGCATCTTTTAACTTTTTTGCAGTTGCCGGCTCTGTTTTCTCGCCGCCCGGTCCCTCTTTTGCGAACCACTGCAGATTATATTTCAGAAGTAAATCTCTTTCCTCCATATAAATCTCCTATCCATGCACCAGTCTATCCATGCATTCCCGACACAATTCCGGTAACCATCCGCTTCATTTCTGTGAATACCCAGTCTGAAACATATGGTAAAAGCTGTATCGTCAAAAATAAGACCAACATTCCAAGCAAAATCTTAAGCTGGATACCAACAGAGAACATATTCATCTGTGGTGCAATCTTTGCCATAATTCCCAGGATGCAGTTTAAAATCATTAAGACTGCAAATACCGGAAGTGCAATCCGGAAGCCAAGTACCATGGAATCTGTCATATAACTAACCATGGTCTGAAGCATGGAATTCCACATGAAATTCTGTCCATTTACCGGAATCAGTGTAAACGAATCAACAATGGAACGTAAAATATACTGATACATTCCGGTTATCATAAGTAAAAGCAGAACCAGATAATTGTAAAAATTACCGGTGATTGGTGAATTGGTCCTACTTACCGGGTCGTACTCTGTTGCCATGGACAATCCCATATTCAGATCTATTATATTACCTGCAAATAAAACAATGGAATTACAAATGTTTGCTCCAAAACCAATCAGCAATCCTGTAATTCCCTCTTTCACGACAATTGTGGCATATTCAATTACTCCTCCATATTCTATCGTGCTTTCAGGCAATACTCCAATTAACAGAATGGATACAAATACTGAGAAACCAATTTTGACCCTTCCCGGAGTATTCGACATGCTAAAAAATGGAGCCGAAAAAACAAAAGAAGTAATCCTCACCAGAACCAGCAAAAAATATTCAAATGTAAGCAGTGAGAAACTATAATTAACCATGTTTTATCTCTACCTGTATATCAACCGATATATAAACTAAAATCAGACCATAATCTCGTCATAAAATCAGTCATATTATTCAGCATCCATGATCCAAAAAGAATCATTCCGGCAAACACCGCCAGAATCTTCGGTACAAAGGTAAGTGTCTGTTCCTGAATGGATGTTACTGTCTGAAAAATACTGATAATCAAACCTACGATAAGTGATATCAAAAGCAAAGGAGTTGATGTTAATATGATATTATAAATCGCATCCCTTGCAATATCTAAGACTTCTCCCTGTGTAATCAATTCCTACACCTCTTTCATCAGTAAAATGTCTCTACCAGTTCCCGAATAACAAGATTCCATCCGTCTGCAAGCACAAACAGCAAAATCTTAAACGGAAGAGAAATGGTTGTCGGCGGCAGCATCATCATACCCATTGACATAAGCACGGATGCCACAACCATATCAATTACAATAAATGGAATATAAATAATAAATCCTATAATAAATGCCTGTCTTAATTCGCTTAAAATAAAGCTTGGAATCAGGACTGTATTGGATATATCATCCTGTGTCTCATAAGTCACACCGGCAATATCGCAAAATGTATTAATATCCTTTGCCTGTGTCTGTTTAAACATAAACTCCCGAATCGGTTCCATGCCCGCTTCAAACGCCTGCTCCTGTGTAATTTCACCTGCATCCAGTGGTTTTAATGCATTTTCATTAATCTGCGTGAAAACAGGGCTCATAATAAACAGGGTAAGGAATAAAGCCAGTCCCACAAGAACCTGATTTGGCGGAACCGTCTGTGTTCCGATTGCCGCCCTCACAAAATGAAGCACAATAATAATTCTGGTAAAAGATGTCAGCATAATCAGAATTGATGGTGCTAATGCAATTACCGTCAGTACCAGAAAAATCCGAACCGTTCCCGATAAATTGCCCTCTCCGTTATTGATATTAACAGAAAGTCCGTTATTACCAGAGGATGTTGTTCCACTTGTACCATTTTCACTTGACTGATTACTGCCATCAGTAATTCCCGGTGTATTTACAGATGCCGCATATGCCTTCTGTGGCGCAAATGCCACCAGTGTTACCACTACTGCAATAATTGCAAATACAAAGGATACCAGACAGTACTTTTTCTTAAAATTACTCATCTTTATGCCTGCTCTTCGGTAAGTGTTCTTTCAACTGTTTCATAATATTAGAGAAGCTTTCTCCTGTATTCTGATATTTCGTGACATCTTCCAGCGAAACATCATTCAGCTGCTCTCTTGTAAGCTGTGCCAACATGGTCACTTCATCTTTTCCGATTCCGATTACCAGATAGGTCTCCCCTACCTCAATAATCTGAATATACTTATTGGTAGTAATCTTCATTGTTTCCACTACCCGCATATTCTTCTGAAAATTATGCTGTTTCTGATATCCGGCAATCCATTTGGTAACATAATATGTAATTGCAAGTACAAAAACAAATATCAGCAATACGCCTATCAGTTGAAAAAAACTCTGTAACCCTGATGTCCTACCACTTAGTAATATCATATTAACCCACTACTTTTTTTACTGCTTCAAGAACACGCTCTGCCTGGAATGGTTTTACAATAAAGTCCTTTGCACCAGACTGGATTGCTTCAATAACCATTGCCTGCTGACCCATTGCAGAACACATAATTACACATGCGCTTGCATCTGCTTCTTTAATCTTTTTTAATGCCTGAATTCCGTCCATCTCCGGCATGGTAATATCCATCAATACCAGATCTGGATGTACTTCATTATATTTTTCGATTGCCTTTACTCCATTTTCTGCTTCACCAGCAACGGTATATCCATTTTTGGTAAGGATATCCTTAATCATCATTCTCATAAATGCTGCATCATCACAAATTAAAATACTCTTTGCCATATTAGTTATCTCCTTGCTAATTATTTAATAATTTCTGTAATTCTTACACCAAAACTTTCTTCAATTACAACTACTTCACCTTTTGCAACGTACTTTCCATTTACCAGTACATCAATTGGTTCTCCGGCAATCTTATTCAGTTCAATGATTGTTCCCGGCGCGAAATCCAATATATCATGGATGGATTTACTGGTTCTTCCCAGTTCCACGGTTACTTCCAATGGTACATCCATAATAAGATCAATGTTTTCCTTCGGAAATACCCCATTCATATCTCCGGTAAAATTCTGGAACTGAGCCGGCTGTACATTTACCTGCTGGTTTGCATACATTGCTGACATATCTACAGGCTGTCCCATCATTGGCTGCCCCATCATTGGTTGCTGATTCATCATTGGCTGTCCCATCATCGGCTGCTGATTCATCATTGGCTGTGGCTGCGGTGTCGGCTGGCTTGCCTGTGGCTGTGGTGCAGGAGCCGGTGCAGGCTGTTGTGCCGCTTCCTGTTTTGGTTCGCTTCCACCTGTCATGGTCTCCGTAATGCTCTTACACATTTCTCTTGCAAAAGATACCGGATACAGCTGCATGATTTCACTGTCTACAAGATCGCCGATTTCCATTTTGAAAGAAATCTTCACAAAAGACTGTGTCAGGAAATCATCAAGTGCTCCCTCGTCAATATTTCCTGCCAGATCAATCAAATCTGCAACAGGCGGGCTAATATCAATCTTTTTATTCAGCATGGATGATAATGAAGTTGCTGCAGAACCCATCATCTGATTCATTGCTTCACTGATTGCGCTTAAATGAAGCTCGCCCAGTTCCACGTCTGTATTGGTTCCGTCTCCTCCCATCATAAGGTCTGTAATGACCTTAACATCATGCTCCTTTAATATCAGGATATTGCTTCCATCCAATCCAACAGTGAATCCGATTCGGATAAATACACACGGACGCTCATACGCCTTTACCACGTCGTCCCAGTTTGCCATGGTAACAACTGGTGTGGATATTTCCACTTTACGGTTCACCAGTGAAAACAATGTCGTTGCTGCGGTGCCCATACTGATATTGGCAATTTCGCCGATGGTGTCTTTTTCTGAATCACTCAGCTGTCCATCTGCCGTATCTGATGCACCCGGATTATTTAGCAGGGCATTGATTTCTTCCTGCGATAGTACTCCATCCATCACTTACTGCTCCTCTCTAATTACTGACATTACTCTTACTGCATAATCATCGCCCGAAGCTCCCGGCAATGCAGTAAACTTACGAATGTTTCCAACATAAACATCCAGCTCCTGGTCCACTTTCGTGTCCAATCTAACTATATCACCTACCTGTAAATTCACGAAGTCATTTACAGATATAGTGCTATTACCTAAAACTGCTTTTACAGGTATCGGTGCTTTTGAAATCAATGTCTCAATTGCTTCCGTATAACGCTGCTCATCTTTCTCCTGCATGGTAGAATACCAGTATTTTGTATTCAACTTGTCCATAACAGGTTCCAAAGTAAGATATGGGAGGCAGATATTCATCAAGCCTTCAACATCTCCTATTTTTACATTAATTGTAACAATTGCAATCATTTCACTTGGAGAAATAATCTGGGCAAACTGTGAATTTGTTTCAATACGTTCCAGTCTCGGATGTAAATCCACAACATTTTCCCACGGTTCCCGAAGCAGGTCAACACAGACTCCCATGATTCTTTCTATAATCAGCAATTCTATTTCTGAGAAATCACGGATTTTCGCTAATGGTTCTCCGCTTCCACCAAGCATACGGTCCACCATGGCATATGCAAGATTTGAAGCAATCTCCAGAATAACTGAGCCTTTCAACGGGGAAAAATTAACAATTCCAAGAACCACCGGATTAGAAAGTGCATTCGAGAACTCAGAATAGGTAACTGCTTCAGAGTTCATCACCTCAACCTGAATATTTTTTCTTAAATAAACCGGAAGATTCGTGGATATCAGTCTGCCATAATGTTCAAACACAATCTCCAGTGTTCTTAAATGTTCTTTTGAAAACTTGGAAGGTCTGGCGAAATCATAATTCTTAATCTGCTTCTCGCCATTGTCCTTCATTTCTTCTACATCCAGCTCGCCGCTACTCAATGCCTGAAGCAGGTTATCTATCTCATTCTGAGATAAAACTTCGCTCACGAACTCTCACCACCTTATATTCCATACTTGCTGTTTCTTTGTTTCTAAACTACAGTTACTTCTGAGAAGTTTACTGCAATAATAAAATCTGAACCAAACTGTTTCTGCAGTTCTGCTAATATAGCATCCTTAACCGCCTGACGGTCTGCATTAAACTCTTCCATTGTATAGGTATTAATTACACTGTTAATAGTGTCTTTTAAAATTGTTTCACGGTCTGCCATATCTTCGCCATAGGTCTTATAACCATCGTTCTTGCTGTCCATGGAAATGGATGCTGTAAGCTTTACATAATGAGTCTGGCCATCTGCACCGGTTTTTAAATTGATTGTCATGGCATCTTCAATTTTATAAGTCTTAACCTGGTCCATTGGAATGCTGGCAGATTCAGTTCCATCTCCGCTCTCCAGTTCCAGATCAATTGCGCTGCACACCTTGTTTACCAGTTCATTGGACTTCTTTGTTTGTGGCAGGATTGTTATTGTAAGTATTCCTGTCAAAATCAGGTTCACCAGAACCAGTGCCAAAATAAGCACTGACATAAGGTTCTTCTTCATCTCATTTCCTCCTATTCTGTAGCGCCGTCGGAATTATATGAATTATATACCTTAATCTCAACACGACGGTTTCTTGCTCTGCCTTCCTCTGTAGTATTATCTGCTACAGGAACATATTCTCCTCTTCCTGAGGATTTAATCAGTGCCGGATCCAATGTGGTATTATCACGAATAAAATCTGCCACAGAAAGTGCCCGGTACATGGACAGTACATTGTTATTTTCATATTTTGATGAATGGATTGGCACATTGTCGGTATGTCCTTCAATTTCAATCACATTGCTGTCATAACTTTCCAGGATGGTTCCTATTTTAGCAATCAGCGGCTGGGCATCTTCCCGGATATTCGCCTTTGCCGAATCAAATAATATTGCTCCGTTTAAGGTAAGTTTTACATACTCGGCATTAAAATCTACTTCCACCTGATTCTGCAATCCATTTGTTGCTATCTGCTGTTCGATTTGTTCTGCCATCTGTTCTGATTCTGCCAGTGCCTGCTCTTTATACTGTTCTGCTACATCTGTCTCAGTTTCAGATTCATCTGTCTTGCCACCCTGGGAATCCCCATCCTCTCCAGAGGACGTTTCAAAATAGACATCAATATTCGGCAACTGACTGATTCCGTTACCTACCATCTCTCCCTCGCCAATACTCATACTGCCTGCCGGCATAACGCTTAAGCTGCTCTGTAGTGAAGCTATAACCATCTGAAACTTCTCTGCATCAACGGTAGACATGGAAAAAAGCAACACGAAAAAGCACAGCAACAGATTCATCAAATCACTAAAGGTGGTTATCCAACCAGCCGCCGGCTTTGCTTCCGGTTCCCGCTTCTTTCTGGCCATTATTCTTCACCTCCGGCTTCTTCTTGCGTATTATAAGCCTCTCTTGCCTGCGGTGACAGGAATGATTTCAGTTTTTCTTCTATTACACGAGGGTTTTCTCCTGCCTGGATAGACAAAAGTCCCTCAACGGTAACCTCTTTCATCATAATTTCTCTGGCATTATTATCTGCCATCTTTGATGCAATTGGATTACAAATCCAGTTAGCTATCAACGAACCATATAATGTTGTAATCAACGCAACCGCCATATTCGGTCCAATGGAAGACGCATCCTGCAAATCCTTCAGCATGTTAATCAGACCAATCAGGGTACCAATCATACCCCAGGCAGGAGCTAATTCACCCCATTTTTCCCAGAAGCCGATTACTTTCTTATGTCGGTCTTCAATACAGCCTAAATCTGTCTCTAAGATTCCACGTACCAGTTCCGGATCAGTTCCATCTACTACCAGCATAACTCCTTTTTTCAGGAAGTCATCATCAATATCGTTAGCTGCTTCTTCCAGTGCAAGAAGTCCCTCTTTTCTGGCAATGTTGGAAAGATTAATGATATTTCCAATAATCTCACTCGGGTCATTCTTATGTAACTTAAAGGCATTTCCCGCAGACTTAAAGCCATTAATGAAATCTGCCATACTATTACATGCCAGAACACCACCAATAGATCCTCCAATCGTAATAATCGCGGAAGGGAAGTCCATATATGTATTCCATATTGCCGATACACCCGCACTTTGAATAATTCCAAACAAAACCATTGCAAGCCCAAACAGGGTACCAATAAGTGATGCTATATCCAATTTATTCACCTACATTTCCATAAAATTATGGGAACAATCCATCTTGAAAATGGACATCGTTACCCATGATTTTGTATTTTCATTTTCATTTCTATATAATCTTACTAAACTTTCGCCCAAATGTCTACTTTTTTTACAATTATTTTAGAAACATTTCCATTTCTTATTATACCATATATAGGGGAACTATTAAATATAGTTCCCCTATATGTACTGTTTTTATATTATTTTTTTCTATATCCGACCATTTTTATTATCGTTTCAGATTAATTAACTCCTCAAGGAGTGTATCGGATGTGGTAATTACTCTTGAGTTTGCCTGGAAACCTCTCTGTGTGGTAATCATCTCGGTAAACTCAGAAGCTAAGTCTACGTTGGACATTTCCAGTTCTCCGGAGTTCATGGTACTTCCGTTTGAAGTAATTTCGACACCAATTCCATCAAATTCACCGGAGTTTAAAGTGGTACGATAGCAGTTATCTCCTACTTTTTCAAGTCCGGCTGCATTTGCAAAACGGGCGGATGCAATCTGTCCCAAAAGGACAGTATTACCATTGTCATAAGAACCATAAATTTTACCATTGGTATCTACAGATACGCCGGTTAATGCTCCAAGTTTCTTACCGGTTCCGGTTGTTCCATCAATTGCTCCGGCATCCAATCCAACGGTAGAGGTTCCACCATTATTGGAATTCTTACACTGTGTAAAGTCAATGGAAATATTTTCAAACTGATCACCTAACTGTTTCATGTTCAATGTAACAGAGCCGTTGGTGCTGTCGCCTACGGAAACAAATTTACCTTTTCCGGTACCGGTATCAAACTTCAGTTCATAGTTTACTGCGGTTGCTTCAATGGTAGGTGGATTGCCATCGGTAATGCTGTTGATGGTTGCACCCGGCTGTAAACCGGTATAAATATCAGAAAGTGATACATCCGTTACTGCTTCGTATCCGGTTACTGCACCACCAGCTGAAGTAATTGCACGGTATACTTTGCTGTCATACTGTCCGGTAGCCGCATTCTGGGTTGTATTGATATAATACATTTCACCGCTGCTGTTACGGAACTGATGATATGTATTTCCACCAAAGGAATTGGATGCTCCGGTATCTGTCCATTCTGTACTGATTGCATTATAAGCAGTCTGTGCATTGGTAATTCCACCGCTGGCATTTGCTCCGAATACATCAGAAAGGTTTCCACCGTTTGCCAAGAACTCCTCTAAGATATTCTTATTGGAAGAATCATAAATAGCACTTAATTCAACGGTATAGGTTCCGGCATCGGTATCCACACCTTTGATTGCAAATTTTGCTGTATAGGAATATCCCAATGCATCGAAGAAATTCAAGTTCATGGCATATCCGCTTTCACTGGTTATTTCTGTACTATTTTTATCTACAATACCACCACATACTGCATTCGTGGTTGCTTCAGCCGGAGAAGTAAGATTGCTTTCCTGCATGATACGAAGCGCAGATACCTGATCCTTCTTAATCTCTCCGGTGGTCGGGTCTACCTGCCATCCCATAACATTATATCCGGTAGATGTCATGGCAAGGTTTCCTGCTCCGTCAATGTAGAAAGAACCAGCTCTGGTAAAGAGATTTTCGGTACCATTGCTTACTACAAAGAAGCTTGTTGTATTACCTTTATCTGTAATTCTTAAGTCAAATGCTTTTCCGGTTGTCTGAGCTGCTCCACCGGAAGTAATGTCGATGGAAGTAGAACCTGTTGTTACACCAAGACCAATCTGCTTGGCATTGATTCCGCCGGTTCCGGTTGCCACATTTGCTCCGGATGCTCCGGAAATTGTCTGATACATAATCTCACTGAATGTTACACTGGACTCTTTAAATGCCACGGTATTTACGTTGGCAATATTGTTACCGATAACGTCCATCTTTGTCTGATGTGTCTTAAGTCCTGACACAGCAGAATACATTGATCTCATCATAATGAAATGACCTCCTATATTTGATGTCTGACGCAGAACCCATCTGTCAGTCAGGGTTCTCACAGCCTCCATAAGGTCCGGCTATGCTATTACTGCACCATCAATATTTGTAAAAACATTATTTTCTGATTCATTCTGGTCCATTGCTGTTACAACTGTCTTGCTTGGTACATTTACAATGAATGCCAGTGAATCAACTACTACTAAGGATTCTTTGATTCCTTTCTTCTCAGCCATCTCCACACCGGCTTCTAAGCGTTCGCTCTGCTGATCTGAAAGACTGATATTCCGGGTAGACAACCGCATGCTTGCATGCTTCGAAAATTTCACCTCGGAAACATCTGCTGCTTTTTGCTTTTCTTTTAATACTTCCGCAAAAGAAACTTCCTGCTCCGACTGCGTTTTATTACTCTTCGAAGAATTGAGATACTGGTCTGCTACCTGTTCAATGGAAGTGAATTGATTTGCTATCTTATTCATGCTTTCATCTCCCTAATAACCTTCCGTGGTTTACTCTGTTCCTTCTGTTTTCTCTGTTTCATCCGTATCTTTCTTGTCGTCTGTACCTTCCGTACCATCGGCACCATCTGTACCCTCTGTCTTATCACCGTTTTCTCCGGCAGCAGCCTGTAACTGTTTCATTCTCTCTTCCAGTTTGGTCAGCTTGTCAATATCGCTCTGTGCAATAAATGACTTCTGATAACTGGTCATGCTGTCATATGCTTTCCGAAGATTGGTCAGTGTACTTGCATTGTCCAGTGTAAGCTGATCAACAGACGGCAATGATGCAATTGCAAGCGAAAATGATTTTGCAAGACTGATTGCATCCATGTAACTGTCATCCATAACAGAATACAAATCGTCAATGGAGTAAAGGTTGTTATTTACCATAAGATAAGTTTTATTGTTCTCATGGATAACACTGTCTACTGTTCCGGTAACATCGGATGTCTCTCCTGTTACGGAAGATGTAACACGAAGTACTACCTGTTTTCCTACCAGTGAATTTGCTTCCATCTCCTGTAAGGATGCCTGCATATTCTGGGTTTCCTCTAACTGTGAGAAAGTTGCCAGCTGTGAAATATACTCTGTATTATCTGTCGGTTCCAATGGATCCTGATATTTCATCTGTGCTACTAACAGTTGTAAAAATGCATCTTTATCCAGGCTGCTTCCTGATTTTTTAGAAGTAGCGGATGAGGAATTTGATTCTGCACTGGTATCCACAACCTTACCATCTTTTATAAGCTGTGTTATCATTTCGTGCTCCTTTCTACGCTGTTACGTCCATGGTATTTCCATGGTCTTTCATAATCTGGGCTGCTAAAACTTCTTCTTCGTTCATAAGCCCGGATAACTCGTCTAATTCTCCGCGGAATAATCTTCTTCCGGCTGTTCTTCCGGTTTCTTCTCTCTGGCTGCTCTGCTGTTCTTCTCCAGCTGCATTCTGCTCTAAGTTCCGTTCGAATTCATGACTTGCTATTGTAACTTCGACTGCATCTACTTTGATTCCCTGCTGATTCAAGCTGGTTCGAAGGTCTGCAATCTGTGCTTCCAAAGCGGTCTTTACTGTTTCACTGCTTACTGCCAGTTCTGCAGTTATATTTCCCTCTTTGGTTGATGCAATGTGTAAATACACTTTTCCGAGATTTTCCGGATTCAGCTGCATCTCAATGGATGAATTTTCCGGAGACAGATTCACTTTTGCGAATTCTGTAATCTGGTTCATAATATCCTGCACATCAATGGTTGTACGGGATGCTACCGTATTTACTTCTTCCGGTGCAGCGGTCTGCTGTTCTGCTCTGACCTGAAATTCCATGGTCTGTACATGTTCATTTACGCTGCTTTCTTTTGCTTTCTGTGGCTGGGCTGCTGACTCTTCCATTTCACCGGATGTATCCGCTGATACGTTATTTTCAGACTGTGTATCCGCTGGCTCATTTACCTGAAGCACCGGTGCGGCATCTTCTGCCTCTTCTTCCGGCTGTACATTCTGAACTTCTTCTGTAGCCTGAGCTACCTGACTTGAAGCTGCCGTTGCTGTTGTCTCCTGTGCTTCCTGTGAAGTAATTGTCACTTCAACCTGTGGAGCTGTCTCCTGTACACCGCTGTCCACTACATCCAACGTTTCCTTAAAATCTGCTGTCAGATTTGTTTCTTCCGGTGTTGTCAGCTCTGTCAACTGATTCTGTAATGCAATCCACTCATCTTTGGAAAGTCCAAGGGTCTCGCTTAAGTTCTGAACCAGTGCATCTGTATTCTGCATAATATTGGTGAATTCTTCACTCATAAGCAGGGAACATGCATCTTCTGTTCCGGTCAGTTGTGTTACAAGCTGTGAAAGGCTTGCCGGATTTAATAAATCCATCCACTGTAATCCCAGTATAGACATGGCATCTTCTACCTGTTCATCTGAAACACCAAGTTCGTCTTTCAGAATCTCTTTTACGCCGGTTTCAAATGCATCCTTACTGTCTTCCAGCTGATTCTGCATCTCTTCCACTTTCTGTGTCGGAGAACTCTCCTTTACATTCAGCTTCTTTGTGCTATCTGTCACAGTAGCCGGCTGTGTGGCCGTTGCAGCAGATTCTTTTCCTACCGGATTACCACTGGTAAGCTGCTGGTTTCCATAACCGGATGTTTTCTGTTCCATAACAGAAGCAAAGCTTGCCTGTGCAGTTGCACATAATCCCTTGTCCACAGTGCCCGTCACTTCGGAAAGTCCTGTGTCTACAGACCCAAGATTTGATACCATTCCCGAAATCTTTGCACTCGTCATGCGTTCTTCCTCCTTTCTCCTTTATTCAATTTTATTTATTCTGAAGGATTCATGATTTCTGTCACCTTAGCGGCTGTATCAGAATTCATTTTCCCTAGAATATCAGCTCTTGACTGTGCATCCATATTTTCCAAAATCTTTGCCACCAGATCCAGATTGTCTGTCATGGTATCAAATATGGCTGCCGCCTCTTTCGGTTTCATCTGGGAATAGCCCTTGACATAATCAGCAATCTGACTGTCTGTCTGCTGCTGTTCCACCACCTGTTTATACAAAAGTTCTGCATTGTCTGGATCAATGCTCTCATAATATTCCTTATATTGTTCTATATCGGGTGCTTGGTCCGAAAAAACAACCTCATTATAAAATTTTTCTTTTTCTTCTTCAAAAGCTGCCTCATTTGCCTCATATTCTTTCAGCTTCTGGGACTGCGCTTCCAAATCAGCGATATAGGCACTGTTTTCACTGCTTCCCTGCTGTGCCTGTGCCAGTTCCTGCTCTAATTCTTTTATGTAAGCTACCGCTTCATCCATATTCTTATATGGATAATCCTCTTCGGTAGAAAGTTCTTCATCAGAATCCGGCAAAATACGGTTGACATACGGAATATCTTTTAACAACGGGCGCATAACTGTGGAGCCAAATCCTCCCACATCCCATTTAATCAGCAGTGCCAGTATTGCCAGCCATACGATAATGATGACCAGTGTTACCAGAAAAACTGCCAGTTTTGAGGAACCGCCCTCCTCATCTTCTGTATTTTCCAAATCAGTTTCCATGTTCTTTGCAGCTTTTTTCTCAGCTTTTTTTCTTGCTTTTTCTGCTTTCTTCGCTGCCTTCTTATCCATTTCTTCTGCCATCGTTACACCACCTGTCTACTTTTTCGGTCTGCCATAGCTATAGCTTACCAGTTCATCTACTACTTTGTTATCTTCCTGCGCCAGCTGTTGTTTGAAATCTTCGAAATCCTTTTCCCGCAGTTTTTCCTGCGTCTTTCGTTCTTTCATAACTTCTTCCAGCTTCTGTCTGGCTGCTTCTGCATTTTTCTCTGCCACCTGTACCTGCATCATCTGTCTTCGAATCAGCACCTTCATGCTCTCGATTGCCTGCCTGCAGGTCTTTATTTCCAGCAAATCTATTTTGCCTTCTACCAGTTCTTTTGCCCGGCTATCATATGCATTCTTCCGCTCAAAGAGCTTTACCAGTTTTGCTTCTTCTTCCCTGAGTGCCGCATTTGCCTGGCTGTATACAATCTTCGCCTGACTTTCAAGCTTTAATTTAATATCTAAAATATTCTGCATCCGGTAAATAAATTTTGCCATATCTCATCCCTACTTGAATACGCCTTCTAACAATGCTAATTCTTCTTCAAAGGTAAATTTTTCATCGGTTCTCTGGCACAGGAACTCATTGACTGCCTTTATCTTAGAAACTGCATAATCAATTTCTTCATTGGAACCGCTTTTATAAGCGCCAATATTAATCAAATCTTCTGCTTCCTGATAAGTCGCCAGTACATTTTTTAATTTTCCTGCCACTGCTTTGTGCTCGGAGGACGCAATTGAACTCATTACACGGGAAATACTCTGTAAAACATCAATTGCCGGATAATGATTCTTATGTCCTAATTTTCTGGATAACATAATGTGTCCATCCAGAATACTTCTTGCGGTATCTGTAATCGGCTCATTAAAATCGTCACCATCTACCAATACGGTATACAGTCCGGTAATGGAACCTCTTTCCGCTGTTCCCGCACGCTCTAACAGTTTTGGCATTTCTGAATATACACTCGGTGGATATCCTCGGGTAACCGGCGGTTCTCCGGTTGCCAGTCCGATTTCTCTTTGTGCCATGGAAAATCGGGTCAGGGAATCCATCATCAGAAGAACATCTTTGCCCTGGTCTCTGAAATATTCTGCGACTGCCGTAGCTGTTTTAGCTGCTTTGTTACGAATCAGCGCCGGTTTATCTGACGTTGCCACAATTACAACGGAACGCCGCATACCCTCTTCACCAAGGTCACGTTCGATAAATTCCCGCACCTCTCTGCCTCGCTCTCCAATCAGGGCAATTACATTAATGTCCGCTTTTGTATTTCTCGCAAACATACCAAGCAGAGTACTCTTTCCAACGCCGGAACCGGCAAAGATTCCGATACGCTGTCCCTTTCCAATGGTAAGCAGTCCATCTACTGCTTTAACACCCAGTGGCAGTACTTCGCTGATAATTTCACGTTTCATCGGATCCGGTGGCGGAGCTTCAATCGGATATTCCTTACCGGTATGGAGTTCTTCCCCATCGGTCGGTCGTCCGATTCCATCCAGGGTATGTCCTAATACTTCATCTCCTACTAAAACAGACAAAGGATGTCCCGTATTTGCTACGATACATCCAACACCCAGACCTTCAATACTGTCAAAAGGCATCAGTAACAGCCGGTTATCTTTAAAACCGACTACCTCTGCCATGACATATTCTTTCTGTTCTCTATCCCGATATATTTTGCACAAGTCATTCAGCTTTGCTTCCGGTCCAATGGATTCAATGGTAAGACCAACCACCTTGGATACCCTTCCAAGGCAGGTATAATATGTCTTATCCGAAAGCAACTGATATTTTTCCAAATCACATGTCACTCTTTTTTCCTCACATACACAATGACTGTATATCACGAATCAGATTATCCAGCTGGACATCCATTCCGCACTCAAATACTCCCGTATCTGTCTCTATCGTACAGTCCCCTTCAGCCATGGAATGAATGGTAACCAAATCCAAAGTCGCATTCTGTCCCACGCATTCTAAAAGTTCCTGTTTATGTTCTTCTAAATATGCCGCCTGTTTTGGTCCGGCTTTGATGGTAAATTCCTTTGGTCCGTCAATGGATTCCATTGCTCTCTTCACAAGATAAAGCACAATTTCGTCTTTATCATGGAACTGCACATGAAAAACATGGGAAACCACATCTGTAATCGTATGTACCAGCTTCGGCTCCAGCTCCCGCATCTGTTCCAGATAGGAATCCTGCATCTGCTGTTCTCTTTTACCAATGCTTTCTAACTTTGCATCATAGACTGCAGCACCTTCCTGCATTCCCTGTTCCAAGCCCTCTGCATGTCCCTGTTCCTGCGCTTTCTTGCGAAGCTCGTCCGCTTCACTCCTGGCAGCTTTCCGGATCTCTTCCGCCTCAGCATTTGCCTGGTTCAAGATTTCTTCTGCTTTCTCTTTTGCCAGTGCTTCATAATCGATTGTTTCCACCTGAGGTGCTGTAATTCCTTCTACAAATTCGCCCGGTTCCGCCTGTGGCTGTTCCGGTTCTTTTGTCTTTGCAAGTGCCCGGGACTGTTCCTCTAAAATGCGGTATGCCAGTGTATTGGAATTAATCACACGACTCTCTGTCTCATTGGTGATAAAACGTTGTTTATATAAATTAGACAATAATCTCGTCACCTCCGCCACGGGAAATTACAATTTCTGCGGAGTCTTCCAGTTTACGAATAATACCAACAATCTTCTGCTGTGCTTCTTCTACATCCTTCATTCTTACCGGACCCATGAATTCCATATCCTCACGAATCATGGCAGCAAGACGTTTCGACAGGTTCTTAAAGATAACATTCTGTACCTCTTCGTTGGCACCTTTCAATGCAACAGCAAGGTCATTGTTATCTACATCACGCAACACACGCTGGATTGCACGGTCGTCCAGCAACAGGATGTCTTCGAATACAAACATCTTCTTGCGGATTTCGTCTGCAAGTTCCGGTTCTTCGATTTCCAGGGATTCCATAATATGTTTCTCTGTTCCACGGTCTACTGTATTCAAAATACCAACGATAGCATCTACACCACCCACAATTGTGTAATCCTGATTGAGCAGGGAAGAAAGCTTTCTCTCCAACACACGCTCTACCTCTTTGATTACATCCGGTGATGTTCTGTCCATCTTGGCAATACGTTTCGCAACATCTGCCTGCTTCTCCGGTGTCAGAGCTCCTAAAATCATCGCAGACTGTGACGGTGACAGATAGGACAAAATCATGGCAATGGTCTGTGGATGCTCGTCCTGGATAAAGTTCAGCACCTGACTTGGATCTGTCTTGCGGACAAATTCGAACGGGCGAACCTGAAGGGATGCAGTCAGCTTGGTAATAACCTCCTGTGCCTTATCACTTCCCAGTGCTTTATCCAGAAGTTCTTTCGCATAGCCAATACCACCTTCTGCAATATACTGCTGGGCAAGGCATACCTGATAGAATTCATTTAATACACTTTCTTTGGTCTGTGGTGACACACTTCTGGTATTTGCGATTTCCAGTGTCAGCTCTTCTATTTCATCTTCTTTTAAATGTTTGAAAATACTGGCAGATTTCTCCGGTCCTAATGCTATCAGCAATATCGCCGCTTTCTGAACGCCATTATATTCTTCTGTTCCCATTTATTCCCACTCCTCATTCAGCCAGTTGCGAAGTAATGACGCAACGGCCTCCGGATTTTCATCTACGAATTTTTCAATCAGAACACGAATCTCTGACTTCTCATTATATCCAATATCTTCCAAATCTTCCTGCTCTGCCTGTTTGGTTGTCTCAAGCAGTGACTCCACAGAAAGTTCCGGTTCGATTTCGGCTTCCTGCTCTTTTCTGGTGCTGCGGAATACCACATATCCTAACAGTGCAAAAATCAGGACTGCAAGAATAATCTGAAGATAATCCTGGAATCCCCTTCCACTGCTCTTAGAATATTCAAACATCGGAATGTCATAGCTGACAATTGAGATGTTGGAAGTCGGAATACCGGTAGCATTGGATACCATGGTGTAAAGATCCTGGTCAACAGTTCCCTTTACACGGTTATTATTCTGTGTTACAAACTCGTCAAAAGTCATATTATCCAATGTACCATCTGCTTTTAAAGTATCCTCATTATAAGTCACATAACGGGCTACTGTCACAGATATGGATGACTGGTCATATTCAATATCTCCTACTGAGCCAATGGTCTGGGTGTTCTTTTCATCCAGTGCACGGTCAATAGAATCATCTGTAACCGAACTTTCTGACACGCTTCCGTCCGGAAGTACATAGGTAGTTCCATCTCCATTGGAATCGGTTCCCGGTGTTCCGGATGTACCGCCGGTTGAATCTGACTGGTAACGGTCCTCATGGGTAATAAGTCCCTCTTCCCGGTCTCCCTGTGCAGAATAATTTATCTCATTGGTTGTAACCTGGTCAAAATTCAGTTTTAAATTTAATCCCACATCAATGGTATCATAAAGGTCTGTTCCTTTAATTACATCTGTAACAGCCTTCTTTACCTGTGATTCTTTCTTTGTCTGATAACTAAGCTGGGAGCTGGCAGTTCCGATTGCTGTGCTCTCTTCTCCACCTGCAAATAAAAGATTGGAATTCGAGTCAATAATTGTAATATTATCCGTTGAAGAATTACCAACTTCCGTTGCTATATATCTTGCCAGAGATGCTGCCTGATCCTCTGACATTTCTCCATTGAGATCCAATTTGACACTGGCATAGGTTTCCTGGTTTCTGCTGATCAGGGTTCCATCATCTTCCGGAATATTCAGGTTGACATCTGCCGACTTAATCAGATCCATGCTCTCAAGTTCTTTTGAAAATTTATCTTCTAAGAAAACCTGATAACGTTTACTTTTATCTGCTTCCGTCGTACTGATTCCACCGCTTAATGCATCATCAATGGTAAATCCATTGGTTGGAATATTGTTTGAACCAAGTAAAATATTCGCATCTGCCTGATTCTTTGCATTTACGGAAAAAGTCATTCCATCAGCAGAAACATCATAATCTATGCTGTTTCCATCCAAAAGGTCTTTTACAGACGAAGCCTGTGTTGCATCCTCACAGGTTATCAGCTGAACCATCGTAGGTTTCGTCATCACGACAGCCAGTATCACCAACGCAAGAATTACTACAGCCGTAATACTGATAAGAAGTGTCTTCTGCTTTGTTGTAAACTTCAGCCACCACTCTTTTATTTTTTCTAATATTGCTTTCAATCTGTCTGGCATAATCTACTCATCCTACCTATACTAAATCTGCATATTCATAATCTCTTTATAAGCATCCATTACTTTATCTCTTACCGCAACGGTATAGGATAATGCAATGTTTGCCTTTTCCTGTGCCACAAGCAGCTCATGGGTATTGGTTGATTCTCCCAATGCAAACTTAATCTCTTCTTCCTCTGCACTGCTCTGATAATTATTTGTTTCCTTCACCATGTTCATTGCTGCTGCAAGAATATTATCAAAGCTTTCCGCACTGTTTGACTGCTTTGCTGCAGATGTACTCTGTGTATTAAAAATATCTGAAGAAACTCCTGTTAATACATTAACATTCATCGTTTATCTCACCTTTCCAAATATCCTTTATGATTTACCAATCTGTAATCCTGCCTGCGCAATCTGCTTGCTGGCATCAAACGCAGTTGCATTCGCCTCATACGCCCTGCTGGCATCGATGAGGTTCGTCATTTCTGTTACAATATTCACATTTGGATATGATACATAACCATTTGCATCCGCATCCGGATTTGACGGGTCATATTCCATGGTAAAATCAGTAGAATAATCTTCTGTTACGGAAGAAACCTTTACACCATTTCCCACATAACCCTCTCTGGAATTCGAAAGCACCTTACTGAACGGAGTAACACCCTTTTCTGAAAAAGTAACGATTTTTCTACGATAAGGCGTTCCATTCTCTGTACTGGTTGTATTTACATTTGCCACGTTCTCGGAAATGGTATCCATACGAAAACGCTGCGCCGTCATACCGGACGCACTGATATCAAACGACTGAAATAATGCCATTCTTTATTCCTCCCACTCAATCTTATTTAATAACGGTCTTATACCGTGAAATTTCCTGACTGATACTGTTAGTCAATCCCAGATAACGGATTGTCTCTGAGGCAAGCTCTACGTTCTCCTGCTCCGGATCCACATTGTTACCATCCAGGCGGTAAGAATAAGAAGCATTGTCGATATATGTCTTCGCATTCAGATGATCCATGTGAAGATTTGCCACCTTATCATCCAGTGAAACATATTTGCTTTTGCCCAGTTCGGATTCCAATATACTTTCGAAATCCAAATCCCGGCGTTTATATCCAGGTGTGTCAGCATTTGCAATATTATTTGATATTAACTGTTCTCTTTCCCAGCTCGCACTTGCGGCTTTATTCAATACATTCATATAGTCAAACGCATTTGAACTTATCATACTGCACCTCCATAGTTACCCATATTGTTATCGCATCATATTTTATTATAAATAATCCTGTCGAAAACACAAGTATTTTTTTGTTATTTTTACATTATATTGTGTTTTTTTCCAATTGGCTACACAATATAAAAGGGATTTACAGCTTTTCTCTACTATAAATCCCTTTATCCGACGCACCATCCATGTGCTCTTCTTTATATTCTGTTTGTTTTATTTCTGTGGTTAATCTGCCTTACGAATCTTGGCAAGCTCATCAAATACCACATCATTTACAACCTTAATGTAGGTTCCCTTCATTCCGGAAGAACGTGACTCGATGACTCCTGCACTTTCGAACTTACGCAATGCATTTACAATAACCGAACGGGTAATTCCCACACGGTCTGCAATCTTGCTGGCTACGAGGATGCCCTCTGTTCCGTTTAACTCATCAAAAATATGAGTGATTGCTTCTAACTCTGAAAAAGAAAGTGTGCTGATTGCAGAACGTACAATCTGTACTTTTCTGGTCTCTTCTGCATTTTCTTCATTGACGGAACGCATCATTTCCAGTCCCACAACTGTTGTTCCGTACTCACTGAGAATGATATCGTCAATGTCATACTGGTTATCATAGCGGTATACAAACAGTGTTCCCAACCGCTCACCGGCAATATCAATCGGTGTAATGATTGCGGAATATTTCTTAATGTCTGATTCAAAACCTAATGTTTCAAGGTTGACATTTTCTTTTGTCGAAAGAATTCCAAGTAATCTTTCATTCAGCATAGAATCAATAAATCCGCCTACTTCATCCACAATCAGTTCATGAATCTCATCTGTTCCGCGGCACTGGCTGCTTCCGAGTACCTTTCCCTTTTTACTGATAACAAGGATATTCGAATCCAATATTTCTGTCAAGACCTCACAGATATCATTGAATACAACCTTTGACGAATTATTATTGTGCAAAAGCTTATTTATCTTTCTTGTTTTATCCAATAGCTGAACGCTCATAAATTTATCCTCCCACGTTATATTCAGAATAACTAGACTGCTTAACAGTTTATCATGTTTATTCTGATAATTCAAGGATTTGAATCGTATTTTTAATTCTTTTCATCTTTTTTTGGTTTTTCCTCTGAAAAACCACACTGTTCGTTGGCACAGGCAAGCTTATTGCCCTTTTCCACCATGTAGCCTCCGCACTTCGGACATTTCTCGGATGAAGGCTTTGCCCATGACATAAAATCACATTCCGGATTGTTTTCACAGCCGTAATATCTTCTGCCTTTCTTCGTTTTCCGCAGCACAATATCTTTGCCACATTTCGGGCAGGCAACACCAATCTTCTCAAAATACGGTTTGGTATTGCGGCACTCCGGGAATCCAGGGCAGGCTAAGAATTTACCATGCGGACCATATTTGATTACCATATTTCTGCCGCATTCTTCGCAGATTACATCGGTTACTTCATCTGCAATCTGTACTTTTTCCAGATCTTTTTCAGCCTGTTTTACTGCTTCGTCCAAATCCGGATAGAAATTGCTTACTACAGTCTTCCAGTTTACGGTTCCCTCTTCCACACTGTCCAGCAGTGATTCCATATTTGCGGTAAAATGCTCATCTACAATACTGGAGAAAGCTTCTGTCATAATGGAATTTACCGCCTCACCAAGCTCAGTCACATAAAGGTTCTTATTTTCCTTAATCACATATCTTCTTGCAAGAATTGTGGTAATAGTCGGAGAATAGGTACTTGGTCTTCCAATTCCGCGCTCTTCCAACGCCTTTACAAGAGAAGCCTCTGTATAATGTGCCGGTGGCTGTGTGAAATGCTGCTTTTCATCCCAGGCATCAAAGCTTAATTCCGTATCCTTATCAATAGACTTAAGCATCACATTCTGTGTACCCTTTTCTTCATCCTCATTGGTATATACTGACATAAAGCCTTCAAACACAAGCTTGGATGCTGCTACGGTAAAGCAGTATTTTCCTGCACCGATTTTTACGGATGTAGTCTCATATTTTGCATCACTCATACGGCTTGCGGTAAAACGGTTCCAGATTAACTGGTACAGACGGAACTGGTCTCTGGATAAAGATTCCTTTACCATTACCGGTGTTCTTGTAATATCAGACGGACGGATTGCTTCATGGGCATCCTGAATCTTGTTACTGCTCTTCTTTTCCTGTACATGGGAAGAAACATAATTTTCACCATACTGCTCTGCAATAAAGCTGCGTGCCATAGCATCTGCTTCTTCTGAAATACGGACAGAATCTGTTCTTAAGTAAGTAATCAGACCGACAGTTCCGATTCCCTTTACATCCACACCTTCGTATAACTGCTGTGCTAAACGCATGGTTTTCTGTGTGGAAAAATTCAATACCTTGGATGCTTCCTGCTGTAAGGTACTGGTGATAAACGGCTGTGGAGCCTTTTTATTACGTTCACCTTTTTTCACATCTGTTACGGCAAATTTTTCTTTTTCAAGCTCTGCCATAATAGCATCTGCCTGTTCTCTTGAGGTGATATTCATTTTTTCTTTTGCTGTTCCGTAAAACTTTGCAGTCAACGGTTTCTTCTCACCTTTTACTTTCAGACTGGCATCTAAGGTCCAGTACTCTTCCGGTATAAATGCGTTGATTTCGCTTTCCCGGTCACAGATCAAACGCAATGCTACAGACTGTACACGGCCTGCACTTAAGCCTCTTTTTACCTTTGCCCACAATAACGGGCTGATCCGGTAACCCACCATACGGTCTAACATACGGCGTGCCTGCTGGGCATTCACCAAATCCATATCGATGTCCCTTGGATTTTTCAAAGAGGTCTTTACTGCATTCTTGGTAATCTCATTGAAACTGATCCGGTAGACCTTTTTATCGGTATTTGCCAGATTCAGTGCCTGGTATAAATGCCAGGAAATTGCTTCTCCCTCACGGTCCGGGTCAGTCGCGAGATAAATGACATCTGCTTTTTTTACTTCTTTTCTTAATTTTGCAAGCACATCACCTTTTCCCCGAATGGTAATATACTTTGGTTCAAATCCGTGTTCTGCATCAAAACCTAATGTACTCTTCGGTAAATCGCGCACATGTCCATTGGATGCATCCACTTCATAATTCTTCCCCAGAAATTTTTTAATTGTTTTAACTTTTGCCGGTGACTCAACAATAACAAGATATTTAGCCATAACCCTGCTCCTTCATTTTGTTCTCTTTATGCGGTTATTCATGCATTTTTATATAATAATTCTTATATACTTCTTTGATAAAACCTGCATTTTCCAGTGTCAGCAGCACTTCACACATCCGGTCTACTGGAAGCTTTGTTTCTTCCAATATCTGCTGGGCACTTTTCGGTTGCAAATCGAGAACACTATACACCACCCCCTCATCTTTTTCAAGTACCTTTTTTGAAAAAGCATTTGGAACCACTATATTGGCAAGGTCAATTTCCATATCCTTAAGCCATTCCTCCGAAGATACAATGATGCCTGCGCCCTGCCGTATCAGCCGGTTACAGCCTCCGCTCAATACATCTCCAACGCGTCCCGGAAGCGCATAAATATCTTTTCCCTGCTCCAGGGCAAAATCTGCCGTAATCAGAGAACCGCTCCGCTCCTTTGCTTCTATTACAACTACCACATCAGAAAGTCCGCTGATTAACCGGTTCCGTTGTGGAAACAGTTTTCCCAGCGGCTTTGTTTCCGGCATATATTCAGATAGAATTCCGCCTTTTTGTGTCATGGCCTGATAGAGGCTCTGATTCTGTCTGGGATAACAATAATCTGCCCCGCATCCCATAACAGCATACGTTTCTCCCGCTGCTGCCAGGGCACCACTGTGGGCTGCACCGTCAATTCCTGCCGCCAGCCCGCTGATTATAACACAGTCTGCTTTTGCTGCCTGTTCTGCCAGATGCTTTGCATAATATCGTCCGTATTCACTGCATCTTCTTGCTCCCACAATGGCAATGCTCTTCTTTCCTTCCGGCGGAAGGCTGCCCTTATAAAAGATTCCATAGGGTGGTTTACTGATATATAAAAGCCGTTTCGGATATTTTTCATCCTCTCTTGTTACCAGATGAAGTCCGCTTCTTTTTAACTTCTCCCACGCCTCTTCTAAATCCCATACTTTTTTATAGGTAAGAACAGACTTCACATCCGATTCTATGAGTCCCGGAATCTGCAATAATTCTTTTTCCGGCATATCATATAAAGCCTTTGCACTTCCGGCAAAAGTAAACATCTTTTCCACTTTTCCGGTTCCAATATTTTCTGCCATCTGAGCCATGCATGCCAGCCAGTATTTATATTTCATGCCACTTACCCCTCCCAGAATTTCTTATCTACATTCCGGTAACAGACTGCCTCGCTTAAATGTCTGGTTAAGATTTCTTCCGAGCCGTCCATATCTGCAATGGTTCTTGCCACCCGCAATATCCTATGATAAGACCGGGCAGTCAATTCCAGCTTCTGATAAATGTTTTCCATATACTGCTTCTGTTTTGTCGATAACCTGCAATATTTTGTCAGCAGTGCCGCCGGAATCCTGCTGTTATAACGGATGTTAGTTCCAGCGAACCGTTGCTGCTGCCGCTTCAAAGTTGTGACCACCCGTTTCCGGATTTCTGCCGAAGTCTCCTGATTTGGATTTTCTTTGATTAAATCCTGATATTCCACACGCTTCGTCTCTACACAGATGTCGATTCTGTCTAACAGAGGCTGGCTGATTTTCTTTAAATACTGCTCCACCATTCCTTTTGTACAATGACAGCGGTTCAAATCCGGATAATAGCCGCACCGGCAGGGATTCATAGCCGCCACCAGCATAAAATCTGCCGGAAATTCATAATTTCCTGCAAGCCTTGCCAGCTTCACACAATGTTCTTCCATAGGCTGTCTTAAAATCTCCAAGGTTTCCCGCCGGAACTCCGCAAGCTCATCTAAGAAGAGCACACCGTGGTGGGCAAGGCTGATTTCTCCCGGTCCCGGAACTATTCCACCACCTGCCAGTCCCTGCGGTGTTATGGTATGATGTGGATTACGAAAAGGACGTTCTGCCATCCATGCCTCATTTTCCGTCAGAAGTCCCCTTACACTGTAAATTTTCGTCACCTCCAGTGCCTCTTCTTCTGTCATATCCGGCAAAATGCCCGGAATTCTCCTTGCAATCATGGTTTTCCCTGCCCCCGGAGGTCCAATCATCAGAAGATTATGCCTGCCGCTTACTGCAATCTCACAGGCTCTTTTCACAAACTGTTGTCCGTTAATTTCCGAAAAATCCGGTTCTTCTTTTCTCTTAGCAGCTCTTCCATATTCAATTTCTTCTTTTTCCGGCTCCCAGAAATCCAGCTCCCCATTAAAGCCCTTTATTACTTCCTCCAAAGTACTTACGCCAAACAGCCGGATACCTTTTACCAATGCTGCTTCCTTTGCATTTTCCAGCGGCACCATACAGGCATCCATCCGTTCCTGCGCTGCCTTTGTCACGATGGGCAATACGCCATGAATGGGTTTTATTCTTCCATCCAGTCCGACTTCTCCTACAATCAGAAGACGCTCCAGCCTGTCCTTTGGAATTATCCCCATTGCTGCAAGCACCGCCACTGCTACCGGCAAATCAAAGGAGGAACCGGATTTTCTTACATATGCCGGCGAGAGATTAATCGTAATCCGTTTTGGCGGCAGTCGGTAGCCGCAATTTTTAAGAGCTGTCCGCACCCGCTCTCTTGCCTCCCGCACTTCTGCCGATAAAAATCCTACCATTTCAAACATCGGCATACCATCCGTCACATCTGCTTCCACGCGGATAGGAATGCTCTCAATGCCACGCACAATTGCCGTTGATACAATACTGTACATTAAATTTCACCTTTCTTTTTGTAAATTTCTGTTTGTCTGGGAAATTTGTGCAGAAGAACTCTGCAGGTACATGAATTACCCAAAAGACGGGTTATTCATTATTATTTCGATAAAAAAGATGGACTCATCATATCATGAAATCCATCCTTTTCAAATACTAATTTAACACATTATAAAAATTTAATAATTATAATCTTTTTCAAAATAAACTTTCAGCTTCTCCAATGCCTTTTTTTCAATCCTTGAAACATAAGACCTTGAGATATTTAAGTTCTTTGCAATCTCCTTCTGCGTTACCGGACAGTCCGTTTTTAAGCCATAGCGCAGACTGATAATAATCTGTTCCCGCCTGTTTAGTACCCGGGGCAGTATTTCATATAAGGTCTTCACATTTTTATCATACTCCATCTGCTCTACCACATCCGGCTCGTTATGCTCCACAATATCCAGTAAATGAATCTGATTCCCCTCTTTATCCGTTCCGATTGGCTCATAAAGAGACACTTCCCTGGCAATTTTACGCTTGCTGCGCAAATACATCAGAAGTTCATTTTCAATGCATCTTGCCGCATAAGTTGCAAGCTTATTTCCTTTTTCTACCCGGAAGGTATCGATTGCTTTAATCAGTCCAATGGTTCCAATCGATATTAAATCTTCCATATCCTCTTCCACATTCTGATATTTCTTTACTACATGTGCCACCAGGCGCATATTGTGTTCTATCAGAATATGTTTTGCTTCAAGGCTGCCTTCCCCAAGCTGTTTTAAATATTGCTTCTCTTCCTGTATGGTCAACGGAGATAAAAATGTTTTCAATACAGCACCCTTAAAAAGCGATTTATTATATTCTATGCCCCGGTCAGGTTCTTCGTGCCTTTCCTCTTTTCTGAATCTTTATTTCTCTTCTTTTCTTCTGTCCCCTTTTCCTTTATAATCATCCTTATGAAACGAATATTAGACTATACCATAACAAATGAATATGAAAACTTTACCATAAGAGAATTTCTCACAGAAAAAGGATATCCGAAGGGTCTCCGGGCACATCTTTTCCGCACCGAGGGTGTTCTTTTCCGAAACGGAGAAGCAGGACACAGCAGCGACCGGCTGAAAGCTTCCGATAAATTAAAAATTATTTTAGAAGAATCCATGCCGGAAACCTATCCTGCACCGGAAAACATCCCCCTTTCCATCCTCTATGAAGATAAAGATATTCTCGTGATTAATAAACCGGCACATATGCCTGTCCACCCTTCCATGACACATTACGAACACACCCTCGCCAATGCTGTCTTTTATTATCTGGGCAGCAAAAAGGAAGCCGGTCCTTTCCGCTGCATCAACCGGCTGGATAAGGATACCACCGGTATCACAGTCCTTGCAAAACACAGCCTCAGTGGCGGAATCCTAGGCAGACAGATGAATGAACGGAAAATCCACCGCACCTACCTTGCTATCGTCCGTGGCATTACCCCGGAATCCGGTACCATCACTGCACCAATCGGAAGAAAAGAAGGCTCTGTATTAGAGCGTCAGGTAGATTTTGAACATGGCGAATATGCCTGCACCCACTATCGCAGACTGGCTACGAAAGAAATGCTGTCTGGAAATGCTCTCTCCCTTATTGCTTTACGTCTTGATACTGGAAGAACACACCAGATTCGTGTCCATATGAGTTACCTTGGCTATCCTTTAATCGGAGATTTCCTTTATAATCCGGATTTTTCCCTGATAAAAAGGCAGGCACTTCATGCCTGCCAGTTAGAATTTGAGCATCCAATCACAAAGGAACAGCTCTGCTTTACTGCTCCACTTCCTGGCGATATGCAAATGCTGTTCCCTGAATTTCATGTTAAAAATCTGAATAATATATTTTCAAATTAGCGGATTCTTTCTGTAAGTCCTACTTTCTTCTGTACCTTGCGTAAGGTCTTATTGGAATAATAAGCTGCTTTTTCATCATTCATCTTAATCATGCTGTCAAGATAAGTCTTGTCTGCCATCAGTTCCTGATAACGCTTCTGTAATGGCTCTAACTCTGCAGCAACTGCTTCTCCTACTGCCAGTTTAAAGTCACCATAGCCCTTGCCATCAAATTCTTTTTCGATTTCATCTCTTGTCTTTCCGGTCACGCAGCTGTAAATATCAATCAGGTTGCTGATACCCGGCTTATCTTCACGATATACAATCTCACTGCCGGAGTCGGTTACTGCACGTTTGAATTTGCGGATAACGGTATCTTTATCATCTAAAAGACAAATGGTTGCATTCGGATTCTCATCGGATTTTGACATCTTCTTCTCCGGCTCCTGCAGGCTCATAATCTTTGCTCCTGCTTTTCCGATATATGCTTCCGGAATTGTAAAAACATCTCCGTAAATAGCATTGAAACGCTGTGCAATGTCTCTGGTAATCTCAAGATGCTGTTTCTGGTCTACACCAACCGGAACCACATCTGCCTGATACAGTAAAATGTCTGCTGCCATTAATACCGGATAAGTATAAAGACCTGCATTGATATTATCTGCATGCTTTGCAGCCTTGTCCTTAAACTGTGTCATACGGTTTAACTCTCCCATATAGGTAAAGCAGCCTAATATCCAGCTTAATTCAGCATGTCCGGATACATGGGACTGATAATAAATACAATTCTTCTCCGGGTCTAAGCCAGCAGCTACATATAATGCATAAAGAGAACGGGCATTTTTACGGAACTCTGCCGGTACCTGTCTTAAGGTGAGGGAATGTAAATCCATAACACCATAGATACATTCGTATTCATCTGTAAGATTTACCCAGTTTTTCAATGCTCCCAAATAATTTCCAAGGGTAAGGGTTCCTGTTGCCTGCATTCCACTATATAAAATCTTCTTTCCGTCTAACATTTATTTATCCTTCTTTCTTTTATTTTTCAATACTTCATATCGAATATATGCATAAGTCTCTTCTTCGCCGCGTTCTGCCAACATATGAAGAAGACGCTCTAATAGTTCTTTGGATTCCTCATGAATAATATGATACTGCTTTCCATGTTCATAATAAGCCAGTGGACTGTCGTTGGTATATTTTTCTTTCTGGTAATTCTTACTTGCCGCCACCCGGTCAATAAACATCTCAACCACATATTTTGTCGGCATCTTCATTCCGGTGATTCCGGCACATTTCTCCGGTCCGTAATCAATCCAGTATTCCATATGATGCTTGTTTCTGCCCTTATGATGCAGCCACGCTGCAGAATAGCCTTTATCCTCCCGCTCGGCATTGTTCGGACTCATATTTCCCTGAAAATATTTACAGCCTACAAGAAATTCCGTAGGTGAATATTTCGACATATCATGTAATAACCCCTGACGATAAAGCCCTACCTTAAAACAGCCTTTCATTACTAACATCTTGTGATGATTAATTGTGCAAAAATGTTTCCATGCTTTCATCTTACTTTATTTCCCTATTAATATCTGAATGGACATTCCCGCAATCTCAACCTGCGCTGCATCCATTTTCATTTCTTTCTCCAGGAATCCCTTTTCATTTCCTGTATCCATTACTTTATACCATTTTTTATTTTTTGGCAATTTCGGAAGTGCCAGGAACTGCTTTCCGGTATGAAAATTATATGCCACATAAATCATTTCTTCACTGTCTGCATATGGTCCGCAGTAAAGCATTCCCACAGACTGGCGGTTTGGACCAAAGCCCACGGTCCATGCACTATCGCAGTGGAAAGAAAGATCCGGATAGCCCAGTCCCTTATAATCATTCATCCGCATCGGCTCTTCCATCCGAAGAATCGGATGTGCCTTACGAAAAGCTATCATTTCCTTTACAAACTGCTGCAGCAATGCATATTTCTTCTCATTCTTCCAGTTTATCCAGCCAACCGCATTATCCTGGCAATATGCATTATTATTTCCCTTCTGGGAATTGCCAATCTCATCACCGGCAGAAAGCATCGGAATGCCCTGAGCCAAAAATACTGCCGTAATTGCATTTCTAAGCTGCTTTTGCCGCAGGCTTTCTACATACTTTTTACGGGTTGGTCCCTCAATGCCATAGTTGTCACTGTAATTCCAGTCATTTCCATCGGCATTATTTTCTCCATTTGCCTCATTATGCTTCTCACTGTACATAAATACATCTGCCAGCGTAAAGCCATCATTGGATGCCGCATAATTCACAAATCCGGCATATTTTTTCTGCTTACGCATCTGGTTTACAAAATCCGTAAGACAGATTTCCTTATGATTTAACATTTTCCGCAGCGGATAATAGAATTCATCCCGGTAAACAAACAAATGCGGATATGCATAGTCCTGTTCCAGCAAATCTTCCGGAATCGTATCAGCAAACAGCTTGCTACGGCACAAAATCAAATCCTGCGCCATGGCACGGATTGGAAGGTTTGCTCCCATCAGGCGGAATCCATCCACATGATATTCCATTACCCAGAAACGTAATGCTTCCAACATCAGGTTCTGATTGATGGTATTCGGAAAATAAATCTCCATAATACATTCCATGTCATTCTTATGCAATGCCTTAATCATTGATTTCAAGGCATGCTCCGGCTGTCTGCTTTTGGTAAATGCAGCCTTCGGTGCAAAATAATTGCCCTCGGTATAGCCCCAGCAATTTATCTTCTCGACTTCCGGCAGCTTCTTTGTTTCCGTCTTCTGTTCTTCCTTCCAGGTCACATAATCCGGCAGTTCACAGGTTGCCGGTATCATCAGCTCTTCAAATTCATAAAAAGGCATAAATTCAACGGTTGTAACCCCCATATCACGAAGATATCCGATTCTGCTCTCCACCGCTTCAAAGGTACCTTTTCTGGCTCCGCCATTACTTCCCTCCATGGTAAAATTTCTCACATGAAGCTTGTACATGACCATATCCTTTTTGGCAATTTCCGGTGCCACATCCTCTTCCCAGTCAAATGTATCCGTGGAAAATCCGCTTTTCACCTGATAATCCATGCCAAAGCGTTCTTTTTCTCCCCACTTTTCTCTGCCTACGATTCGTCTGGCATATGGGTCTGTCATAATCTTACCATCTATTTCAAAATTATAATCAAAAGAAGCCGGTTCAATGCCCATTACCATAATTGAGCGCAGTGCACCCACATAGTAAGTATCCGGAACCGGTATTTTCTCTGTTATTCCTGTTTTCTTTTCATACAGTACAATACTGCACTTCTGCTCTTTTCTCCCCTCAAAGGTAAATACAATCCCATCACCAAGCACAACGGCTCCCATGGTTCTGTAATCGCCTTCCCGAACATTATATTTCATTTCATCATCCTGCACTTTCCTATATTCAAGTCTCTTGAAACGATTATAACACGATTCATTGACAATTGATATGTAAATTTTTATAATTATAGTGTAGTGTATTGTAAAAATAGTAATTTACGAGGTATATTCATGCATACAGTTGCGACAAAGGACTTAGAACCAGGTATGGTAACTGCCGCTCCTGTCATGAGCAGGCATGGGCAGATTATTGTTGAAGAACACAAAATGCTGACAACTCAGATGATTGCGCATCTGGAGTTTTATGGAATTGAGAGTGCCAAAATAATAGATGGTGCTCTGCCTGTTGATGCCATTCAGTCAATGGCTGAAGAAAAGGAAGCGGTTGACCGGTATTCTGAACGGGTAAGAAACAGCAGAGAATTCAAAATTTTCAAAGCAAATTACGAAAAAAAGGTACCTTTTTTAGAGAAATCCATCAATGATTTTGTTACAAAAAATATTCCTTTTAATAAAGACGAGCTTTTATCCTGTGCTTTGGATCTTTTTGCCAGACATTCCACTACGATTTCCATGTTTGATATGCTGCACAATACGCGTAAGATTACCGATTCCACTTATGCCCACAGTCTGAATGTTTCTTTAATCAGCCGGATGATTGGTATGTGGCAGGATTATAATGTGGATGATTTGGAAACTCTGACTCTGGGTGGTCTCTTACACGATATAGGAAAAAGTAAAATTCCACCGGAAATCATTAACAAACCAGGGCGTCTGACCCCGGAAGAATATGAACTGGTGAAAAAACATTCCGAATACGGTTATGAACTGCTGAAAAATCAGAATGTATCTGTCCGCATCAAAAAAATTGCCCTCACCCACCACGAACGTTGTGATGGAAGCGGCTATCCAATCGGACTTATCGGAGATGATATTGATGATTTTGCTAATATCGTTGCCATTGCAGATGTCTACGATGCCATGACTGCTGACCGCTGCTACCGACGCGGCATCTGTCCATTCGAAGTCATTGCAACCTTTGAACGGGAAGGTTTAGGTAAATACAAACCACAGTTTATCACCAGTTTCTTAGAGCATATTGCCAACACCTATATTAACAATGATGTGCTCTTAAGCAACGGAATGACCGGTAAAATCGTGCTGATTAACAAGCAGCGGCTGACCCGTCCGGTAGTTCAGTTAGAAGGTGGAAAATTTGTCAATTTGGAAAATCGCCCGGAACTCTACGTTCAGGCAATTATATAAAGAAAGAGGTATTCTATGGAAAACAAACAGTTAAAAGGTGAAGATGATATCATGGTAACATTGAATTTAGACAATGGTCAGGATGTGGAATGCAAAATTCTCACCATCTTCGAAGCAGGCGAACAGGATTATATTGCACTGATGCCTTTAGATGAAAAAGGAAATGAAAATGCAGATGGCGAAGTATATATCTATCGTTATTCAGAGGATGAGGAAGGAAATCCTTCTTTAGATAATATTGACAGTGACGAAGAATATGAAATTGTCTCCGACCGTTTTGATGAATTATTAGACGAAGCAGAATTTGACGCAATGGACGACTAATCATCCATTACGTTTCCTGCAATTCTTTTAAGAACCGGGATGGTTCTGCACTATGATTATTCAACAGCTCTACTGAGAAAAGGTAGAGCTGTTTTTTTGCTCTGGTCATTCCCACATAGAACATTCTGCGCTCCTCTTCCAGATCTGCATCTAAAACGGCTTTCTTATAGGGCATGATTTTCTCATTTACATCAATTAAGAATACCACATCATATTCCAAACCCTTAGCGCTATGTAAGGTAGATAAGACAACGCCCTCTCCTTTTGTCCGCTGCTTCTCCATGGCATGCTGCAATTCTTTTAAATATTTCTCTTTCTGCTCCTGCCAGTCATCAAAGCTGTCAAACTCTTTGGTCATATCCGTAAGCTGTTCTAAAATATCAAAAAGCTCTTCCTCATTTATGCCTCTCTGATCCGCATATTCTTTGATATAGTCATCGTAGCCGATTCCTTTCCGGATATAATTCACCGCCGCAAAAGGCTTCATTCCGGCTAACATTTTGCAATCATGGTAAAGCCGGTCGATTCTTCGTGCAATCCAGGACTGCTCCATTTTATCATAATAGTCTGCCCAGACATCAAATGCTACGGTATCCTCTTCCAGGCTGTCCCGTCCGATATAACGGTTCGGCCGGTTCATAATCTGTAAGAAGTCTGCCCTTCTTCTGCTTCCATGGGCAATCCGAAGATAACTTTCCATATCTTTTGCAATCCAATGCTCATAGATATTTGGAATATTATCTCTTGTCCGGAAAGGAATATTATATTCCATTAACTGCTGCATCAATAGTCTTGGCTGTGTATTGGTGCGAAACAGCACCGCTGCATCCGACCAGTCTCCACCGGCTTTTGTATATTCCTTAAGTGCATGAATCAGTCCTAAATTTTCTTCCCGCTGTGTCCGGTATGTCTTGCATACCACCGCTTCCTTTGCCGGGTGAAATGCCTTAATATCCTTAGCAAACCTGCCTGTGTTGTGGGCAATCAGCCGGCCTGCCGCTGCCACGATATTTCCATCGGAACGATAATTATAATTTAATATAATCCGCTTTGCATTGGCATAATCCTTCTCAAAGTTCAGCATAATCTCCGGTCTTGCCTGGCGGAACCGGTAAATAGACTGGTCATCATCCCCTACTACAAAGAGATTATTTTCCGGTGCTGCAAGCATCCTTATAATCTCATATTGTAATCCATTGATATCCTGAAATTCATCGATAAGAATATACCGGAACTTCTTCTGCCATAATGCCAAGATATCCTTCCGCTGGCTGAAAAGTTCATAGGTATAAACCAACATATCATCAAAATCAATCAGCCGGTTCTTCTGCAGCATCTTCTGATAATTCATAAATACATCCCGGAATGTATGCTCCGGAAAATTCGAAGAATAATAATGTTCAATGGGAATATTCGAATTCTTTACACCACTGATTTCCGATAAAAGATTCTGGATGCATTCATTTTCATCTTCATAATCAATTGGAAAATGACGTAAAAGATTCCGGATAAATACCACCTTCTGCTCATCTCTTATGATATTTTCTGCCCGATAATGGTAAGCATACTTTAATACCGTAAAAAATACTGCATGAAAGGTACCAAAAGTAGCCGTTGTGGATGTCTGATTCGTCAGCGAAAGAAAACGCTCCTTCATCTCCATAGCGGCTGCTTTTGTAAATGTCACCACCAGAATCTCTGATGGTGACACCCCATATTTTTCTATTAAATTCTTCGTTCGATGGGTAATTACGGCAGTTTTGCCTGAACCGGGCCCCGCCAGTGTAAGGCAGGGACCCTGATAAAAATCAACAGCTTCCTGTTGTGCTTCATTAAATTGCATGAAATGCCTCGTAACTTTTATTTCTCAAGTGCTTTTGTAAGAAGTGCAATTCCGGTACGGATACGCTTTAAGGACTCTTCCTTACCGATAATCTCCATAATCTCAGTTGCACCTGCCGGTGTCATCTGTTTACCGGAAACTGCTGTACGAACCGGCCATAATACATAACCGTTCTTACAGCCCTTCTCTGCCACAAAATCACAAAGTGTCTGATACAGTGCATCATTACTGTAATCCTGCTGAGCCTCTAATACCGGAAGAATCTCTGTCAAAACTTCCAGAGAGCTTTCTTCTGTGGTTTTCATCTTCTTATGGGTATACATTGCTGTATCATACTCCGGAAGCTCCTCAAAGAAGTCAATCAGATTCTCAATATCCGGGAAGATTTCAATTCTGGTCTTCACCATTTCTGCAATCTTACGGATATCATAATCCTTGGTAATCACTTTACGGATATATGGCTCTGCCATCTCAAAGTAGGAATCAAAATCCATTGCTTTGATATATTCGCCATTCATCCATTTCAGCTTTGTATAGTCGAATACTGCCGGTGATTTGCTCATATGATGATAATCAAAAGCTTTTACCAGCTCTTCCAAGGAAAAGATTTCACGGTTATCTGCCGGACTCCATCCCAGTAATGCCACAAAGTTTACAACTGCTTCTGTTAAAAATCCCTGTTCAATCAAATCTTCGTAGGAAGAATGTCCACAACGTTTACTTAACTTCTGATGTTCTTCGTTGGTGATTAACGGACAGTGTACATACACCGGCACATCCCAGCCAAAAGCTTCATACAGACGGTTATACTTCGGAGAAGAAGAAAGATATTCATTTCCTCTTACTACATGTGTAATTCCCATTAAATGGTCATCTACTACGTTGGCAAAGTTATAAGTCGGATATCCATCTGATTTAATCAGAATCATATCGTCTAACTCCGCATTATCAACGGTAATATCTCCATAGATTTCATCGTGGAAGGTTGTTGTTCCTGTCTGAGGATTGTTCTGACGGATAACGTATGGAACACCTGCAGCAAGCTTCTCTTCGATTTCTTCCTTGCTTAAATGCAGACAATGTTTGTCATATACAATAATCTCTTTGCCTGCAACAGTCTGACGCAGACTCTCTAAACGCTCCTTATCACAGAAACAATAGTATGCTTCTCCTTTTTCAATGAGTTTCTTCGCATACTCCAGATAAATTCCCTGTGCCTGACGTTCACTCTGCACATATGGGCCAACACCGCCATCCTTGTCCGGACCTTCATCATGTAACAATCCAGTCTTCTCAAGGGTACGGTAGATAATATCTACCGCTCCCTCAACATAACGTTCCTGGTCTGTATCTTCAATTCTTAAAATAAAATCTCCGCCCTCATGCTTTGCAATTAAATATGCATAAAGCGCTGTACGCAGATTTCCTACATGCATTCTTCCTGTAGGACTTGGTGCAAATCTGGTTCTAACCTTGCTCATTCTAACTAACCCGCTTTCTTACTATTAATTTAATTCAATCTCTCGTAATTCCTTTGGAGGAAGCTGCTTGGTAGAAGCTTTCTTAATCTTCTCGATTTCCTGTTTTGCTTTCGGAATCGGAAGGATTGTTCCTGCTCCGGCGATACATCCGCCAGGACATCCCATTCCTTCAATCATATATCCATTCATCTTACCAGCCTTGGCAAGCATCAGCATCTTCTTACATTCAGAAAGACCCTCTGCATGTTCAATCTTAACATCCACATCCGGATAATATTCATGTACACATTTTTCAATGGCATCTGCAACACCACCGGCACATGCATATCCACGACCTGCAGCAGTTGCATCATGCATGGAGCTTTCGCCCTCTGTCTGATTCGGATCAATTCCTTTTGCTGCAAACATAGCGTCTAACTCTTCAAATGTGATTACAAAATCAACATCGCTTCGTACAGTTCTTCTGCTTGCTTCCAGTTTCTTAGCAGCACACGGTCCGATAAATACTACTTTTGCATCCGGATGCTCTTTCTTAATACTTCTTGCTGTAGCAACCATAGGTGTAAGCTCGGAAGATACACTCTCGATCAAATCCGGGAACTGTGTCTTAGCAAGCATGGACCATGCTGGACAGCAGGATGTAAGTAAGAATGGAAGTTCACCTGTAGCAACATGATTTGCATAGTGATGTGCTTCTGCTACTGCACCGATATCAGCTCCCAGTGCAACTTCAACAACTTCTGAGAAACCAAGCTCTAATAAAGCTGCCTTAACATGCTTTGGAGTAGCTCCAGGTCCGAACTGACCTACAAATGCAGGTGCGATTTCGGCAATAACTTCTCCGCCCTCTTTCATACAGCGAATTAACTGGAAAATCTGTGATTTATCTGCAATTGCTCCGAATGGACAGCTTACCATACACTGACCACAGGATACACATTTGTCTGCATCAATCTTTGCTCTTCCGTATTCATCTGTTCCGATTGCGCCAATTCCACAAGCCATGGAACATGGTCTTTCTTTCTTGGAAATTGCATCATATGGGCAGGCTGCTTTACATCTTCCGCATTTGATACATTTTTCCTGGTCGATTACGGATTTGCCATCTACCTGGGAAATTGCTCCCTTTGGACATACCTCCATACATGGATGGGCAATACAGCCCTGGCACATATTGGATACTTCGAATTTCTTTTCTTCGCACAGATTACATGCAGATGGAATTACCTGCATAAGAGGTGGCTCATAATATTTCTCTGCCACATTACTCTCTTCAAGACCGCTGGTAACATGTACCGGCTTATCCTGTGGACGTAAAGACATACCCATAGCAAGTCTTACTCTTTCTGCTGCAATTGCACGTTCTCTATAGATACTTTCACGGTATGTAGGAACATCTCCAGGGCAAACTGTATATGGAACTGCCTCAACGGCATCGTTCAGGTTTGCACTGTCTGCTTCATAAGCAATTTTTGCTACCTCCGTAAAAATGCTTTTTCTCAAATCTGATACTGGTGTACGTAGTCCTCTCATCGTTTCCTCCTAGAAAAAATTGTATTATATCATTGTTCATAACCACGCACAGTATTATCAATATATAACACTATGCTAACAATAATCTAGCACACCACTTTCAATAATACAAGTAGCCTGCTCTTATGTTCTAAAATAAATACTTTTTACAACTTTTTCCTCTGGGAACATTCCTTACAGACTGCGTCCGTATCTGCTCTTCCACTACATCCGCTGCAGCCAATGCAGCCTCCTTCTTTTTTCTTTTTCATCATAGCATATACCGCAAAGGCGCACCAGCAAAGAATCAGTAATAGCAAAATAATATCATTAACGCCCATACTATCTGCCTCCTAAAAAATCAGACTTCCCATCTGAAAGACTACAAATGCCGCAATCCATGCAACCACGCACTGCATTACCACGACGCCAAGTGCCTGAAGCTTTGAACCCATCTCCCGTCTGATTGCCGCAATTGCAGCAACACATGGTGTATAAAGCAGTGTAAATACCAGAAAACTGACTGCTGATACCGGTGTAAACAGTGTTCCGAGACTGTTGCCCAAAGCCGTTACACTGGTTCCAAGAAGTACACTCATGGTACTGATTACCGCTTCTTTGGCGGTAAATCCGGTAATCAAAGAAGTGGATACTCTCCAGTCTCCAAAGCCCAGCGGAGCAAAAACCGGTGCAATCACACGGCCGATTAATGCCAGCAGGCTGTCTGCACTGTCAGATACTACATTTAACCTGGTATCAAAGGACTGTAAGAACCAGATAATAATCGTTGCAAGGAAAATAACGGTAAATGCCCGCTCTAAGAAATCCTTTGCCTTATCCCACATTAAAAGCACTACGCTCTTTAAGGATGGCAGCCGGTAATTCGGAAGCTCCATAACAAAAGGCATTGGTTTTCCGCGGAATGCGGAATGTTTGAATAACAGTGCGATTAAGATTCCCATTACCATTCCGCCAACATAAAGTGCAATCATAACAAATGCCTGATATTTCTTGAAAAATGCCGCTGTAAATACCGCATAAATCGGTATTTTTGCCGAACAGCTGATAAATGGTGTCAGCATAATGGTCATCTTCCGGTCTCTTTCAGATGCCAGGGTTCTGCTTGACATGACTGCCGGAACGGTACAGCCAAATCCAATCAGCATCGGAACAAAGCTTCGTCCGGAAAGTCCTATTTTACGCAGCAGCTTGTCCATAACGAAGGCAACTCTTGCCATATAACCGGAATCCTCCAGAATCGACAAAAAGAAAAATAAGACCACAATAATCGGCAGGAAGCTTAACACACTTCCTACTCCCGCAAATACACCGTCAATAATCAGGCTGTGAACCACCGGGTTAATTCCATAAGCAGTCAGCCCTTTATCTGCAAGATTCGTTACATATGCAATAAAAACAGCCAGATAATCACTCAAAAATGCTCCTATCACACCGAAAGTCAGCCAGAATACCAGCAGCATAATCAATAGGAACAGCGGAATAGCCAGATATTTATTGGTTAATACATTGTCTATCTTCACACTGCGGATATGTTCCTTGCTCTCATGGCACTTTGTTACTGATTTACTGCACACCTTTTCAATAAAGGTATATCTCATATCTGCCAGAGCGGCATTTCTATCCATATGATGGTCTGTTTCCATTTCCTCAATACTGTGTTCCATCATATCCAGTTCATTCTGGCTCAGCTTCAGTCTGTCAATAATATCCGTATCCTGCTCTACAATCTTTGTTGCTGCAAAACGTGGTGACATTCCGATATTCTGTGCATGATCCTCTACCTGATGGGATACTGCATGAATACAGCGGTGCACAGGACCTTTTTCACAGAAATCCATTACTTTCGGATATATCTTCTGTCCTGCCACTTTTCTGGCACTGTGTACCAGATCTTCCACGCCCTCTCCCTTTACCGCACTGATTGGGATAACCGGAATTCCAAGCTCTAAAGACATCTGCTTTACATCAATGCTTCCGCCGTTATTGTGCACCTCATCCATCATATTTAATGCCAGCACCATCGGAATATGCATTTCCAATAACTGCAGCGTCAGATAGAGATTACGTTCAATATTTGTTGCATCCACGATATTGATAATTCCATCCGGTTTTTCATTTAAAATAAAGTCTCTTGTTACAATCTCCTCGCTGGTATATGGGCGCAGGGAATAAATACCCGGCAGGTCAACTACCGTCGCATCCTTATGCTCTCTGATTTCTCCCATCTTCTGGTCAACCGTTACTCCCGGGAAATTTCCCACATGCTGGTTGGAACCGGTGAGCTGATTAAATAAAGTGGTCTTACCACAGTTCTGATTTCCTACTAATGCAAATATCATTCTAGTTCTCCTCCGGTTCTACTTCGATTTTTCCCGCATCTTCTTTTCGTATAGTCAGTTCATATCCCCGGATACGAAGTTCAATCGGATCTCCCATAGGTGCCACTTTACGTACCTGCACCTTTGTCTTTGGAATCAGTCCCATATCTAAAAATCTGCACCTCAGTGCTCCTTCTCCCCCTACTTTGGTTATTACCGCTTCTCTTCCAATTTCAAGTTCATCCAGTGTCATCTATTTTCCTCTTCTCTCGTTATTGATATTTTTTCTCAATTAGATATTTTAACGCAGGATTCCTTTTTTCACAATATATAATCTCACACTCTTTTTCCTTTCAACATATATTAATATGAATATTTTTATTGAGGTCAGCATATGAACAACTGTAATTGTCAGCCACAAAACAACCGGCCGGCTGTTCCAACGCCTTATATGAAACAGTTTGCCTGCAATCAGGAGCTTGCCATGGCTTATGTTCCATGGCAGCAGTTTGGCAATCTGTACGAACCGGATCAGGCTCTGCGCAACGGCACAGTCTTTCAGGATTTAAATAAACCTTTCTACGGTTCCATGAAAGGAGGCAGATTCTGATGAACAATATGCCTATGAACCAGTCCCAGCTTTTAGACTGGATTAACCAGGTCAGCTTTGTAGCCTATGATACTGCCCTTTACCTCGACACTCATCCTTATGATGAAGAAGCACTCTCCTTCTATAACCATTACCGCACCCTGCGGTTAAAAGCCGTTAAAATGTATGAAGAAAAATATGGTCCCCTGACTTTAGACGGTGCCGACACAGATGGACACTGGAGCTGGGGAAGCATGAAGAATCCATGGGAAGGGGGAAATTGTTAAATGTGGCAGTATGAAAAAAGACTGGAATACCCGGTCAATATCAAACAGACCGACCCGAAAATCGCACAGTATATCTTAAGCCAGTATGGTGGTCCTGACGGAGAAATCAACGCATCCTTACGTTATCTCTCCCAGCGCTATTCCATTCCTTACCGGGAAGTAGCCGGACTGCTTACGGATATCGCAACAGAGGAAATTGCCCATTTTGAGATGATTGCAACCATCGTACACCAGCTTACCAGAGACCTGACTCCCGAGGAAATCAAAGCCTCTAACTTCGGTCCTTACTATATCGACCACACCCTTGCCGTATGGCCGCAGGCTGCCGGTGGTGTTCAGCAGAATGCCTGTGAATTCCAGTCCAAGGGTGATCCGATTACCGATCTTATGGAAGATATGGCGGCAGAACAGAAAGCCCGCACCACCTACGACAACATTCTTCGTGTGGTAAAAGATCCGGATGTTGTAGATCCGATCCGTTTCCTGCGTGCCAGAGAAGTCGTACACTTCCAGCGTTTTGGCGAAGCACTCCGGATGGTTCAGGAGCACCTTGACTCTAAGAACTTCTATGCCTGCAACCCGGCTTTTGATAAGAACTGCGGCTGCAAATAAAACTGTGATAGAAAAGAATGTGCCTTGGCACATTCTCGCGCCTGCGGCGGTTGCTTGCGACATCTACCTTATACGCCGCAGTGCGCATCCTCGCGGAGCGTTTTTTACTTTACAGGAAAGCAATTTCCTGTAAAGTAAAAAATAGCGTACCACCGATACTTTCTATCGATGATACGCTATTTTTATTCTCCGGTTCCACAGAGCCGGTCTACGGAATTAATAATCTCACGGACTTCCGGGATTTCCTCATGATACTCTTTCATGAGCTTTTCAATTTCTTCTTTCTGTTCTAATACCACATCCATGTTATATTCGATGGATGCCCGGATCTTCTGCCGCCGGCTTAAAAGTTCATGCTTGATTTCCACCATTTCACGCTTATCTACCAGCGCATTGGGCTGGCTGATCCAGACCTTTGCATCATAAAGTTCATATTTTTGAAGCATACGGACTAACTTTCCATTAAAGTATTCCAAATCGTCACTGTTCCGTTCAAATTTTTCTCTTTCCCGCTTGGCTTCTAAGTACTGCTCCCAGAGATAGGTCAGTTCATAAGAATTATGCACATGGTATTTCTCACAGGCATAATCCACCGCATTGGTAGAATTAACATATTTTATTTTTGTGCGGTTCAAAAGGGTAATCGCATGATTCATATTCACTTCTGCCCGCTTGATTTCTCTTGTATTATTCTGGTTCCGGAACAGCATAAAGAATCCGCTGGCTGCCGCCGCTACCATCAGAATCGTAAAGAGAATCCGTACATCCATTTCCAATGCCACATGAAGCACTAATATGATTGCAAGAAATGCCAGCACCATGCCAAATACTACATAGGATGCCTTCCGCAGAATCTTCTGTTCTTCCATTAACTCTTCCCGGTAATAAGTCCATTCATTCTTCTCCCCTTCCAGATAATTCATATCACGCTTTACTGCCGCCTGATACATCTCATTTGCCTGCAGGGTCCGGATGGATTCCGTCAGTGTCTCCTCTTCCTGTTCCATCTGTGCATACTGCGTATCTGTCAGCTTCTTGGTTGCTTTCAGATAATCGGAACGGGACTGATCCAGTGTAAGAATACTGTTTGCAGTATCTCTTAAAGCAGCTGCCTCATCTTCCGGCAGTTCTTCAATAATCTGGATATCCTTTAAATAAGAAGTCACAATACGATACTCCGACTTCTCACTTTCCAAAGTCTTTGCCGTATCAATAATCTGTTCACAATGTCCTAAGACATAATGCTGTACTTTATGTTCATCTTTCCGGTCTTCTTCCGATAACGTATCTTCAGTAATACATTCTAAGACCTCATCGATTGTTTTCTTCGGTTTCTTTTTTCTTCTAAAAAATTTTATCAATGTTATGCCCACCGTCCATTGCTTTCGTAAATATATTTTTTCTTATCCAGCACATTTCGAAATGCTTCCAGTACTTTTTCTTCATCATTCCGCTGCTTATGAATATCCTCTAATGTCTTTTGCAGTTCTTCCGATACTTCATAAGCCTGTTCCTTTTCATCCGGTGCTGCCATCCGCCATGCTTCTTCCATCTCCCGCATACATGCAGGATTGTTATTATAGTCATACGCTTTCTTAAAACACCGTGCCGCATCCCGGTACAGGAATAATCCGGTATGCGCAACTCCAATATTATTCCATATATTTCCTATGACAGAAGCATCCAGCTTCCCGGCATCCTCATTCTGCAGCAGACGCATATATTCCCGGATTGCCATCACATATCTATGATTCATAAGGCTTCTGTCTGCCCGGATTTTCATGCATTCGATTTCTGATTTATTCTCTACTTCTGCCAGTGCATATTCGATTTCATCTTTTTCTTTCTTCGAACAAAAGCCACAGGCATCCATCAGAAGCCGGACTTTCTTTGCCAAAGTCATTTTCTTTCGGACAGCCTCTTTTAACTGCCCGGCTAACTCCCGGTCTTTTAACTCCTCTGCAATCCAGCTGATTAAGTCATCCGATACAAAAGAATCATCAAGATATTCCGTGTGGTTTAATATATACCAGTTCAGTTCCTCCAGGGAATAGATATTTATCATATTCTGTTCTAAATAATATGGCACATCGGTTTCTTTCCGATTGCATAAAATCAATTCTCCCATAGGTTCCTCCTACAATTCCATTTTATATTCCCACACTTTTTCGGAACTTTTATAAATCTCTCCAAATCCCAGATCCCGTATGGTAACCTTTACAGCGGAATCCGACAGTGCTTCTGTCATAACAGAAAGTCTGGTCATGCGCTCCGGCCGTTTTGGAATATCCGTAAGCTCTAAGGATTCTATCTTTGCTTCCCTGCTGTCCGGAAGCTGCAGCCAGAAATCAATGGTATTGGTGCCTGCCAGTAAAATCTCACACTGATTCTTTGCTTCATACCAGTTTTCTCCGGCACTTACCAGTGTATGGAAAATAAGTTCTTCCCGGTCTTTTACTTTAAGGCTGATATTTACCTTCATCTCGTTCTCGCCAATATAGACAAACTGCCATGGCTGCATTCCAGCATGGATACAGGATGCGTAGCAGGCTCCCTTGGCATAAAGATTCTTGCCTAAGAAAACATGTCTTCCGTTACAGAGAAATTTTAAAGATTCTCTCATCCATTCTCCATCAAAACCATCCCCGGTCAGATATACCGAAGAATAGATTTTACGGGAAATAGCATCCGTCACCACATCTAAAAATGCAGTATCTTTATTGCCAATCAATGGACCATAGTCCTTCAGATAAATATGAACCAGCTGCGGCGTGGAATTCAGATTCCGCTCCATGTAATAAAAACGCATGCTGTTCTTGGAATAATCAAAGAGAACCGCATCATGCAGCCACAGTTCTTCCTTCTGGCTCAATGCATAATAATAAAAGCTTTCTGCGTAATCTATGACATGATACTGCTCTTTTGTCCACTTTATCCGTCCGGCTAATTTTTCAATTAATTCCATCTTCTCCCGGTTTAGAGTATCCATGGTAATGGTAATTCTTGCAAGCTTCATGGATGTACCGAATTTCTGTGGTACCGTAAGAATTTTGCGGACAAAGAGGCTTAAAAGTTCTACTGCATCATAAGTTTCTCCCTCCACGGTAATCTGTTCTCCTGCCAGTGCCCGGCTAAAAAGACGGTCACAGCCGCTTCCTTCGCCATTTTTCATGACGGTCTCTGCTTCTTTTCCATAATACCACTGTCCGATTCCTCTCCGCTTGCAAAGGCTTAATGGAATCTGGTACAATTCACTGCCTGCCACGGTACTGATGGTATCCGGCTCTGACATATCGGATGTACAATATGATACTAATGCGTATTTTTTTCCAAAATCCAGTCCTATTGAAAGGCTTTTTTCCTTCATACCATCACCCTGCTACTGTTTTCCCTGTTATTACATCAGTTGAAAACGTTCTTCATTCCTTTTCTTCATGCTGTCATATTTCCGTAAAAGCCGCTCTAACTTCTCATAATCCTTTAAGGTATATTCTAATTCCATTTCATTTAACATATCGTAAGTGCTTCCGCTTTCCCTGCCACAGACATCCTTACAGGAAAGACGTCCGCTCTCTGTCACCACGGACTCCCGTGGTGCTTCTTCTGAAATATAATATGGAATTTCTTCTCCAAAGAATACAATAAATTCTTTTACAAAAATGCCCTCATACATTTCATTCATATCTTCATCCACATAGGATTCACCCTTCTGATAGTGAATTACCACACGCTTACTTGGGTTTGTCCGATATTCCACAAACTGTCTGTCATAAAAATGGAATCGATAACGAATCTCTTCCGGCATCTGCTGATAAAATGCGAAATAAAGATTCTGCGCCAGCTGCTCCTGTAAAAGCTGCTCCGTCATCTCTGGTACACCTTTTTCTTCCAGTGACAAATCTTTCTTCGCCACCGCATAGAGTAATGCCAGCTTCATCACCTGACTGAGTTCTTCTTTTTCTTCATAATTTGTCTTTAAGCCTTTGATGACATTCTCCGGTACAATGCCCTGATGCACAAAATAGAAATGTGCAAAATAATTCATATATGCCTTACGCAGAAGATGCGGTGCTCCATGTGATACAAAGCTTTCATAAATACTCTGCACCTGTTCCACAAATTCTGCCGTATATAACATCTGCATCAGTAACCGTTCTTCTAAATCTCTGGTGTCTATATCAAATGCCTGTGCTGCCGACCAGACTGCTGCCATTACACGGGTTGGCCCGCAATAGAACTGCGTTAAGTACTGCAGCATTTCTTTGCTGTATTTTTTTGCCCGGAAGGTCAGTGCACAAAGTGCTAACAGGAAATCATCACTTTCATAATCCACTTCTTCTATTTCATAAGTCAGAAGTGCCGTCATCTTTTCCGTCCGGATGCCTTCCCAGCCAAATTCCCGGATATCAGGATAGGCAAGCTCATATAACCGGTATTCTAACATCAGATTCAAAAGGTAGGCTCTGTCATCCCGCTTCATATGAGAAAGCGGTGCATGACGCAGGCATTCTTCCACCAGTTCCTGATTCTCTTCCTGCTCATAGAAATGTACCGCCTTCGCATAAAGCTCTGCCCGGTAGCTTTCCCGCAGTGCCTCCTCTTTTAAGAAAATGCGTAAATACTCACTGTCCTCAGGCATAAATGCATGATGGGTATCTCTGGATGCAAAATGATACAGTAGATACGACGTCTCATACGGTGCATATTCCATGCAGGTGCGATAAAATGCACCCGGCCGCATCAGTTTTTCCAGCTGATATGGAATCTTACTTCCATACCGGTATCCCTTCGTATCCTCAAATACGATGACATAGTCCTTGCTGTATAATTCAAAATAAGCACTGCCATTTACAATCGGAACACACTGCACTTTTCTCAATTGCTCATGCAGCACATACATCCGCACAATATTTGGTGCAAAGCAGTTCATCTTATGGGTAAAGAGAATCTTCGCCAGCGGTGCTGCCATCTCTTTTTGTATCATGCCTTTATTCAGTAAATCAGAATAAATAATTGCAAGGTTATCATCGATATGGCCTTCTTCAATCTGGGTAATGGCAAACTCTTCCATCCGCTTCCGGTAACCGGAATACACCTCCGGTTCTTTTTCCTTTAAAGCTACTACATTTGCAAGAAGTGCTGCTTTCTGCTTATATGGAATGCTGCTGTTATACTGAAAATACATCTGTATCATCCGCGGAATCTTCTTAATGGCAAGCAAATCCATGGACATCAAATATGCTTCATTTAATCCTGCCAGACGCAAATCCTCTTCTACGCCACGTTCAAACCAGATATGATACTGTAAGCCAAAGCGCTGCCCTCTTATCAGGTAGGCACAGATTGCTGACAGCATCTGATTATTCTGGAATTTATCATATGCCATGCACATGGTCTTATAAAGCAATGGATGAAATACTCTTCTTTCCGATACCAGTGTGGTAATCTGCATGGCAAGGTCACTGGTCAACACACCTTTTTTTGCCGCCCAGTAAAGAATCCGGATTTCAAAATCGGTAAGTCTCGTTAAAAGATATGGATTCTGCCAGTATAAATAGAAGCCTTCAATATAAAGGAACGGACTATTGCAGCCCTCTATCATCTGCCCTTCGATTGCACGAATCTTTCTGGTATCATTCTCACAATACTCTTTTTTCAGGAAAAGGAGCATCCAGAACACCCGGATGTCATCGGTTTTCTGATAGATTTCTTCTATCTCTGCGGTCAGCCGGTTCACATAGGATTCTTCACGCTCCCACAGGGTACGAAGATAAAGAAAATAAGCATACAGCGGTGTATCCTTTGCTTCCTCCCTCCGGCGGAACTCATCAAACAGCCACTCTGCTTCCTGTTTCTGTCCACTCACCAGTAATGCCTGTATTTTCATCAGAAGATACCAGTCATTTTCCGGCCGCATTGCAATCAGATGATTCAGTGCATCTAACATTCCTGATGCAAAAAGTCCTGCGCCAATCTTTTTCATACGATAATTGAGATAGATTCCGGTGATATGTGCAAGTGTTCTCTGCTCTTCCAGATAATCGATATGCTCCTGCTCTCTGCGCTCCGGAGTCTTGATTATGGTAATCTCATAAGTAAGATGCTGATAAATATTTTCTAAAGTAATTCTTCCATAGTTTCTTCCGGTATGAAGTTCTGCCGGGTCAATATAATAAATCAACTCACAGATGCTTCCGGTAAAATCATCTGAAGTATAGATATTCTTTTCCAGTTTTAAGAAACTACTGTCTGTCTGTGCTTCAAAGCTTATATACCCCCAGCCATTCTTCTGCACAGGAAGTGTTTCCTTCTGTTCCTCTTTGATATCCTGATAGGTAATTTCCTGTTCTTTTAACGTAAGTTCAATGCGTGGCTTGGCATTGATTGTAACTAAAAACTCCTCCATACCGGAAATCAATGCTCCCGGTCCGCCAAAGCCGGCATACCACAGAAGTTCTTTTCCTTTTTCTTCTTTTAATAGATGCTGAAAGCCATGGGACGCAAACAGGCGGTAAGCTTCCATGTAATCTGTCTGCGCCAGCTTGATAAAATCACTGAGACTTCGGATTCTTCCGGTCGATGCATTTCCATATGGACGGATTATGGACACAACAAAAGAAAGGCTGTATTCCAACTGATTACAAATAATACAGAATTCACCCTTTTGTATATCGCCAACCCGGAATCCCTCACTGTGGAACTGAAATCCGATTCGGACTTCTTCCCCTTCAAATTCCGGTGTCAGACATTCCATATATGGATTAGAGGAATAAATCAGCCCCTTTACCGGAACATGGTTAGATACTTCAATTACAAATTCTCCCGTATAATCCTGTCCCTCTAATACCTCGATTTCTATCTTCTCTTCTGAAAGAGATAAAACCGGCTGTTCCTGCTCAAATTTGCCCGCTGCAAGTCTCTGAATCCGTCTACGCAAAATGTCACCTGCTTTTCCTTCTCCGATATGAGATTTTGTTGCTTTTTCTCTCATTACAGTTATAATAGATTATAAACTATTTAAAACACACATGCAACTTTCTTTCCGTTGTATTTTCACAGGAGGTCTTTTTCATGATAACACCGAAAGAACATTTTCACGGAAGTGATTTAGAAAAAATAGAAGCCGTTTACGGTATCAAAAAAGAGGATATCACAAGCTTTTCCGCCAATGTCAATCCCTTAGGCGTATCTCCGCTGCTTAGAAGCACCTTATCTTCCCACATTGATGCCATTACATCCTATCCCGACCGGGAATATACTTCTTTAAGAGAATGTATTGCTGCTTATACCGGTACCGATGCCGGTCAGGTCATTGTAGGAAATGGTTCTACGGAATTAATCTCTCTTTTTATTCAGATTGAACATCCGAAAAAAGCCATGATTCTCGGTCCGACTTATTCGGAATATGAACGCGAGATTTCCTTAGGCGGCGGCACTACGCTCTACTATCCGCTTCGGGAAAAGGATGATTTCGTCCTTGATGTAGATGATTTTACCGCTCACTTAAACGAAAGCATTGACCTTCTGGTACTTTGCAATCCCAATAACCCGACCTCATCCTGCATTAACCGGACAGATATGCGCCATATTTTAGATATCTGTAAACAGTATGATATCTTTGTTATGGTAGATGAGACTTATGTGGAATTTGCTGACAACATGGATGAAATTACCGCTGTTCCACTGACCCACTATTATAATAATATTATTATCCTGCGCGGAACTTCCAAATTCTTTGCTGCTCCAGGACTTCGTCTGGGCTATGCCATTACCGGCAACCAGGATTTAATTAAATCCATCAATACCAGAAAGAATCCATGGACCATTAACTCTCTTGCCGTAATTGCCGGGGAATTGATGTTTACCGATGAAGAATATATCCAGCAGACCAAATCTCTTATTTCTTCGGATCGTGCACGGATTTATGAAATCTTTAAGAATCACCCGGATTTCAAGCCTTACAAGCCATCCGGCAACTTCATGCTTCTTAAAATCTTAAGAGATGATGTTACTTCTGCAGATTTATTTGATAAAGCAATCCGAAAGAATATGATGATTCGCGACTGCTCTACTTTTCCTTTCTTAGATAACAAATACATCCGCTTCTGCTTCATGATGCCGGAGATGAATGATAAACTGATTGACTGTCTTCTTTCGAAGTAGTTTTCTATTTTTCTCCGCTAACCTGTGATCCGCCGGAACTGCCACAAGCGGATGTTTGGGCAGCGTAAAAGGCGAAACCAGTCTATTTGATTGGTCTCGCCTTTTCTTATCTTTAAACACTTTTTCTAAATTTATTCCAAATTTAATTTCTTATGAGTAATCAATGCTGTTATGATATAACATACAATCGACACACCGATAGACAATATCATGCTCTTTGAAAATATATTTCCATACATATTTGCAATCGTTATGCTAAAGAAGGTGTCATCTCCCATTGCCGCCTGTTTCTCAACAAATCCATTCGCTGAATTAATGGATATCACAAAAGATATAATCTGAAGAATCGCATATAATACACCATACATTACAATCGACATTGCTACCTTATGCCGGAACAACTGACCGATTGCCATGCTGGCATATACCATAAGCATAGCTGAAAATGCAGAAATCACACTATATAATATTGCCCAGCCAAAGAGTGCCGGAACCGAAATTCCTATCATATCTCCCAGCTGTTGTAACAATTCTCCCAGCTTGATTCTTTCCCCTTCATTCCCCAGATTCAATCCAGCTGTCACTATCAATGAAAATGCAGAAACATAAACAAGTATTGATGTAATTGCATCCCAGAATACCGCCACCAAAAGCTTTCCATTAATCAAGGAAAAGGTGGTTACCGGAAGGGTATGTGACAAATAGCCTTCTGCGCCATACATGCTGCGGTAAAACCGAACCAGCAGAAAAATAAATGCCGTAACGCTCAACGCAATCAGTCCAATGATATATAAAAGAAGCATTGCCAGCCCGACTAAAGCTCCCATATCGGTTTCGAAAACCTGCATATTCATCATCAGCATGCCTATTAATGTAACACCGACTAAAACCATTGCCAGTGGAAATAATACTTTCCAGGTTGCTTTCATTTCATGTTTCATTACTTTTCCTAACATCTAAACACCTCCCGGAACAAAGCATCCACTGATTTGCCCTGATTAATTCTGATATCATCTACTGATGAAGTCAGGCTGATTGTTCCATTCTGAATAAAGATTACCTCATCTAATACATTCTCAACATCTGCAATCAGATGGGTGGAAATCAGAATCGTTGCATTCTCATCATAGTTGGTAAGAATCGTCCGCAAAATATAATCTCTTGCTGCCGGATCTACTCCTGCAATCGGTTCATCCAGAACATATAAGTCCGCACGACGGCTCATTACTAAAATAAGCTGCACCTTTTCTTTGGTTCCCTTGGACATGGATTTTAATTTGTCATTTGGATTAATGGATAATTTTGCCAGCATATCATAAGCTCTTACCACATCAAAATCCTGATAAAAATCCTCAAAATAATCTAAAATATCACGTACCCGCATCCCCATGTTAAGATACGTATGATCCGGCAGATAAGAAACCACTTTCTTTGTCTCTACGCCAATCTTCATTCCTTCCACTAAAATCTCGCCCTCATCCGGAGTAAGGATTCCGTTAATCAGCTTAATCAGTGTTGTCTTTCCACTTCCGTTCGGTCCTAAGAGACCCACAATATGTCCGCTCTCTAAGGTCAGATTCAGATGGTCAAGCGCAGTTTTCTTTCCATACCGCTTGCATACATCTTTTACTTCCAATAATGTACTCATGCCTGCTCTCCCTCCAAAATCTCCTGAATCAAAGATAAGGTTTCTGATTTTTTATAGCCAAGCTTGCTCATATTTTCCAAAAATTCCTTAATCTGTTCCTGTGCCAGATTATTCTTTAACTCCTCAATCATTTTTGCATCCTCCGTTATAAATCTCCCGCTTGTACGCTGGGAATACACAAGTCCTGTCCGCTCTAACTCTGTCAGTGCTTTCTGCATCGTATTCGGATTTACTGCTGCTACCGCTGCCAGATCCCTGACAGAAGGTAACTTATCTCCCGGACTGTATTTACCGGATATTATTTCCATCTGAATCCGCTCCACAATCTGAATAAAAATAGGCCGATCCGAATCCAGTTCCCATGCCATGCAATCACCTCTTTCCGTATTCTTGTACTATCTAAGTAATACAATATATTCTTATGCGAGATTTGTCAAGAGGATTTTCATTACCAATCCTTAATTTATTCCCCATATTAGAAATAGTGGTCACCAGGTGGACACCAGTAACCAATAAAGTGGTCACTTAGTAACCAGCTTACCATAAAAGTGACCACCTAACAAATCAAAACATTCTTATCCTACAAGAATCTATCTGCTATCTGCTGAATGCTGTACGAATGAACACGGTATCTACTGCAATGTTATACTCCAGCCGGAATTTGTTACAAATGATGCCCATATTTTCTTCCGTAAGTGGCAGTTCTCTTAAATATCCCGCACTGTTTTTCAGTTTTATACCCGACCTGACTCCCCATTGTAATCTGTTCCAGTCTTCTTCACGTCCACAAACTTTGCAAACTCTATTTCCCCGAAAAACTGCATTCTTTGTTGTCTGGTGAAACGCCATTGTAAGATTATTATGCAAATATTGGCAATTACCTGTATGAATGATATGGGATTTTTTGTTCAGATAGCAGACCTCCTGATATGTCCTTTTTTGATATTCTTCATAGCATTTACAGAATAACTGATACATATAAGTAACATCATGTTTTGAATAATGTAGAAAATTCTTTTGATAGCTAATTTCTGCCTTCTTTAACGCCCTTTCAAACCCTATCTGGTTCTTTCCATCACTTGCAATATGCATAAGTACCTGCTGAAAAAGAATAACCCTGTATCTTGGCATTGACAATCCATATCTATCCATGCCTTTTTTAAGCAGTTCATATGTGTCATTTGTCCATACGACAACATACTTATATTTAGGAAAAGACATCTTTACCTTCTGTAGCACTGTTTCTTCACTATTTGCCTGCATAACCGAAGTTAATGGCAAATGAGATAACGTCAAAGTATCCGGATTATAATGTTCTAGTTCACTAAGCCTCATTGCCCTGGAAAATGTCTTTTTTATCGTCAGACTTTTATCTGTTGCCAGCATACCTATCTGTATTGGTTCCCTATCCTCCATACCGGTCGTTCCAGGCGTCTGGTTCCATTCAATATCTACAAAGAGATATTCAAATTTCTCAGCATCATACTTATTTGCCATATTTACCAGTCCTCACCAAATTCATCCATTGCATCGTCTACACCATCTGCATAATCACTATCCCAGTCATATCGGTCATAATCGTAATCACCATCCATATATATGTCATCATAACCATCATCATATGAATCATATGTACTGTTCTTCTTATTACTGCTTGTCCCTGTGTAACTCTTCTTTGTGTTGCTATTGTAAGTAGAACTGTTGGTGGTTGTTGATTCGTTGTTATAGTTGCTTGATGAACTATCCGCAGAACTTGAATCACCATTACTTAAAGTACCATTACTTAAAGTACCATTATTTGAATCACTGCTACTTGCATCACTGCTACTTGATGATTTATTTGAATATGATGAATTGCTATATGAAGAGCTGCTGGTACTCGGCTTATGAAGATAACAATAATTACTATTTGAGGCCTGCTTGTTATCACACCCCGGCTTGATACACTTCGGTTCGCTTGCCTCACCTATTGCTCCAATCATGGCACAAATGCCAATTACTACCAATAATACTGCTAATCCCTGTCCAAATATACTCTTTTTCATATACAACACCTATCCCTTTCTCAATTCAAATATCAGTTATATTATAATTCTCTATTTACCATAATGATTAAATCCACCAAATAAACCTCTTTCACTATGACTTGTTTTGTTTCCATGATTATCATAAGTATTAATACCTCCAAAAAATCCGGGGCTGCTCTCTCCTACCTTATGACCTGAATTATCATAGTGGTTCATTGTTCCAAATAATCCGGGACTACTATATCCCACCTTATGTCCACTGGCATCATAATTATTCATTCCTCCAAAAAATCCCGGTCTGCTCTCCCCTACTTTATGACCTGAATTATCATAGTGGTTCATTGTTCCAAATAACCCTGGGCTGCTATATCCTTCTTTTTTCATATTAATTTACTCCTTTCGTAAAGCGTTATTGTGTTTCTTTTATTTTGCTTCATTTGATAGTTCAATCTTACTTCATATTGTGTCCCAAAAAACGGACTTTGATTTAAAATAAAACTGTTTTTTACACTTTTATTGTTTATCTATTTTTTCTTGTATTAACATAATTATATCAATTACCATATGTCGCATTTCAGGCGACAAAAAAGGGACGCAGGAAAATCCTGCGTCCCTTAAGCATATATTATTATGCTTTATTCTTTATTTATTGCGTAAGAATTCATCAATTCCCTTTGCAGCAGTTTTTCCTGCACCCATAGCAAGGATAACGGTTGCTGCTCCGGTTACAGCATCTCCACCGGCGTATACGCCATCTTTGGAGGTTGCTCCGGTCTCTTCTTCTGCGATGATACATTTTCTGCGGTTGATATCCAGACCCTTGGTAGTGGAAGAAATCAAAGGGTTTGGAGAAGTACCAAGAGACATGATTACGGTATCTGCCTCAATTTCGTATTCAGAACCTGGAATCTCTACCGGGCTTCTTCTTCCGGATGCGTCCGGCTCACCTAATTCCATCTTGATGACACGGCAGCCTTTTACCCAGCCGTCTTCGTCTACTAAGATTTCAGTAGGATTCTGCAGAAGGTCGAAGATAATGCCTTCTTCTTTTGCATGATGTACTTCTTCTTTTCTTGCTGGAAGCTCTTCCTCGCCACGACGGTATACGATATGTACCTCTGCGCCGAGACGTTTTGCGGTACGGGCTGCATCCATTGCAACGTTACCACCACCAACTACAACAACTTTGCTGCCGGCTTTGATTGGTGTATCATAGTCATCGCGGAATGCTTTCATCAGGTTATTTCTGGTTAAGAATTCGTTTGCAGAGAATACTCCCATTGCCTGCTCGCCAGGGATTCCCATAAATCTTGGAAGTCCTGCACCGGAACCGATAAATACAGCTTCGAATCCTTCTTTTTCCATTAATTCATCAATGGTAACTGCTTTACCAATGACAACGTTGGTCTCAATCTTAACGCCTAAAGCTTTTACATTTTCTACTTCTGCTGCAACTACTTTTGACTTTGGAAGACGGAATTCAGGAATACCATAGATTAATACTCCACCTGCTTCATGTAATGCTTCAAAAATAGTAACATCATAGCCAAGCTTTGCTAAGTCACCGGCACAGGTAAGACCTGCAGGGCCGGAACCGATAACTGCTACTTTATGTCCATTTAATTTTTCTGCTTTCTTAGGCTTGATTCCATGCTCTCTTGCCCAGTCAGCTACGAAACGCTCTAATTTACCGATTGCAACCGGCTCACCTTTGATACCACGGATACATTTTCCTTCACACTGGCTCTCCTGCGGACATACACGGCCACATACAGCAGGAAGTGCAGATGATTCACTGATAATATGATAAGCTTCTTCGAAGTTGCCTTCTTTTACCTGTGCAATAAATGCCGGAATATTAATGGAAACCGGACATCCTTTCATACACTGTGCATTTTTACAGTTTAAACAGCGTTTTGCTTCTGCTACTGCTTCTTCTTCATTATAGCCAAGACAAACTTCTTCAAAGTTTGTTGCACGTACCTTTGGCTCCTGTTCACGTACAGGTACTCTTGTTAATCCTTCCATTATTTGTCACCTCCGCACTGACCGCATCTGCCATGATGGGTATCGCCTTCCTGCAATTTTAACATTGCACGGCCTTCTTCTGTCTTATACTGAAGCTGTCTCTTCATTGCCTGGTCGAAATCTACCTGATGTCCGTCAAACTCCGGTCCATCTACACATGCGAATTTTACTTCGCCGCCAACCATAAGACGACATGCTCCGCACATTCCGGTTCCGTCTACCATAATCGGGTTCATGGATACAACGGTTGGAATGCCAAGCTCCTTGGTCAGTTTACAAACGAATTTCATCATAATCATTGGTCCGATGGCAACACAATGGTCGTAACGAACACCTTTATCCCATAATTCCTGTAACTGGTTGGTTCCCATTCCATGGAAGCCATAAGTACCATCATCGGTTGTTACATAAAGATTGGTTGCAACTTTACGCATTTCTTCTACCAGAATCAATAAATCCTTGGTCTTAGAACCCATGATAACATCACAGTCTACACCATGCTCATGTAACCATTTTACCTGCGGGTAAACCGGTGCTGTTCCAACACCTCCGGCGATAAATACGATTTTCTTTTTCTTTAACTCTTCTATATCTTCCTCAATAAGGTCGGATGGGCAGCCCAGCGGTCCAACAAAATCCTGGAATGCATCTCCTTCCTCTAAATATGCCATACGCTCTGTAGATGCTCCAACTGTCTGGAATACAATTGTTACAGTTCCGGCTTTCTCATCATAATCACAGATGGTAAGTGGTATACGCTCACCTTCTTCATCGATTTTCACGATTACAAATTGTCCTGGCTTTGCAGACTTTGCTACACGCTCTGCTTTGACATCCATAAGATAAATCTTATCTGCCAGTTTTTCCTTTTTTATAATAGGATACATACTATACCTCCATACTTTGTTTACATCAACTCGTGGAATTCCAGACCACTAGTTTTAATCATATAGGAAAAGTGTCAGAAAATCAACATTTTCCGACACTTGTTTCTTAAAAAAATTTACCAATTTCTATTTTTACTGTGCAGACATCAATATTCTGTCATTGTCAAGACGCTTTCCTGCCTGAATACGGAACTGTTCCAAAAGGCTGTCTACCGTCATTTTCTTCTTCTCTTCATCCTTTAAATCAAGGACTATATTTCCGGAATCCATCATCAGAATCCGGTTACCAAGCTCTAGTGCCTGATGCATATTATGGGTTACCATAAGACAGGTAATGTGATGCTCTGCAATAATCTTCTTGGTCAGCTCCAATACTTTCTCTGCGGTTGCAGGGTCAAGTGCTGCTGTATGCTCATCCAAAAGAAGAATCTTCGGTGTCACCATTGTTGCCATCAAAAGGGTAAGTGCCTGTCTCTGACCACCGGATAACAGTCCCACCGGCTGCTTCATTCTGTCCTCTAAGCCCATATCAAGCTGGGATAACAGTTCTCTGAACTTTTCTTTATCGGATTTACGGATTCTGCTGAAAAATGCATTTTCTTTTCCGGATGCACGAAGATATGCCAGTGCCATATTTTCTTCAATAGTCATATGTGGCGCTGTTCCCTTTAACGGGTCCTGGAACAGATGGCCAATGACTTTACTGCGCAAAAATTCTTTCTTATATGTAATATCCTCTCCATCGAGAATAATCTGTCCTTCGTCTACATAGAACGCACCTGTAATTGCATTAAATGTAGTTGATTTTCCTGCTCCGTTACTTCCTACGATGGTCGCAAAATCTCCATCTTCAAGAACCAGATTCAAATCACACAATGCTTTCTTTTCATTTACGGTTCCCGGATTAAATGTCTTAGATACATGTTTCATTTCTAACATTATCGGTCACCTCCCATTTCCTTTGTATTTGCTTCTGCCAGACGCATGCTGTCCTTTAATTTCTTCTGTGCTGCGCTCTTCTGTCTGACAAATGCTGCTTTCTTCTTTAAGAACGGGAATGCAATTGCAATTGCTACGATAATTGCAGAAACAAGTTTCAGTGCTTCTGCCGGAACATTCAGTCTTAATGCAACGGCTACCAAGAAACGATAGAGACAGCTTCCTAATACAACGCCTAATACTCTGCGGAACATGGATCCTTTTCCGATAATGGATTCTCCGATAATCAGGCTGGCCAGTGCAATGGTTACCATACCGGTTCCAAGGTTGATATCGCAGGATTTCTGATACTGTGCCAATACACCGCCGGATAATGCAGTCATTGCATTGGCTACACAAAGACCTACGGTAATCGTAAAGGATGGATTGATGCTGGAGGCTTTTACCATGTCAGCATTATCACCGGTTGCCCGGATGGAAAGACCTAATCTGGTATTTAAAAATGCGGATAAAATCACGCCGATTACCAGTACGATTAATGCTGCCACAATCAGTTTATACCAGCCACCGCCAATAGCATTCTTTGCCATGGTAAATATGGTATTGCAGTTAAACAGGTTCACCTGGGAAGCAAATCCCATCACCGCAATATTAATAGTATAGAGCCCCGTATTTACAATGATTCCTGCCAGAATTGATTCAATTCCAAGTTTTGTCTGCAGAAATGCGGTGATAAATCCGGAACATACACCGGCTAACATTGCTGCTACCAGTGCCAGAATCGGATGCCCCTGTATCGTTACCATGGCGCATACCGCACAACCTAAGGTAAAGCAGCCATCGGTTGACAAATCTGCAATATTTAATATGGAAAATGAAACAAACAATGCCAGTGCAACCAGGGCGTATATACACCCCAGCTCTAATGCACTTTGTAAAATGGATACTGTAAATATGGAGCCCATTCTTTAATCCCCCTGATTATCTTATCATACTATCGTTTTATCTTTTTATTCAAACTCTTCTGCGGTCTGAATCTCTACTACTTTTTCACACATACCGTCAAATACGCTGTAGTCAATTCCAAGCTGGCTTGCTACATCTGTATTTACAGTTGCAATTCCGTTGCTCATAGTCTGTACTGCTGTTGTTGCAGGGTCTTTGCCATTTACTAAGATGTCTACTACCATATCTGCTGTTGCAGTACCAAGGTCAACATAGTTTACACCGAATCCACAGAACGCTCCGTTTAATGCGAAGGAGTCAGCTCCTGCATAATGTGGAATGCCTGCTTCTGCAAATTTCTCATAAATTGCAAGTTCTGCTGTCATTACAGTGTTATCGGTTGGTGTAAATACTGCATCTACACCGGCTGCTACTAATGCATCTGCTGCAAGAGAAATTTCATCATTGGTTGTTCCTGTTTTTTCTACATATTCAACGCCTTTTTTATCAAGATAATCTTTTGCATCCTGAATTGGAACAGTGGAAGAATCCTGACTCTTATTATATAAAAGACCTACTTTTTTGATGTCTTTATTTGCTGCAAACATTAAGTCCATTACTGCTTCTGTATTTAATGCATCGGATGTTCCGGTAATATTGGAACCAGGTTTATCCATGCTGTCAACAAGTCCTGCGGTAACCGGATCACTGACTGCGGAGAATACAACCGGAATCTGATTTTCTTCTGTTGCTGCCTGCATAATCATTGCAGTTGGTGTTGCGATTGGAATAATCACATCTACATCTTCTGCAACCAGGTCTGTTGCAATCTGGTTTAAGGTAGAGGAATCTGCCTGACCATTGTAAGTATAATCTTTGTAATCAAAAGTAACACCAAGCTCTTTTGCTTTTGCATCCAGCTCTGCTTCTACTGCTTTCTCAATCTGATTTAAAGAAGCATCATCTACATACTGTACGATACCCACTTTATAAACTTTACCATCTGCTGCAGCCTTCTCTGTTGTTGCTGCGTCATTGGATGCACTTTTGCTTCCACATCCTGCCATTGCTGCTACTGCCATTGCCATTGTTAATACTGCTGCCATCATTTTCTTCTTCATAATTACTACCTCTTCTTTCTTATATGATTTATAGTTGTTCATAAGAGAAAGCGCTTTTACTGTTTTCCAACAGTAAAAAAACCGCCTCAAGCTTATGCTTGAGACGGTAATAAAATCTTATTATCGCGGTACCACTCATATTGACGAATTGTCCACTCATTCATGTACGAATCATACATGCCGGATTGATAACGGGTTCGGTTCCCGGTGACGCCTACTGTTAATTCAGGCCACCCTCGAAAGTCCATTCAGCAAAATCTTCCATACTGCAATTCCACCACCTGCAGCTCTCTTTGATTTCCAATCAAGCTTACTACTCTTTCTCAACGGTTTCTCTTATTGAAGTTAGAATAATACTTTTCTTTCACATTGTCAACACTTTTTTATGAGAAATATACCAGTTCATCTTCTGGCTTCTCTGCCGGCTCGATAGATACCGGATAAAGGACAGGTCCTTTTCCTCTGTATTCCTTGGCAAATTCCACATGAACTTCTGCGGTAATATTTATCCAGGACTTGTGCCCGATTTCTTCTGACTTCGGATATTTGCATTTGAAGCCTAAGAACTGGACATCCTCTACACAGCAGGTCATGGCAAAACGTCCCGGCACGAACATGCCCTTCTTGCTCATTTTCTCCGGATTATATACCAATGCAAGGAATTTGATTTTCTTGCCATCGTATTTCTTCGGATTATCCTGTGCATCCATATACCAGATTGCATAATCTGCATCAGTAATATCAATCACATCTGCATTGATGTCAAATGGCAGTTCTTCATCCGCACTCTCATCAATTGTTCCATCGGCACGCTCATATACAATCTGTGCCGGACGGTTCTGTGCTTTTACGGCACGGCGGAACTTGCCCTTTGGTGTATTGTCATCACAACGGTTAAAGATTACTACATCTGCCTTAAACAACTGCTCCATAATCATGGCACGCATATTGGCAAGATACATTTCGAATGTAGTTGCGTCTACGGTTGCTAAAGACTGTACAATTACCCAGCCATCCGGCATCTTTGTCTCAAGCAACGTAGCAATATCCCAGGTACCGTTATACTCAATAAAAATCTGCTCCGGTTTGTATGTCTCCTGAATCTTCTGCAACGTCTCTGTTGTAAAATCTTCCTGTTCTTCAATCATTGCAATCTTCGCATTAATGGTATTTAATTTTGCTTCATCATATTCTTCATCGCCGTCTTCACAGACAATAATTACCGTACGGTTGTCCCCGCCGAAATCATTTTCAAAGAGTGTTTCTTTGATTAATGTGGTCTTACCACTGTCCATAAATCCGGTAAATAAATATACTGGAATCTCCTGCATGGTTTCCCCTTTCCTATCTGACAGGCATTATGCAATGCCGAATAATTCTTCAATCTTGTGTTCGTCAATCTTAGAACCAATGACACAGAGTCTTCCGGTGTAATCCGGTTCTCCATCTCTTAATTCATACTCGCCCGGAACCATATCAAAGTAAATCCAGGAACCATTGACATCCTCTACCATTCCTTTTGCACGAAGAATCATGCCATACTCTTCGCTCTCGGATAAGGTCTTTAATACCTCTTCAATCTTCTCACGGGTAAATTTATGCGGAGTCTCTTTGCCCCAGCTTGTAAATACCTCATCGGCATGATGGTGATGATGATGTTCGTGGTCATGGTCATGGCATCCGCAGGTACAGTTCTCGCCATGCTCATGATGATGTTCATGCTCCTCATGGTCATGGTCGTGATGGTGCTCATGCTCCTCATGGTCATGGTCATGATGGTGCTCGTCCTCCTCATGGTCGTGATGATGCTCATGCTCCTCATGGTCATGATCGTGATGGTGCTCATGCTCTTCGTGGTCATGGTCATGATGGTGTTCATGTTCATGTTCTTCCTCTTCCGCTTTATGATGTGCCTCTGCAAGAAGCTTCATCTCAAGAGAGTCCTGTCCTTCCATAACTTTAAGAATCTGCTCACCCTTGATAGCATCCCAAGGAGTTGTAATGATTGCAGCCTTGCCATTTAATTCCTGCATCTGTTTTACGCAAAGCTCTAACTGCTCCGGTGTTGTGTTCTGGGTTCTGCTTAATACAATTGTTGTAGCAAATTCAATCTGGTTATTGAAGAATTCACCAAAGGCTTTCATCTGTTTGGATGCTTTCTTTGCATTTACAACTGTAACCAGTGCATTTAATTTCACATCCTGCTCTTTTTCTACATCAATAACAGATTTCATTACATCAGAAAGTTTACCAACTCCTGACGGCTCGATTAAAATACGGTCCGGATGGAATTTGGTAATTACTTCATTTAAGTTCTTTCCAAAATCTCCTACCAGAGAACAGCAGATACATCCTGAGTTCATCTCTGTAATTTCAATACCGGAATCCTTTAAGAATCCACCATCGATACCGACTTCACCAAATTCATTTTCAATCAGTACCAGCTTCTCACCAACAAAAGCCTCTTCTATCATTTTCTTGATAAATGTGGTCTTTCCAGCTCCTAAGAAACCTGAAATAATATCAATTTTTGTCATTTTAACATCCTTCTTTCTAATAATTAAAGTGCATTTCACACTGAATTGATTTGTCTACCTATTGCAATATAGCAGAAAAAGTAAAATTTCTCAAGCAAACAGCGTGAACTTCATACAAATTTTATAAATAGCTTTTCTCAATATCAGTGGGTATGATAAAGTCCTGCATAAATTCCATTCTGCGCTAACAGCTCCTCATGGGTGCCCTCTTCTTCGATTCCCTGCTCAGTCAGCACCAGAATACGCCCTGCATTTTCTATCGTAGAAAGCCTGTGGGCAATTACAAAAGTTGTCCGGTTCTTCGCCAGCTTCTCTAGTGATTCCTGTACCACCTTTTCACTTTCGTTATCCAGCGCAGAGGTTGCTTCATCAAAGATAAGAATCGGCGGATTCTTTAAAAATACCCGGGCAATGGAGAGCCGCTGTTTCTGACCGCCGGAAAGTTTTACGCCCCGCTGTCCGATGTCTGTATCATAACCATCCGGCAATGATAAGATAAATTCATGGGCATTGGCATTCTTTGCTGCCTCAATGACTTCTTCCCTTGTTGCATCCGGCTTGCCATAAGCTATATTTTCAAAAATGGTTCCGGCAAACAAATAGACATCCTGCTGGACAATGCCAATGTGGTCTCTCAAACTTTTTAATTTATAATGGCGGATATCACAGCCATCGATTAAAATTCTGCCCTCTGACACATCATAAAATCTTGGTATCAGGCTGCAAAGGGTTGTCTTTCCGGCACCTGAGGTTCCCACCAGTGCCACATAGCTTCCTGCCGGAACTTTCAGATTTATATGCCTTAAAACGCGGCTCAAATGTTCTTCATAACGGAAAGAAACATCCTGAAATTCCACTTCTCCGCGCACATTTTCCATGGCAATGGCATTTTCCTCATCGGAAATATCCGGTTCAATGGAAAGAATCTCCATAAACCGTTCAAAGCCGGAATAACCATTTTGGAACTGCTCTGTAAAATCAATCAGCGTCTTGACCGGCTCGGTAAATACGTTGATGTATAAAAGGAATGTAATCAGATCCGTAATGCTCACACTTCCACCCGGAATCCATAGTGCTCCGGCAATTACCACCACTACGGTAATCAGCGTGGTAAATGCAGTCAGTCCCGCCTGATAGCCGCCCATAAAGAGATAACTGTTCTTCTTGGCATCTAAGAAGCCTTTATTTCCACGGCTGAATTTTTCCTGTTCGACTTCTTCATTGGCAAAGGATTTTACCACGCGGATGCCGGAAAGGTTGTCTTCTATCTGACTGTTGATATCTGCTATTTTAATACGATTCTGCCGGAATGCTTTTTTCATCCTTTTATTAAAGAAATATGCATAAGCAATCATAAACGGAACCAGTGCAAATGCTGCCACCGTAAGTTTCGGACTGATTCCCATCATAATGACAAAGGCACCAATTATCTTAATCAGGGAAATCACAATATTTTCCGGTCCATGGTGCAGCAGTTCACTGATATCAAAAAGGTCTGTGGTAATTCTCGCCATCAACTGTCCGACCTTCTGATTATCATAGAACGCAAAGGACAGTTTCTGATAATGTGCAAATATTTCCGCCCGCATATCATATTCTATTTTTGCGCCCATTACATGTCCATTATTGGAAATATAATAATTGCTGTAACACTGAACGGCTACCAGCACCACCATAAACAACGCCAGCTTTCCGATTGTCTTTACTGCATCCTGCTCCGGCAGATATACCACAGTGGAGGTGATATAGCGCACAATCAGCGGAATCACCAGTGCTGCCACCGCTGCTAACAGTGCAAAGAACATATCGATAAAAAATACGCCAAGATATGGTTTATAATAAGAAATCATTTTCTTTAAATTCTGCTTCATCTGTCTATCCCTCTTGCCTTTACCAGCTTATTTTTCATCACAACTGTCCATCTTATACTGTTTCTTTTGCAAATGCAAGTTTCTTTATGCTACAATGACTTTTATAAACGTGGCGGATTGACACTATATAATCCTTGTTAAAATAATCCTGTTATCCAAAGGATATTTGTTTTGGATATAAAATACCATAGTTCTAAGCTGCATATTTTGCTTTTGTCTGTAAAAACCGTCTTTCCAATGTTTGACAGTCTATCTGTACAGTCCGTCGAAGTGCGGATGCCTAAGAAGAGCTGTTAGGGGCACTTGGAATTTCGTCCGGCAACAGGCAACGCTGGCACATGGACGTGCCAGCGAGGTGCATATGAACATGGATGTGAATTTGCACTGGTTGCCGGACAAAATGTTTTGCCTGCCGAAATTCCTAGTGCCCCTTGCAGGTCTTATACCGCATCCGCACCCGGCGGACAGTGCAGATATCCGGTCAAAGCAAGCGGAAAGACAGTTTATCATCAAGCAAAACATGCAGCTAAGAACAACTGGCATTTTTCATCCCATAAACAAATATCCTCTGGATAACCCAGATTATTTTATGCAAGTATTTTGTCAATCCGCACCTTCTATAAATTAATTGTAAGGAGAAGAAAACATGGCACATGTACTTCTTGTAGATGATGATACAACTATTGTTTCCAGTTTACAGACATTTTTAAATCAGGAGGGTTTTCAGGTTACTTCTGCGAATAATCAGAAAAGTGCCAGGGATTTATTAGATTCCGGGCAGTATCACTTTGATTTAGCGCTGCTTGATGTCTCACTGCCGGATGGAAGCGGCTTTTCGTTGTGCAGTGCCATCAAGGCAAATGCGGATATTCCGGTTATTTTTCTGACGGCATCGGATGATGAGTATAGCGTGGTCGCAGGACTTGACCTTGGTGCGGACGATTATATTTCCAAGCCCTTCCGGCCGAGAGAACTGATTTCCAGAATGAACAGTGTTCTCCGCCGCTATCACCGTGGCAGCCAGCCTTTGGAATATCGCGAATTAAAAGCAAATACTGTACGGGGACTGGTCTATAAGAATAATGTGGAACTGACTCTTTCCGCCCTGGAATACCGGCTGCTCCTACTTTTCCTTTCCAATCAGGGCATCGTCCTTACACGAAGCCGGCTTTTGGATGAGCTATGGGATATGGCTGGGGAATTTGTAAATGACAATACCCTTACCGTCTATATCAAAAGGCTTCGGGAAAAAATCGAAGCTGACCCGGCACACCCGGAATATATCAAAACCATCCGTGGGCTGGGCTATAAGCTTGGTGACTAATTGAACTGTGGAAAAAACCTGTTATAAATATGAATACCATGATAACCGAAGGAAATGTATTTTCCAAAAAGGAGTCTCTATGAAATTTTTACGCAATCCAGAAATCAAAAAGTGCCTGTTTCTGCAGCTGCTTGTAAGCCTTATATTTTCAGTCATCGGATTTTATTTTGATACTATCTGTGGTGTAATCATCCTTTTTGCATCACTTATTTTCATTCTCATTTTTATGATTTTCACCAGAAAACGTTACCGGAAGGTGGAATCCTTAAGCCAGCAGTTAGATGCGATGCTGCACAGCAACAGCAGCGGTGATTTCAGCGACTATATGGAAGGTGAACTGGCAATTTTACAAAACGAGCTTGCCAAACTGACCAGACGGCTTGCGGAGCAGAATCAGGCTCTTGAAAACGATAAAAAATATCTTGCGGATGCCATGGCTGATATTTCCCATCAGCTCCGCTCTCCCCTTACTTCTATCCGCCTTTTGCTGACTCTCTTAAAAGAGCCAGCTCTTTCTGATGAAAAGCGAAGGGAATCCCTGCGGGAATTATCCATGTTAATTGACCGGATGGACTGGCTCATTGAAACTTTACTGAAATTATCTTCCATGGACGCAGGAACGATTACTTTTCACCAGACCGAAACCTCTGTCAAAGAACTGCTCTCCACTGCGGCTGCACCTTTACTCATTCCGCTGGAGCTTCGTGATATCCAGTATCATGAAACCATAGAGCCGGAAGATTTTTCTTTTTCTACGGATTTACGATGGACGGCGGAAGCCCTTGGCAATATCTTAAAGAACTGCATGGAGCACACACCTTCCGGTGGCAGGATTGATGTTACGGTAACCGACAATCCAATCTATGTTTCTATCGTAATTGAAGACAATGGAAGTGGTTTTCTGCCGGAAGATATCCCTCATCTTTTTGAACGCTTTTACAAAGGAAAAAATGCCACCGGTCAGAGCATCGGCATCGGTCTTTCCCTCTCCCGCATGATTGTCTCCAAAGAAAACGGAACCTTAAAAGCCGAGAACCGCAAAGAAGGCGGTGCACGTTTCATTCTGAAATTCTATAAAAAGTGACAGAACTGTCACTGAAAAGTCATGCTCCTGTCATCTGGGGTGCTTATACTTCTCATTAGAATCGCATCAAATGGAAAGGAGTTACTTATGGAAATCTTACGAGCTGAAAATCTCACAAAAATCTATGGAACAGGAGAAAATCAGGTGGTTGCCCTAGACCACGTTTCTTTCTCTGTCAACAAAGGCGAATTTCTCGCTATCATCGGGCCATCCGGTTCCGGCAAATCCACACTGCTTCACATTTTAGGCGGTGTCGATACACCAACCTCCGGCAAAGTCTATATGGAAGGAACTGATGTCTATGCGCAAAAGGAGGAACAGCTTGCTATCTTCCGCAGGCGTCAGGTCGGACTGATTTACCAGTTTTATAATCTGATTCCGGTACTGAATGTCGTTGAAAACATGACACTTCCGGTCCGCATGGATGGACGTCCGGTCAACAAAGAGCATTTAAATGAACTGCTGTAAATTCTTTCTTTAAAAGGACGGGAAAATCATCTTCCAAACCAGCTTTCCGGCGGTCAGCAGCAACGTGTCTCCATCGGCCGTGCATTAATGAACGCTCCTGCTGTTGTCTTAGCCGATGAGCCTACCGGAAACTTAGATTCCAAAAATAGTCAGGAAATTGTGGAACTCTTAAAATATTCCAATCAGAAATTCAACCAGACGTTGGTTGTCATTACCCATGATGAAAACATTGCGCTTCAGGCAGACCGCATCATTGCCATCGAAGACGGTAAAATTACACGGGATGAGGTGATTCGTGCATGAATATCTTCCACAAAATCACACTCGCCAATTTAAAAAAGAATAAAACCCGTACCATCGTCACAATTATCGGAATTATTCTTTCTACTGCCATGTTTACCGCAGTTACCAGCAGCATCAGTTCCCTTCATGCATTTATGAAGGAATATACCATTGATACAGAAGGCAGCTGGCAGGGTGCCGCTTTTCGTGTCACCCAGTCAGAAGCCAAGGATTTTCTCTCCCATGACGAAATCGAATCTTCTGTTTCTTTAAAATATGTTGGATATGCCAATCTTACCGATTCTGCCAACCAGTACAAACCATACCTTTATATCTGTGGTGTAACGGATGATATCACTTCTCTTCTTCCGGTACACATTACCAAGGGACGTATGCCGGAAAATGATTCTGAGATTCTGCTTCCGGAACACCTTGCCTATGACGGAGGTATTGCTTATAACTTAAATGATGAAATTACCCTGGATGTGGGAGAACGTGTCGATGAAGACGGTTTTGTTTTAGATAATAACACTTCACTGCTTGGTAATAAATCAGAAAAATCCAAAGACGGAAAAGTAATTCCGTTAGAAACCATCACAAATACGGAGTCCAAAACCTATCAGGTGGTAGGCTTTTATACCAGACCTTCCTTCGAAAACTTTCATGCTCCGGGTTATACGGCATTGACGCTCTCTTCTGCCCAGACAACCTATCAGGATATCTACTTCTGTCTTTATAACAGCAAGGATGTATCCAGTTTTTTAGAGCAGAATGCGCCATATTCATTTACCATGAACTATGATTTACTGCGGCTTGACGGAGCATCCATGGAGGATTCCCTAAACCGTACAGTTACCAGCCTTGCCGTTATTTTAATTGCAATTATCGTGCTTGGTTCTATTTCACTGATTTATAATGCATTCTCTATTTCCATCAGTGAACGAACCAAACAGTTTGGTCTGCTTTCCTCCATTGGTGCAACCAGACACCAGATGATTCACAGTATCCTGTTCGAGGCAGCTTTTCTGTGTCTTATCGGTATTCCACTTGGAATCTTCTTTGGTTTAGTTGGAATTGGCATTACCTTCTATTTCACCGGTGATACCATTGCCATGCTATACCGAAGTGACACTACACTGCATCTGACCCTGCAGTCATCCATTGCCGGAATTGCACTTGCCATCGCACTGGCATTTATTACGGTATTGATTTCTGCTTACCTGCCGGCACGGAAGTCCATGAAGTTATCCGCCTTAGAAGCCATCCGGCAGACCAGTGATATTAACATCCGTTCTAAAAAAGTGCATACATTTCCACTTACAGAAAAATTATTTGGCTTTGAAGGAATGCTTGCCACCAAGAACTATAAGCGAAGTCGCAGCAAATACCGCGCTACCGTTATCTCACTTTTCTTAAGTATTGTGCTGTTTATTTCTGCCAGCAGCTTTTGTGCTTATCTGACGCATTCCGCCGGCAGCATTTATAACGGAAACGGCTATGAGCTTTCCTGCACGGTATATTCCGAAAATAATTATGACCCGGATGCTCTTTTAACCAAAATCCGGGCTTTAGATGGCGTAGATAAGGCTTCTTATGGTTCCAGCTTTGCTGCCGACTTTACGATAGCTAAAAAGGACTGTACGAAAGAATTTGAAAGTTTCCGCTCTTATTATGAACAGGCTTCTTACAATAACACATTATCGGAAGATGACTCCTACGAGCTTACAACAGTGATTTATTTTGTAGAGGATCATTTATTCGAAGATTATTTAAAAGAAATCGGAGAAAACCCTTCCGACTATCAGAATACCGCTGTTCCAAAGGGCGTGTTGGTTGACCGGCTTCATGTATTCAGTGACAAATACTATGACCTTAATATTTTCACCAATCATTCTGCACAGGATATTGTATTGTCCGCTTTCGACGAAGATGCAAAAAATACCTGCACCGTCACTACAGGTGCTTTCAGTGATACCATTCCTTTCGGTGTCAGTGCTCCTTCCGATTATGCGAAATTTATTTTTCCATATTCCTGTAAGGACACGTTCTGGCAGGCACTCAGCCAGAACCCGGATAGCACACTTGGAAATTCATACTATATAAAGACGGATAATCACAAACAGGTACAGACCGACTTAAATACGCTATTTGACAGTGAAAATATTTCTGCTGACATCTATGATTATATGGATTCCATTGAAAATGAACGTGCCATGATTACCGTTATCAATATTTTCTCTTATGGATTCATTACCTTAATTTCCCTGATAGCGGCAGCAAATGTATTTAATACGATTTCTACCAATATCATCTTACGGAAACGTGAATTTGCCATGTTAAAATCCATCGGTCTTTCTCCGAAGGGTTTCCGCAAAATGATGCAGTTTGAATGTCTGCTCTATGGCTGCAAGGGGCTCCTTTACGGACTTCCGGTTTCCATTGGAATTACCTGGCTTATCTATCAGGCAGTCAGTGACGGAATTGACTTTGGTTTCTTTATTCCATGGTACAGCTTCGTGATTGCCATTGGCAGTGTGTTTGCAGTGGTTGCTGCAACTATGATTTATTCCATGCGTAAGCTTTCTTCTGAAAATACCATGGATGCATTAAAAAATGAGAATTTATAAATTCTCTTTTGCTTTCAGATTATAAAAAGTAAAATCACCGGTATTTAAGAGCATTCCACTTGCATCTGTAATTTCAAATGCTACTACCGTAATGTTTCTTCCGGGCTTTACCACTTTGGCGGTGCATGTAACATATTCTGTTGCACGCGCCGCTTTTAAATAGCGGATCTGTCCGTCTACAGTAGTCACATAATATCCATAGGTTCCTGCCGCAATCCCGCATATGGTATCCACTGCCGAATACAACACCCCGCCGTGCAAATCTCCATAGATATTCGTAAACTCTTTCTTGAATGGCAGTTCTGCTTTTACTCTTCCCTGCTCTGCCTCTGTTATCTTCATCTGCAGCAGACTTCCAAAGGGATTCTGCTCTAATAATTTCTGGCATTCTTCTATTGTAATTTTAATTTTATTTTGCATTTGGTTCCTCTTTTCTTTATCTTTTATCCTTTTTATTTGTACCCATTTTGTGCTCATTTATGTTTTTTGTCAATGAAACAATCTATCTGCCTTTTCGCATTGTCAAATCCCCATCCTATGATGTAATATATCTTGTATGGTGTATATTAAAAATTTTTCTCACCATACACTTACGCATCAAGGAGGTATCTTTATGGATCCAAAGAAACAATTTTATGAAACACTCGCTACGTCCATGATTGAAAAATTCAAGAAAAGACAGATTGAAGCATATTACTGTGCCACCAAAGAAGAAGCCGTTGCACTTGCCACTTCCATGCTGCCGCCACAGGCAACCGTTGGTTATGGCGGTTCCATGACTTTAACTGAATGCGGCATGATGGATGCTCTGCAAAATAAGACTGACATTACACTTTATGACAGAAGCAAAGCTGCCACACCGGAAGAAACAACTGCAATTTATCATCAGTGTCTGAATGCAGATTATTATTTTATGAGTTCCAATGCCATCACTTCTGACGGACAGCTTGTCAATATCGACGGAAATGGCAACCGGGTTGCTGCACTCATCTACGGTCCAAAGGAAGTTATTGTTATGGCTGGTATGAATAAGGTTGTAAAAACGGTCGACGAAGCTCTTGACCGGGTACATAATACCGCTACTCCTGCCAACTGCATCCGTCTTAACAAGAAAACACCATGTGCACTCACCGGAATGTGCGCAGACTGCCTCTCACCGGAGTGTATCTGCAATCAGGTTGTTATCACAAGAAGAAGTGGTATTCCGGGAAGAATTAAAGTAATTCTCATTGGAGAAGAATTAGGATATTAATGCTATTTCAGCAAAAATCCGCATACCAGATATACTCTGATATGCGGATTTTTCTCCGTTTAAAAGTAAAATAAATCTTCAAATTTCTTATCTAATGCAATGCATAAAATCAATGCAAGCTTTGCCGTGGGGTTGAATTGTCCTGTTTCGATTGAGCTAATGGTATTGCGGGAAACGCCTACCATTTTAGCTAATGCCGATTGTGACAGTTTTGCCTCTGCTCTCGCTTCTTTCAAGTTGTTTTTCAGTATCAATTTATCTTCCATCTTATTTCCTCATCTGCTTTTTAGAACGGTAATGCATTTATTTTGTTAAGAAACTGATACAGATAAATCACTGTCGTAATTGCAAAGGCTATGGTAAAAAAGATTGCTGTCTTTGTTCTGCTCTTTCTTACCTGATAGGCAAAATTTGCAAAACAGGTTGCCTGCGTCACAAGACCTAATGCCAATTTTCCCATAATATCCAATGGTGCAAATCTGGTCATAACCACCCAGAGTACAATCAACACTTCAATTGCAAAATTTGCTCCCTGCATCTTAATGAAATGTTCTCTTTCATCTGACATTTCATTTTCTTTCCGGCTCTTTGCTAAAATTTCTTCTTTATCCATAATTATCTGCACCTTTCATTTACCAAGTTTTCTTTACATTCATACTATACTATTACCAAGTTTTCTTGTCAATATATATTGCAAAGTTTTCTTGTCAAATAAAAAGCTTCTCTTTATTGATATATCTGTCTATGCCCCGGCTGTAAATGTCGGCAGCTTCTCAATGACTTCCTGCAACGGACTCCAGTTCATCAGTTCTTCCTTTTCATCCGCAGCTTCATCCTCTCTCTTGAAAGAAATTCCATTTTCCTTTTTCTGCTTTCTCTTTTCTGCACTTTCCTGAGTTCCCGGCAGTCTGCTATAGGCACCGGATTTGTGAAATTCATCTGACACTCTGTTTACCGCAGCCACAATATATTCCTTATCCGGGTCATCGTCCGATATACCGGAAACAGCGGTGGAAACAATACGATTTGCTTCTTCTTTGCTCTTTGCAGCTTTCAGTTCTTTCTCCACTTCCTCTGCAATCATCTGAACACGTATTGCATGGGCATAGGCAATGGGGTCATTTCTTTGAAGCCAGGAAAGTTCTTCTTTGGTCAGTTTCTTTCCTGCCTCTAATTTCCGCTTGATTTTAGCCATTTTTTCCTGCTTTGCTTCTTCACTTTCTTCTGCCACATTATTATCATAAATGCATTTCAGCATATACTGTGGCAATTCTTCCACTGTAGATACCTTCTTTGTATCCTGCTCCGTATTAGAAAATAAATTCAGTCTGACTGCCATCGCACTTCCTCCTGATTTCGTAATCTGTCCTGATATTAATCTATTCCGATATTTATCTGTCTTGACATTAATTGGTTTCCTGCATTTTATCTTACACTTATATATCGGAACATTTCTTCTTTTTCCATAGTCATTTGTAAATGCTTGACAGCAACTACGAGAAACTCGTGTAAAAAGACATCCGCACCGGCATTTTCCAGATACGAATGTCTTTTCTGATTACTTTTTATGATACTTTTCTATTTCTTTATTGCCAAGTTCTTTTCAACTTTCTATCTGTCCCACTTATCTGCCAGAGAATTAATCTGGTCAGCAAATTTGGCAAGGTCTTTATTTGGGATGCCCTCATTCTTCTGAATGACACTAAGCAGCCTCTGACCTGCCGCCAGCAGTCTTGCAAATACATTGGAAGATGCCTTTGCCGGTTTGTCTTTCTTCTTTTCAACCAGTTCACGGGTTCCTTCATGAACACAGACATTTTCCAATAAGTCATAGGTATCACCACTATATGGCGCAACCGCCTGATAGCCTAATTCCGTATGCAGATGCTCTGCAAATTCATCACAGACCTTATCATCACCATGTACCACAAAAACACGTTTCGGTGGGTTCTTAAATGCAGATGCCCATTTTGTCAGCATATCGCGGTCTGCATGACCACTGATACCAGGAAGATTTAAGATTTCTGCATGCACCTGAATATTTTCACCGAAAAGTTTTACCTCTTTGGCTCCATTCAAAAGTGCATGACCTAAGGTTCCAGGCACCTGGTATCCTACGAACAGAATCGTGCTTTCCGGTCTCCACAGGTTATGTTTTAAATGATGGCGGATTCGACCAGCCTCACACATACCGGAAGCAGAAATGATAACCAGCGGTTTCTTACTGAAGTTAATCATTTTGGATTCATCACTGGTAACAGCCGTTTTCAGTCCCGGGAAGCCAATCGGATTAATGCCCTGCTCCACCAGCTTCTTTGCCTCATCCGAGAAACAGTCCTCCACACTTTTATGAAAAATATTGGTTGCTTCCACAGCCAGTGGACTGTCGATATAGGTTTCAAAATCCTCAAATTCCGGCAGCAGATGCTCTGTCTTAATCCGCCGCAGATGATATAACATTTCCTGTGTACGGCCTACGGAAAATGCAGGAATAACAAGATTACCACCCCTTGCAAATGTCCGCTTAATTACTGCTGCAAGCTCTGTTGCATAATCCGGCGGATCTGCATGTATCCGGTCTCCATATGTGGATTCAATCAATACATAATCTGCTTCATCGATAAACTGCGGATTCTTAATCAATGGTTTATTGCCATGACCAATATCTCCGGAAAATACGATTTTCACCGTCTTATCTTCTTCTGTCAGCCATACCTCAATACTGGAGGAACCAAGAAGATGTCCGGCATCTACAAAACGGATTTTTACTCCATCGCAGATTTCAATGATTTTATTGTAATCACATGGTACAAAATGTTCCAAAACCCCCTGTGCATCATCCATATCATAAAGCGGCACTACTTCCGGCAATCCTGCTCTCCTTGCCTTACGGTTTCTCCATTCCGCTTCAAACATCTGGATGTGTGCACTGTCCTTTAACATGATATTACAAAGCTCGCTGGTCGCTGTTGTTGCAAATATCTGTCCCCGGAATCCATGACTATACAGCAATGGAAGTAAACCCGAATGGTCGATATGGGCATGTGTTACAAACACATAATCAATATCGGATGCATTCACCGGAATATCCTGATTCACATACAAATCCGGTCCCTGCTCCATACCACAATCCACCAGTATCCGCTTATCCTGACATTGTAGAAAATGACAACTTCCAGTTACTTCATGTGCAGCCCCTAAAAACTCCAATAACATAATACCATCTCCTCGCCATCTCTTTATTGTCGAACTTATGATAGTATTATTTTATCATATTGGACAAAAAATGTATACATTTTATTCGTTTTTTATTCAAATCGCACAATTTCTTTCTTCAATCGTTTCATAATCTTTTTTTCCAGTCTGGAAATATAGGACTGGGAAATTCCCAGCAAATCCGCCACCTCTTTCTGGGTCAGCTCATTTCCGTTTTTCGAATTAATGCCAAACCGCAGTTCAATAATCGTCCGCTCTCTTCCGCTCAAATGCTCAATGGCTTTATTCAAAAGCTTCTTTTCCACCTCTGTCTCAATATCCCGGTAAATGACATCTTCATCCGTTCCCAAAATATCCGATAGCAACAGTTCATTTCCATCCCAGTCCACATTTAACGGCTCATCAATGGATACCTCTAATTTCGTCTTATTATTTCTACGCAGATACATCAGGATTTCATTCTCGATACACCGGGAGGCATAGGTTGCAAGCTTGATATTTTTTTCCGGATTAAACGTGTTAATTGCCTTGATCAGACCAATGGTTCCAATGGAAATCAAATCTTCCACTCCAACTCCCGTATTATCAAATTTCTTCGCTATGTATACCACAAGTCTCAGATTATGTTCAATTAATTTCTTTCTTGCAGTCTCACTCTGTTCCTTCACCAGCTGCTCGATACATTCCAGTTCCTCCTTTGCCGGAAGTGGCGGTGGCAGCACCTCTGCCCCTCCGATATAATGAATCTCCGTCTCCTTACGAAGCAGCATATCCTTTAGACTGCGTACAATACGAAACTGAAAATGCTCCGGTATATCTACTTTTAAATACATTACAACTCCTCTTTCCTCTCTTATTCACATTCCATTCTTCTATAACAGATGGCAATTTAAAATCATCTGATACTCTTTCTTTTGAAACAATGACGGACTTCCAAGCGCCAATACTGCCTGTAAAATCTGTCGTTCTTTTTTTCCCTCTTTAATATATAATTCCTCTACCGTAAATGCTTCTACCAGCCCGTTTTTCTCTCCCATGCTGCTAAACGGCAGCAGTCGTACTACCGGCTCTTCCTCTTTGAAAATCGGCATCAAAAGTTCTTTGTCTATGATACTGACCGGTTTTCCCACATAAGGATCTATCAGCAGATTTCCGGTATCATAATAGGCTTCTAACAACAATTCATGTTCATGATAGCAAATGCGTACTTCATACAAATGCCGGCTTCTCTCCTTTCTGCTGCGCCACATCACGGATGCTGCCACTGCAATCCCTGTAGTCATCAGCATTGCCAGATAAAAATGTTCTCCATAAAAAAGGCTCTTATTCAGCCACTGCATACACCCTCCCGTCAGAATGCTGAAAGAAAAACAGCCCATCCAGTTCTTTAGTAGAAAAGAACCCTTTTGCATCATATTCTTCCGGCTTAAAAATGCAATTGCAACCATTCCAACCGGAACCGGCACATACATTATCAGCCGGTACCATCCATAGGATGAAAGCAGCAGAAAACCAATTACCCCCATGCAGCTTCCGAATAAGGCAGCAAGCAGTATCCTGCCCTTATGTATGGGATTCCGCAAAAATATGCCTGTCAGGAACAGATTCAGCACATCCATCAGGAAATTATTGACAAAAAGAACATCTAAATATATCTCATAAATACATGCCACCTCCCTTCCTTTCCTGCATTATACAAACTTTTCTCTGCATATTTTGTCAAAACAGATGCCGCCATTCTTTCATTTCATTGACAGAATCCGACTGCCCGGTAGGGAAATTGCAGAAGAAACGTAATGTGCTCTGTAAATCTCACCTGCAGAACCTGTCACCGGCAGCTTCCGGCAAATAGCTGGCACAAAAAAAACGCTTAGAACAATGATTGCCACCAGAATCTGGCGCATTTCAAATGTTCTAAGCGTCTTATAATACAGGAATCTGAAATTCCTTTTCTACTCTTACACTATAATTTTGTTGCTATCCTTTTCTAAATAATAGCTCTTATATTTATTTCTTGGTGCTCTTTAAGAACTCCGGAATCTTAATATCCTTCTCATGAACAGTGCTTTCCGGTCTCTTTGGCTTGGTAATTCCAATAAATGGAGAAGCTGCCGGAGTCGTCTGCTGTGTAGCAGTCTGTCCTAATGTAGAAGCTGTTCCGAAACTGCTGTTGGTTGTAACATTTGCAGTACGGTTTACAAGTCCGGAATTGATAACCGGTCTGGTGGTTGCTGCTGTATTCGGATATTTCAATCCTGACATCAGATTAGAAGATGCAGTAGTCTTAGCTGCATTTGCTTCCAGTCCTGTTGCAATTACAGTAATTGTTGCAGAATCTGTCATAGTCTCATCATATTTTGCACCAAAGATGATATTTGCATTATCACCGGCAAGATCTTCTACATAGCTTGCTGCATCATTGGCATCCATAAGAGAAATATCACCGGAAATATTGATAATAACATGGCTTGCTCCATTGATGGTTGTCTCAAGCAATGGACTGGTAACAGCCAGTTTGACTGCCTCAATTGCCTTATCATCACCTTTAGCCATACCGATACCGATATGTGCAAGACCCTTGTCCTTCATAACAGTCTGAACATCTGCGAAGTCAAGGTTAATCAATGCCGGCATATTAATCAGGTCTGTAATACCCTGAACTGCCTGCTGAAGCACCTCATCTGCCTTCTTCAATGCATCCGGGAAAGTGGTTCTGCGGTCTACAATCTCTAATAATTTATCATTTGGAATTACAATTAAGGTATCTACATTCTCACGAAGCTTGTCAACACCGCTTAATGCATTTACCATTCTTGCTTTTGCTTCGAATTTAAATGGTTTGGTTACAACACCAACAGTAAGGATTCCCTGATCCTTTGCAATCTTTGCTACAACAGGGGCTGCTCCTGTACCGGTTCCGCCACCCATACCACAGGTTACGAATACCATATCTGCACCTTCAATGGCTGCGGACAATTCTTCCATACTCTCTTCTGCAGCTTTCGCTCCAACCTCCGGCTGTGCTCCTGCTCCAAGTCCCTTGGTAAGCTTCTCACCAATCTGAATCAACGTAGGTGCTTTACATAAAAGTAATGCCTGTTTATCGGTATTTACTCCAACAAACTCAACACCACCAATATTTTCATCAATCATTCTATTTACTGCATTATTTCCTGCGCCACCAACACCAATTACAATAATTTTAGCACTGGATTCTGCTTCTGTTGTTTTAATTTCAAGCAAGGTAGTTCCTCCTTCTCTCCCTCATTCTATATGTAATCTATGAGAAATATGCTTTGCAGACTTCTCACGTAAAGTATGCTTTTATTCAATCATATACTCTATCATATAATTTTTCACAAAAATAATCAACCTATATTTTCTGTTTTTTTGAAAAAATTACGCTGTCTTCTCAAAAGTAATATCTGTGGTATCTTCTGTCCAGTCTTCCAGATGAAGAATGCCTGTCAGTCCTTCCAGATTTGGCATAATTTTCTCCATACGCACTACTTTCTCTGTGAGGCTGGTTGCCTGTCCCAGATTTACCGTAACAGTTCCATACTGCAGCGTAATATTTCCCTGATCATCATAATTGATGGTATCCGGAACCAGATTATATTTCTTTAAGGTCTGGGTTACTGCCAGCAAATCCTTTAAAGTATCTCTTCCGCTTACATCCAGCTTTTCATAAAGTACTGCATCCCCACAGGTCAGTCCGGTAATCTGCGGCACTCCTTCAATGACATCCGTAGACATCTCCACCACAAATCCGTCTTTGTCAAAATAAACATTCTGTCCTAAGGAATCCATATAAAGATAACCCAAAAGTCCTTTTTCATATACTTCTACATGAAGGGTATGCGGTGACTTGACACTCACCTCCATGGTATCAATAAATGGAACTTCCTGCGTATCAAAGAAACGATATTTAAAATATACATATAATGTATTCCAGGAATAGTCATCATTTAAAACCCATTCCTTAATCTGCTCATCACTGTATAATTTATTGCCTTCTACTTCGACATTTTTTACGGTAAATACCTTGATTACAATGAGTGCCGCCAGTGCCAGAATCAACAGTGTAATCAGAAATCCAATCAGGATATGCTTTCTTCTTCTCTTCTTTCTGCGTTCTTCTCGTATCATATCCTATCCCTCCAACTGAATTCCTCTGGAAACGCTTAATGCAAGCCCCATTTCTGCCAAGAGGAATGATACCGAAGTACCACCATAACTGATAAAAGGAAGTGTAATACCGGTATTTGGAATACTGTTGGTTACAACGGCGATATTAAGGATTACCTGAATGGCAATGTGAGCCATGATACCAACTACCAGCAATGCGCCATATAAATCCTTTGCATTATTGGCAATTACCATGAAACGCCACAGCATTAAGATAAACAGTAAGATCAGACAGATTGCTCCGAATAATCCAAGTTCCTCACAGATAATAGAAAATACCATATCATTCTGTGCTTCCGGTACGAAGCCAAGCTTCTGCATACTGGCACCAAGTCCTTTTCCAAAAAGTCCGCCGGAACCAATAGCATATAAGCCCTGCATGGTCTGATATCCCTTATCATAATTCTCCGGATGAAGCCAGATTTTGATTCGTTCAGCACGATAACTTGCCAGTACGATAAAGACTGCTCCAAAGGCAAAGACTGCGATAGCCATTCCTACAAACTGTGCATATTTCGGACTTGCCACAAATGCCATTGCCACTGCAATACCCACAATGATAATCGCAGTACTTAAGTTGGTATAAGCAACCGGGCCAACCAGCGGAAGCAGCAAAACCATTACCTTCATCAATTCCTTCAGATTTCCAATCTTCTTTTGCATACGGCTGATTACCGTTGCAAGAAAAACGATAACCGCAAGCTTAGCAAACTCGGATGGCTGGAAGGAAAGTGGTCCAAGACGGAACCATCTGGTGGAACCATTTCCGTCAGAACCCAGGAAAATAACGGAAACGCACAGTAAAAATGCACCTATGTATGCCACGCCGTACAGTCTCTTCCATACATGATAATGAATCTTGGAAATTATGAACATGGCAGTAAATCCAAGACAGCATGCAAATGCCTGCCGCTTCAGATAATGCGTTCCATCACCATACTCAATCTGTGCATTATAAGAGCTGGTGCTGTAAAGCATGACCAGACCAAAACACACCAAGAAAATGATAACAAACAAAAGTGTATAGTCGAAATATTTAATTGTCTTTTCTTTTGTGCCTGCTTTTCTTCCCGGTCTGCGGCTCATAAATCACTACTCCTTTAAATTGCGCACCAAATCCTTAAATATTCTTCCTCGTTCTTCGTAGCTCTTAAACATATCCCAGCTTGCACATGCCGGTGATAATAATACAGCATCACCGGAAACGGCATTGTCATAGCAGATATTTACTGCCTCTTCGAGACTGTCTGCAAATACATAATCCGTAAATCCATGTCTCTTTGCACAGTCTGCAATCTTCTCTTTTGTTACTCCGATTAATACTAATTTCTTTACTTTTCCATCGAAGCTTTCAATCCATTCATCATATTCGGACTGCTTATCATAGCCTCCGCCAATGAGAAGTGTCGGACGGTTCATTGCCTGAATTCCCTTGATTGCTGCATCCGGGTTCGTTCCCTTGGAATCGTTATAGAATTTTACGCCACGTTTTTCCGTAACATATTCAATTCTATGCTCTACCGCCTGAAACTCACGCAGTGTTTTTACAATGACATCCATCGGTACCCCGATGCTTATGGTCATGGCAACTGCCGCCATAACATTTTCATAATTATGGGTTCCAAGAATATTTAACTCATTGACATCAATGACTTCTTCCTCTTTGCCTTCGCAGACGTAAATAATCTTCTCACCATTTAAATAACATCCATTCTGTACCGGTTTTTTACTGTCAAACCACAGTACTTTCATGGATAAGGATTCACCAAATTTACGAAGTACTTCATCCTCATAATTTAAGACACAGACATCATTTGCTTTCTGATTCTTTGTAATGTCTTCTTTTGCCTTAATATAATTTTCCATGGTATGATGACGGTTCAGATGATCCGGTGTAATATTTAAAATAGCAGATACATCCGGAGCAAAATCTACAATTGTCTCTAACTGGAAGCTGCTGATTTCTGCTGCTGTTACCGTTTCTTCTGTGGTATCTGCCGCTACCGATGTATATGGAATTCCAATATTTCCTACGACTTTTACATCCTTAAAGTAATTGGATAAAATTTCTCCCACCAGTGTAGTGGTTGTCGTCTTGCCATTCGTTCCTGTAATTGCAAGAATTTTTCCTTTTGCCACCTGATAAGCAAGCTCAATCTCACCAATAATCGTAATTTTCTTATCACGCATGGCATTTACCAATGGTAAATCGGTTGGAACACCCGGACTTAACACAACAAAATCCAGTTTATCCATCACTTCTTCCGGAAGGGTGCCCACATAGATTTCTGCCTTGGCAAAGCTCTCCGATTTTTCTTTGATTTCTGCTACACTCTGCTTTTCATTTCCTTCAAAAACGAAAATATTCGCATTCTGTTTTTCTAACAGTTCTGCTGCAGCAATTCCACTTTTCCCAGAGCCAAATACCAGTACATTTTTCTCCTGAAATTCCATTTTATTCACTCCTGTCTCTTTATAATCCAATCAATGCAACCAGACATAAGATTGCTGTTACAATTGAAAATACTGCCACTACCCTGGTCTCTGACCAGCCACCTAATTCAAAGTGGTGGTGAATCGGAGCCATACGGAAGAATCGTTTTCCTCCGGTCTTTTTAAAATATGTGACCTGTATGATAACAGATAATACTTCTACCAGATAAATCAGTCCCACAATCAGAAGGAAGATTGGCATCTGAAGCATATATGCTGTAGCTGCCACAAATCCACCCAGTGCAAGAGAACCGGTATCTCCCATAAATACACTTGCCGGATATACATTAAACAGAAGGAAGCCCATCAATGCACCTACTACGGCACAGGTAATCGGTTCGATTCCACTGTTGGTTCCCACTGCAACTACCGTAAAGAAGGTTGCTACAATAACTGTTACACTGGTAGCAAGACCGTCTAATCCATCGGTAAAGTTGACTCCGTTTACGGTTCCGATTACCGCAAAATACATGACCGGAATTGCAAGCCAGCCGATATCCCAGTATTTTCCACCGGAGAACGGAAGCAGCATGGTAAGGGAAACATCTGAAAACTTCACCATATAAACTGCAAAAACAGTGGTTACTACAAGCTGGCATAACATCTTCTGCCATGCAAGCAGTCCATCTGAACGTCTCAATACAACTTTCAAATAATCATCTAAAAATCCAATTACGCCAAATCCCACTACCATAAAGAGAATCGGAATAATCTTCGGATAATCTTTTACATAAATCAGACTGGTTACAATAATACTTGCGATAATCATCAGCCCGCCCATGGTAGGGGTTCCCATTTTCTTCTGATGGGATTCAAGCTCTTTTCGCTCCGTCTGACCAACTTTCAATCTTCTTAAAAAAGGAATTACGACCGGTCCTAATAATGCACTCACTGCAAAAGCAATAATAACCGGAAGGATAACATGATACGTCATAACTGCACCTCTTTTTTATTTTCTTTTTGTATGTCATTTCAACTTATCTAGTATACGTTATTTAGAGCTTTCCTGCAAGATATCTTGCCAAAGTTTCACGGATTTTCCTGATTTTCCGTATCTTCTGTAACCGGTGCCTGCTCAATGCCAAGATATGGCAGAATATTGGAAAATAAATCCCGGCAGACCGGTGCTGCTATGGTTCCGCCATAATAAATTCCCTGGGGATTATTGATAATAATCAAGGCAAGTACCTGGGGATTATCTGCAGGAGCAAAACCTAAAAAAGAAGAAATATATCTTTTTTCACTTCGTGGCAGCGTCTGGGACGTTGCAGTCTTTCCCCCTATGGAAAAACCTTCAATGGCTGCATTCTTTCCACTGCCCTCAGATACCACCTTTTCCAGTAAATAACGCATGGTAGAGGACGTCTCTTCGCTTACGATATGTTCCTTTTGTTCATAAACAAAAGTATGCGTCACTTTTCCTTCTGCATCTTTTGTCTCCACGCCAAAATGCGGTGTCACACGGGTTCCTCCATTTATAATAGAAGAAACGGTGGTTGCAAGCTGAATCGGTGTAATCTGAAAGGACTGGCCAAAGGACATGGTTGCAAGCTCCACCTGTCCGATATTTTCTCTTTTATGCATAATGGTGGATGCTTCCCCCGGCAAATCGATATTTGTCTTGGATAAAAGACCAAACTGTTCAAAATAATCACAGAAACGGTCAGAACCGATGCGAAGTCCGATTTCAATGAATACCGGGTTGCAGGAATTCATAATACCATGGGTAAAATCTTCTGCCCCATGTCCGCCTACTTTATGGCAGCGGATTCTCCTGTCCTCCACAATCTTATACCCCGGACAGTTAAACTGGTCGGAAAGACTTACTTTGCCTTCTTCTAAAGCTGCGGACGCCGTTATTATCTTAAAAGTAGAACCCGGTTCATAAGTATCATTGATACACTGGTTTCTCCACATTTTATTTAAGGCATCCTGCTTTTCCTCCTCATTTAATCCGGCTGCAGTCTCTGTATTTAAAGTAAATGGATCATTTAAGTTAAATTCTGGGTCATTTACCATGGCAAAGATTTCACCATTCTGCGGATTCATCACAAGAATGCTGACACTGTCTGCCTGTTTTTCCTCCCGCACCTTTGCCGCCGCCTGCGCTGCATACATCTGGATATTATAATCAAGACTTAAATAAAGATCATCGCCCTCTACCGGTTCACTCCGCCGCTCTCCGGCATTTTTTATCTCTACGCCTCTGGCATCTGTCAATGTAAGTATCTTTCCATTGATGCCCTTCAGATATTCATCATATTTTACTTCTATTCCGATAATTCCCTGATTGTCCCCGCCGGTAAATCCGATTACTTTGGATGCCAGTTCATTATAGGGATAATACCGTTTATAATCTTCATCTATCTTCACGCCCGCCAGTTCATAGGCTCGAATTGCATCTCCGTTTTCTTTCTCCACATTGGTCTTAATCCGTTCAATGGAACTGACCTTCTCTACCCGCTTCCGCACCGTCTCTTCTGACATGCCAAGCTCTTTCGTTAAAACTGCAATTACTTTTTCCGGGTCTTCTATCTGGCTGTGAATTACAGAAATTGTACAGACCGTCTTATTTTCTGCTAAAACCACACCATTTCTGTCATAAATATTTCCTCGCGCTGCCTTAATATCCCGCTCTCTTTCATGGAGATTCTCTGCCCGGACTCCATAATATTCCGAACAGAATATCATAAGATACACCAGCCGTCCCATCAGAAATACCATCAGCAGTAATACTGCCACAAAAATAATCATGATTTTTCTCCGGTTAAAGGTTTTATTCCGGTAGATGCAAAATCTGTTTTCTTCTTCCTCCTGCATTTTTTGCTGAAACATAAAAACATAACCTCATAAAAGCAGTTATTATAATCTATTACAACTTTTACAAGGTTATGTTGTTTTCTCTATTGTGCTACATCCTGCGGCTGTAAACCATCCTCCTGCGGCACTGCTTCCTCTGCAATGTCCGGTGTCTGGTCTACGGTAGAATCCTCCGGTGCAGAATCCGGAACATCTGTTGTTCCGTCTGCCGGTGCTTCTGCCGGGTCTGTCTCTTCTGTTACAACAATGTCCTCATCCGGATAAATATTAAGATAAGGCAGTGTCTCTTCAAAAATTCCCTTTGCAATTTCCTGTGCAAAGGTACTGTGGAACTCTTCTTCTGCATTTGGTTCGTCAACTACGACATATACCAAAAGCTGTGGATTGTCTACCGGTGCAAAGCCGATAAAGGAAACCAGATAGTTTCCCTGTCCTCGCGGAAGCTTCTGTGCTGTTCCTGTTTTTCCACCCATGGAATATCCCGGCACCTTTGCATATTTCCCGGTTCCATCGGAAACGGTTGCATAAAGATACTGTTTTAATAATTCACTGGTAGATGCGGAAACTGTTTTCTTTAATAACGTTCCATTGTCTTCCTGTATTACATTTCCATTTTCATCTGTTATTTTCTTTACCACATGCGGCTGATAATAATTGCCGCCATTGATAATGGAACAGAAGGCACTTGCCACCTGTATCATGGTAACGTTAAAGTTCTGTCCAAAGGAATTGGTTGCCAGGTTAATGGTGCTAAGCTGGTCTTCGGTATAAATTAAGGAATCGGTTCTCGCTTCTCCCGGCAAATCAATGTTGGTCTTGGTACCAAAGCCGAAAATCTGCTGATATTTAGAGAAATTCTCCGGTCCGATATCATAAGACATCTGCATCAGGGCATCATTACAGGAATTCTTCAGGGCATCCTCTACGGTCTCAAGTCCATGTCCATTGGTATTCACACAGTGAATATCATGACCGGAAATAGTCTCATATCCATCACAGATAAACGTACGGTTCGGGTCTAAGGTTCCGGTATCCAGTCCGCAAGCTACAGTAAATAGTTTTACGGTAGAACCCGGTTCATAAGTATAAGTAATACAGAAATTGGACCACAACTGGTTTAAAGCGTCCAGCTCTGCATTATCATCCATGGCATCGATTTCTTCCTGGGTATAATAAGCAGATAAATCTCTTGGATTACTGCTGTCATAATTCGGATAATTTGCCATGGCAAGCACTTCACCATTCTGCGGATTCATGACTATGACTCCCACATGCTTACTTCCGGCTCCTTCTCTTGCTGCATCCCGATATTCTTCTTCAAAGGCTGCAATCTTATCCTCTACAATTTTCTGGATATTGGCATCAATGGTCAGCGTAACATCATTTCCATTCTGGGCATTAATCACTGTCTTCTCAAAATTGCTGTCGGAATTCAGATAACCATACTCTCTTCCATTGGTGCCATTCAGTACGCTATTATAGGAATTTTCTACGCCATTCATGCCCAGATTGCCGCTGGTGGTAAATCCTACCACTGCACTGGCAAGGGAACCATATGGATACTCTCTCTGGTATTCCTTTTCAAACCAGACGCCGTTGATTTTGCCTTCCTGCTTCACACCGTAATCTTTCTTATTTGCATTCTCCTTTTCCGCTGCCTGCATATCTTCAAATGCCTGAATCTCTTCATAGCTTAATTTCTTTGCCAGAACATTATACTGACTCTTTGGCTTATCCGTAATCAGACTGCGCAAATCTGTTTCATTCAGCTGTGGGAAACAGGTTACCAGTGCATTGATGGTCGGCTCAATGTCTGCCGAATCACTGTTTAATACTTTGCAGTCTAAGATTACATTGTATACATCCACGCTGGTTGCCAGTATCGTTCCCTTGCAGTCTGTAATATTTCCGCGCTGATAAGGGATTACCGTACTGTCATATTTCTGCTGGGATAATACTTTCTTTTCATATTTCTTGCCGCTGGTGTGTTCAATATACATCAGTCGTATAATTAAACCCAACAAAAGTAGTGCTATTATAACAAACAGCACTACCAGTTTCTTTTGCATTTTTTTATTAAATTTTGCTGTTTTCTTTCCGCCGCGTCTCTTTCCTGCCATTTTACCACCACGTTTGCTTCCTACTTATTCGGAATATCTTCAAACTGATTCATATAATCTTCTTTATCAACTGTATAATGTATAATCTGATCCGGTCCGGCATAGCCCATGCCAAGCTGGTTCATTGCTACATCCTTGATTGTTGCAAGGTCAACTGCTGTCTCGATTCTCTTTTCTGCTGCATCATTATCTGCCTTTAATTCTGCCACCTGGCTTTCCAATGCAGAAATTGTCTTTAAATGCGTTGTAATTCCGGACTGCAGACGGATATACATTACTGCCGCTACGCACATGACAAGCAGTGATACGGACAAAAATGCCACATAGCCTAAATCCATATGTGCTGCTTTCTCCTGATTCTTCTGTGCCACACGTCTGTTGCGCCGTCTGATTTCCTCCCGCTGCTTTTCTTCCTGTTCTCTGCGGTAATCCGGTGCTGCTTCTAATTTACGGACAGTGTTGCCATCTATGTAAGTCTGTGTGCCATAATTTCTTCTTCTCTTCTCCATTTTCATGTTCCCCTCTCTAGTCATTAATATGTCGTTCAAATACTCTTAATTTTGCGCTTTTTGCTCTCGGGTTCTCTTCCATTTCAAATTCTGTTGGAAGAATCGGTTTTCTTGTAATTACTTTTCCTTTTGGTTTCTTACCACATACACACACCGGAAATTCTTTCGGGCAGGTACATGGATTTTCATTTTTACGGAAGATGTTTTTTACAATTCTGTCCTCTAAGGAATGAAAGGTAATGATACAGATTCTTCCATCTTCCTCTAAAAGATCTATCATCTCATCTAAGGTATCCGATAAGACTTCCAGTTCACGGTTCAGTTCAATACGGATTGCCTGAAATGTTCTCTTTGCCGGATGTCCACCGGTACTCTGTACTTTCATCGGTATAGATGCCCGGATAATTGCGGTCAGCTCTCCGGTTGTCTCAATTGGTTTCTTTGCCCTGGCTGCAACGATATGCTTTGCAATATTCTTTGCGAACCGGTCTTCCCCATAGTCTCTTATGATACGATACAGTTCTGATTCGCTGTAATCATTTACAATATCTTTTGCTGTTAAGGTCTGACGCTGGTCCATTCTCATGTCCAGTGGTGCATCTTCTTCCCGGTAGGTAAATCCACGTTCCGGTGTATCTAGCTGAAAGGAAGATACTCCTAAATCAAGAAGGATTCCGTTTACCTTCGTCACACCTATTCGATTCAATTCTTCTTTCATATTGCAGTAATTGCTGCGGATAATGGTTACTTTATCGGAATAATCCTTTAACCGCTCACTGGCTGCTGCAATTGCATCTTCATCCTGGTCAATTCCTATCAGTCTTCCGTTCTCATTCAGCCTTTTTACAATTTCGGAAGAATGTCCCGCTCCACCGAGCGTTCCGTCTACATAGATTCCGTCCGGGCGAATATTCAGATTGTCTATGGTCTCATGTAAGAGAACCGATGTGTGTTTAAATTCCATGTTCACTCCTTTAGATACTCAAGCCAAGTTCTGCCATGTGTTCTGCGACTTCATCCATGTCATCATAAGTATTGGTATCCTGCCATCTGTTCTTGTCCCAAATTTCAATTCGCTTTAAGACTCCGACTGATACGACTTCTTTCTCTAATCCGGCAAATTCTCTTAATACTGCCGGAAGAAGGATTCTTCCCTGCTTGTCCACTTCACAGGTTGTCGCTCCTGCAAAAAAGAAACGGGAGAATTTTCTTGCATCTTTTGAGGTAAGTGGTACGTTGCGGAATTTTTCTTCGATGCTCTGCCATTCTTCATTTGGGTACACAAAAAGACACCCGTCCAAACCCTTCGTTACTACAAACTCATCACCGAGCTGCTCTCTGAATTTGGAAGGAACAATCATTCTGCCCTTGGCGTCTATGTTGTGACTGTACTCTCCCATGAACATTGTCAAACACCTCAGTCCGGTTGTTATTTATCCACAAAGTTATCAACTTATCCACCACTTTGTGCCATTTTCAACCACTTTCCTCCACTTATGAATATATATTACCCCACTTTTGGGAAAAAATCAATATAATACGCTGAAAAAGGCACAAAAAAAGAAGCACATTTTTCAATGTACTTCTTTCTTCTCACTCATTACTTTTATTGTGAACTTCCAGAAATTTTAAACCTAAAAGTCTCCGGTCTCAGCACTGACCACTGAAACTGGAGACTTTCTATAGATTATAATTCCTGCTCTTCATATGAATCCGACTGAATGTATCTAAGGATCTCCTCATAGGAGCGACTGCTCTTCATGACTGCATTCATCAGCTCCTCTGTCTGCAGTGCTTTCTTTTTGTCCAATAGACTCTTCAGTTTATCAGTTGCTTCATCATACTTCTTTTTAGCCTTGATTACTTCTGCTTCAGCAGCTTCGATCTGTTGGTTTACTGCATCGATTCCGATTATTCTTTTACCTCTCGCCATTTTTGTGTTTCTCCTTCATCATACTTTTCTTCAGTTCTTCACTGATCCAGTTCGCTCGGTATTCTATGTTCTTGTCCGTCAATCCAAATGCATTCAGGATATTTTTCTGCGTCTTTGTTACCGCGTGATCAAGACGATATACATTGTCGGCCTGTCTTGTGAGTTCAATCTTTTCCAGTTCTTTTATGGCGGCTGGTACCGTCATATAATTCGGTTTTTTATTCAATCGCTTCATTTCATCAAACAGACAGGTATACATCTTATTTCTGATAATCATCGCAACAAATTCAATAAATATCTTTGCGGATGTTGATTCAGTCGAATGCACACGCAGACTCTTGTCTCCTAGATATGTCTTGTCACCACGAAAAGCTTTCTCCGACATATCCCGGCTCTTATAGATATGCAGAGCTTCCTTCGCTGTCATTTTGTCCGATGTAATGATGACAAAATAACCGCACAGATCCAGTTCCCTTTCTGTGGCCTGTGTGTTTTCTTCCGGCAATAGGAAGATTTTGTTTTCCTTGTCATAATGCAGATAGAAGTACTTTTTATACATAGGACCGAAGGTGAATTCCTCGTCCCGATGGGCCATCATATATGTTTTCATAGTCTTCAGCTGGTCTTCAAACCGGATCCTTTCAGAGGCTTCCTTCGATATACTGTGGTATATATGAAAATATCGCTCCTTCCGGTCTGATTCATACAGCCTTCCTTTTACGGTTTTTCCGTAAACGCCAAATCCATCCATGTCACAGCTACGCTTGTTTTCAAAACTGCCTTTATTACTCAAAATCAGTTCTGATACCAGGTCCGCCATTCCCTTTACCATGATAATAAAGCTATATCCACATTTATCCATGTGCTCGATGTTCTGTTTCGAGAAATATCCGCGGTCCAAAATAAAACCAACTTTCTTATATCCATATCCCTGTGCCTTATTCAGCATCAGTTTGAGCTGCGATATATCTACAATACTACCCGGATATTTTTCATAGAATAAGGGTTCCCGGTTATTCACATCATATCCCACGGCGTAGTTAAATACAGGAAATCCTATATCAACCTTGGGCTTTCCATACTCTACGATCTCGACATCACCAGCCTGGCTGTTTTTGTTTGTGGAATCGTAGGATATATATATTTTTTCGCGATGATTTCTGGAACCGTTCCATTCATTCAGAAAACCGGCATTCTGATCTTCCGTGACTGACTGGAGAAAAGCAGAAACTGTAGAATCGCTGTATATCCTCATATTTTGTGTAAACAACGGGTGATTGTAAGCGTAATCCGGATAATACTGACTTGCATTATCTTCTGTAATTATGGAATACACTGCAAGATCCAGAAAAAGACCAAGATCACGATCCTTGAAATACATTCCCAGTATTTCTTCCAGTTTATAGTCCTTTATGATCTTTCTCATCACAATAAAAGCACCGGCACGCAGACAACTGCTTCTTGTGCTTCGGTAATCAGAGATTGGCAGCTCTGCATTCGGAAAGTAAGTCAGATAGTTCTGGTTTGGCCGGAACATATCCGGCTTTTCCTTCGAACGTTTCCCTATAGTCGCACGCTTTGGATATGTGAACTTCTTTTCCGGATCATAAATCCGGTCATATTCATACTTAACATAGGTCGTATCACCATGTTTTTCATAGGCAAGTTTTCCTGGAGCATCTGGCAACGGTACCTCAAAATCGTAATACATATGTCCTCCTTAATTTAGAATTAATCAAACCTAAATAAAGTATAACACAAAACCCATATTTCTGCAAGAAAAACAGCAGAAATACGGGCTATTTTAAGTTTTTTTCTATTCACACAAGTGGTTAGGTTTAAAAAGTTCCGGAAGTCCACATTTATCTTACCGGTACAAGTTCTTTTTGCTCACATAGCGATACATAGTTCTCGATCAGTCTGTCCACTTCCAGACTCAGGTCATAACATTCATCCATACTTTCCGCACGTTCGAGAGCTTCATCCAATCGGATTCTTGCACGTTCAATCGCAATGCGAAGTGCTTCCCTATCATCCATAAGCATTTCTCCTATGCTGTGTCCCATCTCTCCCCGATCATCTGTATTTACATTTTACTCTGCCCATTACCAAAAATCAAACAAAATGTAACATCTTTTTTCGTCAAATTTCGACAAGAAGCGACAACCGTTCCTTCTGTCGTGCCTTCTGGAATAAATCTGCCACGCCTTCCACCAGCATCCGGTTCGTTGCGATAATATTGTGAATATCTACATCAATATTAATTTTCCTGCCAAGATACTGTTTATGCTGTTCTAAAATATATTCATACAGGGCTTCTGCATCCCGGAAATCAGCCTGTATCTTTTCTTTTGCCTCCATGTTGCGGTTCATAATATATGCCTTTAAGCTTCGTTTCAGCTGCTCTTCATAGGAACAGTGATCCTTTAAAGTTCCCGGATATATTTTATTATGCGGGTAAGTAAAATAATCGGCAATATAATGCGTCACCTGACCAAGATTCATATAATACCGGCGTTTGCGAACCATTTTCCCATTTGGTCTGCCGAAAATCAATTGTTCCATCATCTTCTTTACATCCGGAAATGTTCCATTGATTTCATGCTTCTTATATACAAAAGACGGTTTGCAATCCGGCAGAATACTGCCAATATAAAAAGACAATCTATGTTTCTTAAGTTCTGCATCCTCTGTATTCTTTGCAATATAACGTGCCAGTAAAATATGTGACTTTTTCCGCATTTACTTCCTCCTGTGTGTCTTTTTGCACCTTTACACATTACTTCCTGCTTCATTTTATGTTTCAATCACATTATACTTTCTTTTATCCCTTTTACAATAGTGTTTTTCTTAAGATTCTTCTAAATTTCTGTGTCTAATCTGTTAAGAGTAGACACAGAAATATTTTTCAAAAAACTATAAATTTATTTTATTCCACCGCTCTTCATTTCGGCATTGTGCCACCTAGCCGGTACTACGGCCTCTTTAGGCATTGCGCATCTTAGGCATTGTGCATCTTAAGCACAGCAGAAGCTTGCACACTCTGTTTCCATACAGGTGCAGGCGTTACTTCCGGCTACCTGGATGTCTTTTGCATGACATTTTCTTCCTTCATTGAATTTACAGTTTACTGCTTCACAGGTAACATCACTCATCTTAGGCGGTTCGCCGGTTGAATTGGCACATCCGCAGGTTTTCTTTTCTTCAAAGCTTCCGCAGCTTGTCTCACTGTTGCGGTTTGCATGTGCACCTTCTACTGTAATATTTCCACGACAGCAGCAATCATCCTTCTGGAAACTGCAGCTTCTTACAGAACATTTTAATTCTGTCATAAAATCATCTCCTTTCTTTCGTTACACGTTTAGTATCTCCGAAGGAAATCTTTTTATGTTACCAACTACTAGAAATACATTTTGCAAGTTTTTTGCCGACTGCAAAAAAGACTGTTGACCGGCACAATGCCAGCAACAGTCTTTCTGAATCCATACAAATTATAAAATTAAAAATTTGAAATTTTATTGCATCTTTATTTTTCTTCTGCAACTTCTTCCTTTCGGATTTCCTTGGTACGAATCTCTTCGCAGATTGCATCAATGAATTCTCCTAAAGGTTTTACGCCTTCGTCTCCTGCAAAACGGCTTCTTACGGATACTGTTCCGTTCTCTGCTTCCTGCTGACCAACTACCAGCATGTACGGCAGCTTATCCAGTCTTGCTTCACGAATCTTGAATCCGATTTTCTCAGAACGGTTATCAACCGTTACATCTACATCATGAGCTGCTAATTCTTTTCTTACCTGCTCTGCGTAATCTGCATATTTCTCAGAAATCGGTAATACTCTTACCTGTTCCGGACAAAGCCAGGTTGGGAATTTTCCTGCATAATGCTCAATCAGCCATGCAAGGGTACGTTCATAACATCCCATGGATGTACGATGGATAATCCAAGGAAGTACTTTCTCACCCTTCTCATCAATATAATACATACCAAACTTCTCTGCACTTGCACAGTCAAGCTGGATGGTAACCATGGTATCTTCTTTTCCGTATACATTCTTTGCCTGAATATCAATCTTTGGTCCGTAGAATGCGGCTTCTCCATCAGCCTCAGTATACTTGATACCATTCTTATCCATAACATCACGCAGATACTGCTGTGTGCTGTTCCAGTATTCTTCGTCACCAAGATATTTTGCTTTGTTGTTTGGATCCCATTTGGACAGACGGTAAGTAACATCTCCGTCAATACCAAGTGTAGTCATTACATAGTGGCAAAGCTCCGTACATCTGGTAAGCTCTTCTTCTGCCTGTTCCGGACAAAGAATAATATGTGCCTCTGTAATAGTGAACTGTCTGACACGGGTAAGTCCGTGCATTTCTCCGGAGTCCTCATTACGGAACAGTGTGGAAGTCTCTGACATACGATATGGCAGATCTCTGTAAGAATGCTGCTCATTCATGTATACATAATACTGGAATGGACAGGTCATCGGACGCAGTGCCATTGTTTCTTTGTCATCGCTGTCTTTATTTAAGATGAACATTCCATCCATATAATGATCCCAGTGTCCGGAAATCTTATAGAGGTCGCTCTTTGCCATCAACGGAGTTCTGGTACGGACATAGCCCCACTCTTTATCCTCCAAGTCTTCCATCCAACGCTGCAGTTTCATAATCATCTTGGTTCCCTTTGGTGTAAATAAAGGAAGTCCCTGTCCGATAACATCAACAGTGGTAAATAATCCCATCTCACGGCCAAGTTTGTTATGGTCACGGCGTTTGGCATCTTCTAATTTCTCTAAGTACTCTTTTAACTCTTCTTTCTTATTAAATGCAGTACCGTAAATTCTCTGTAATCTTGCTTTGTCAGAATCACCTCTCCAGTATGCCATGGAAGATGAGGTCAGTTTAAATGCCTTTACACCCTTGGTTGTCATCAGATGAGGTCCTGCACATAAATCTACGAAGCCACCCTGGTCATAGAAAGAAATTTCTTCTCCCTCCGGTAATTCTTCAATCAGTTCTACTTTATATGGCTCATTGCGTTCCTGCATGAATTTGATTGCTTCTTCTCTTGGAAGTGTGAAACGTTTTAACTCATGACCTTCCTTAATAATCTTCTTCATCTCAGCTTCTAAGTTATCAAGGTCTTCTCTTGAAAATGGTGCATGGTCAAAGTCATAATAGAAACCGTCTTCAATCGCCGGTCCAATGGTAATCTTGGCATCCGGGAATAATTTCTTTACTGCCTGAGCCAGTACATGGGATGCTGTATGACGGATTACCTTTAATCCTTCTTCATCACTTGCTGTTATAATATTTAAATTGCAGTCTTTGTCAAGAACGGTTCGTAAATCCACCACTTCTCCGTCTACTTCACCGGCGCATGCAACTCTTGCAAGGCCTTCGCTGATATCTGCTGCAATATCATAGACTGATTTTGCTTCACTGTACTCTTTTACTGAGCCATCTTTTAATGTGATTTTCATGTTCAAGTCTCCTTTTCTTATTATATTGGTATTAATAACTCGAGAAACACACTTTGTGAGTTTCTCCATAAAAAATCCCTGATGCATAAATCTTATGCATCAGGGACGATACTCTATCGTGGTTCCACCCTGCTTGCTGTACTTATCGTACAACCGCTCATTCTGATGATAACGGAATCACCGGACCGGATTGGGGTCACTCAGAGCTGGTCTTCACATCACATTCCACCAGAACACTTTCACCAAATGTATTCCTCTCTTTGACTTCCTGTCATGCTACTCTTCTCTTCTTCGTTTTGTCTTTTTGACAAAAGCTATTGTATACTCTTTTTTCTGCTATGTAAAGAGCTTTTCGGATTATTTTGTCCAAATATTTTCTTCTTATCTTCCGCAGCAGAATTTATATTTCTTTCCACTTCCGCAAGGACATGGATCGTTTCTTCCAACTTTCTTTCCAACTACAACAGTGCCGGATTTCTTCTGCTCCAAGTAAAGCTTTCTCTTAGTATCTGCATCGAAGATTTCATCCCACTGTGGCAATTCATACAGCCAGTCAGCTTTGGCATCTACCATGTTCTTGTATAATTTCTCTTTGTCAAATACAAGGCTTACCTTGGTATCCTCTTCCATGGTATCAATCGGGTTTGGTGTTACCAGACTGTCATTGATTCCATCTAAGAATCCGGTCATATCCATAATGCTGAGTTCGTATTTCTCTGCCAGCTCTTTTACAGTTCCTTCGACTTTCTCATCCGGGTTGGTTAAAAGCTTCTCATATACGCCCTTCTCCAACATAAAATATCTCTGCCAGAACTTCTGTAATTTTCCTCTATCTGCCTGCTGGTCATAAGCAATCTTCTGCCATTCTTCTAATAATGCCATAGTTCATATCCATCCTTTAATCCATATTTAGTCGTATAACGCTTGTTTCAGTATAGCATATTTTGTGCTTTTTTCAAGTATTTATCCACTGTAACTTCACATTTCCCGATTGACTATCCGCTGTCAAATGTTAAAATAAGGTATATTGCTTTTTCTAAAAGCAGTCTATTGAAGAAAGTTGAGGTCATTTATGAAAAAGACAAAACAGATTCTTGCAATTATCGGCGTTATCCTCTTAGTTGCCCTGTATGTTTCCACTCTTGTTTTCGCACTGATTGGAAGCGATTTTGCCACCAGCTGCCTTAAGGCTTCCATTTATGCCACCGTAGTTGTTCCGGTACTTATCTGGGCATATACCATGGTATACCGCCTGCTTAAGAATCATTACTCTTTACAAGAGGATTTAGATTCTGTCAAAAAAGAAGCTTCCGGGCAGGATACTTCCGAAAAAAGTTCAAACGAATCAAACGTAAAAAAAGAGGATTGTGAATAATCACAATCCTCTTTTATAACTTGTCCGCTTCTTAAAAATTAAGCAAGTTTTGTTTTTGCAAGCTCTGCTAATGTTGCAAATCCTTCTGCATCATTTACAGCCATCTCAGCTAACATTTTACGGTTCATATCAACACCAGCTAATTTTAAACCATACATAAATTTGCTGTAAGATAATCCGTTCATTCTTGCTGCTGCGTTAATACGAGCAATCCATAACTGTCTGAACTGTCTCTTTCTCTGTTTTCTTCCTGCATAAGAACTTGTTAAGGCTCTCATGACAGACTGTTTTGCTACTCTATACTGTTTGGAGCGTGCTCCTCTGTAACCTTTAGCTAATTTTAATGTTCTATTATGTTTCTTTTTAGCGTTTAAGCCGCCTTTAATTCTTGCCATGTTCTATTCCTCCTTAACCAATTCTTATAAATATGGTAAAATCTTCTTCATATTCTTAACGTTTGTTGCATCTGTCATTGCAGGTTTTCTAAGATTTCTCTTAGTCTTAGTTGTTTTCTTTGTTAAGATATGTCTCTTATAAGCCTTGTTTCTCTTTAATTTTCCTGTTCCTGTTAATTTGAAACGTTTTGCTGCTGCTCTGCTTGTTTTCTGTTTTGGCATAATTTATTCCTCCTTAAAATCATTATCTTTTCTCTGCCAGCACCATACCCATGCTTCTGCCTTCCAGTTTTGGTGCTTTCTCCACTACTGCAATATCTGCAAGTGCTTCTGCAAAATCATCCAGAATATGTTTGCTTGCCTGTACATGTGCCATTTCTCTACCACGGAAACGAAGTGTAACTTTTACTTTATTTCCCTTGGAAATGAACTTTCTTGCGGCATTCATTTTGGTATTCAAATCATTGGTATCGATATTCGGAGAAAGACGAACTTCTTTTAATTCAACAGTTTTCTGTTTCTTACGTGCTTCCTTCTCTTTTCTTGCAAGCTCATATCTGTATTTACCGTAATCGATAATCTTACATACAGGTGGCTTTGCTCCAGGAGCAATCTTTACTAAATCAAGTTCTGCTTCCTGTGCCAGCTTATATGCTTCTCTTGCTGACATGATACCTAACTGTTCACCATCCGCACCAATCAGGCGGACTTCCTTATCTCTGATTTGTTCATTGATCATTAACTCGCTAATGGTCGTACACCTCCAAAATTAAATTCACCACAGCTTTGCCAGACAACTTTCCGTTTATTTCCGCAAAAAAAGTGGATAGACAGACTATCCACTTCAAAATGATTCGCTCATTGCATGCTCATTATAAACGCTTAGTCACTTAACTGTGCTAAGGTGAGAGTGGATACTCTACTTTCTTCAACTTGCTTATAGTACCATATGTTACTTCGTTCGTCAAGTATTATTTTCTGTAGTTTTCCCTATTGTATTTCACTGTTTTCTATTTCCTGTTTCAGCCTGTCCGGATAATTGGTAATAATTCCAGACAAATCCGGATTCTCCCGTTGTCCGGGCTAACCGCTCATCATGCACGATTACCGGAATCCCATCCTTAGACAACTGGACATCCAGTTCGATTCCATCGCAGCCTGCCTCTATGGCTTTTTCAAATGCCAGCATTGTATTTTCCGGATACTTTCCCGAGAAACCTCTATGTGCGATATTTTTTACCATCTCTGCTACCTCATTCGTTTCCTTTAACCAACAGAGTAACAAATAACTGTAAAATGAAACCTCACTTTTTCGTAAAGCAAATGTAAAGTTTTACTCGCCTCTCTCAGAAAGTCCCCTTGCCCGCTCGATAATCGTTTCCGGGAATCCGGTAAAGGAAAGCAGGCGGATTGCATTCTGGGAATTTGCCGGTCCCTTCTGCAATTTATAATCAAATACAATATCCTCTTCTCCGAACTCTTCGGAAAAATGATAATTGTCATAACCGATTTTGTCAAGCTCCGTCAATTCCTTATCATGGGATGCCACAATTGCAATGCAGTTGTGATGTGCCAGATATTCCATGATTGCTTTCGAAGCTGCAATACGCTCCTGGGTATTGGTTCCTCTTAAGATTTCATCAATGACACAGATAACCAGTTCATCCTCCGACAAAGCATCCAGAATACGCTTTAAATATTTAATCTCTTTGATAAAATAACTGTCACCGGATAAAATATCGTCTCTTACTGCCATGGATGTAATCATTTTAGCGTGCGGCAGACGCATTCTTTTTGCCGTGCAGGTATGAATGCTCTGTGCCAGTATCACATTGACGGCTATGGTCTTGATAAAGGTTGACTTACCGGAAGCATTGGAGCCTGTGATAATACAGTTATGCTGAAGTTCCATAGAATTGGTCACTGCTCCATGAAGCAGCGGATGATAGATTTCTTCCATCTCAAGCTGCTTTGCTTCCTCATATTCCGGTACTGTCACAAGGGGCAGACTCTTTCGGAAAGAGCCTGTGCTGACTGCTGCATCCATTTCTCCTACCACCCGGTAAATTTTAAGATAAGCGTCCTGGTTATCCATAAACTGATTCAGTACTTTCATATAAGTAAGGATGTGCCACTGGGTTACTCCCAGCAGGAAATCCTGCAGCATTTCAAACACATCGCCCATGGCATTTCTGCTCTGGATATTTAACAGAAATGCTTTCTTATCCATTTTGGCAAATACCGGAAGCAGCGGTGCCAGTTCCTCACAGATTTTATCATCCCGATATTCCTCTTCCAGCTCTCTGGCTACCGTAATCAGGTATGCCGCCGTTCCCATCATATGAATCTCCTGATCAAACTTCAGCCGGACCGTAAAGATATACACCGACAAATTCACAAGAAATACTACCACCAAAGCTGACAGAGCGTATATATTATGAAATACAATTGCTGCCACAACAACTACTGCAAGCAATATCCGAAGTACCTGATAAACCCAGAGATTTGAAATTGCAAAATCCTCTAATGTCCGGATAAAGGATGGAATATAATAAGCCTCGTCTCTCTTTCCAAGCTTTGACAATGTTTCTTCCAGATGATAGCGTTTTTCATCATCTGCTTCACAAAAAGCTATTCTTTTTTCTAAAAGCTCCTCTTCTTCCTTCGTCTGCTTCGCATAATGAAGCTTTGCATATAAAATTTCTTCTCCCATGGAGGAATCACAGTTATTGATTCTCTGGTATACATCATCCATATTAAGGTCATTCCATGTAACCTCATCCACCTGTTGTGTTCCGCCAACAGTATCCAGATAATTTCTTATCAGTTCTTTTTTGAATTCCTTTTTCTCCGGTTCTTTCCCGTATTTTTCTTTTAATACCCGTTTGTAACGGTTCTTCCAACTCTTTTTTGTCTTAATTGCTGAATACGTAAATCCTACAATTGCAATTACTACAAGAATTGCTGCTTCCATTTTCTTCGCCTTCCTACTATATTTTTCCGATGGTATCTATCCAGTAAATATTATCTTTATCCACAATTCCATTTACCGTAACTGTATCTCCCACATGCAGGAAAATCAGCTGTTCATTATCGAAAAACTTCTGCCAGTATACCATACCGTCGTCTCCTGCCAGATAAACATAAGTCTCTCCTGCAATCTCCACATACTGTATTTCACTGATTGCAAAACTTCTTGTCTCTGTCTCACCTTCCGGAATTGTTTTTCCTTTCGATGCGGTCTGTGCATTCTCTGTGGTGTTGTTATTGTCATCGGAAGGATTTTCTGCATTTTCCATATCCTCTGCATTTTCTGCACTGCCACTGCCTGTCATCTTACGATACTTCGCAAAGCACTCATCAAGACTGGCTGCCGTAGTTACCATATTATAAGATTCTACATTTACCATGCCATAAAGCTTTACAATGCCACTGGCGTCTTTTAACACCATAATATAAGTCGGCTGACCTTCTACATTAATCAGGGATGGGAAGGATGCACGGTACCCTTTCTCCTGCACTTCTCCTTCAGCGGCTGCCATTGCTGAACTTTCATCCGCTCCTGCGATACTGTAATAGTGTGCTTCTGAAGTTCTCTCATTTACCAGTATAAATCCGATATTGGATGCATCATCATTGACAGACGTAACTCCGGTATAAATCCAGATATCCCCGTCCTTGGCAACATAGCCAAAGTTTGCTTCATAGGATTCCTCATCCCCGTCTTCATCCTCTACTACCGTTTCCGTACATTTCTTACAGCCCTTTTTGCCGAAGATGCTGTTCATAAATCCATTGGATAATTCTCCATACCAGTTATACTGCTCCACCAGAAGGTCCCCGTCAAAGACATCATCCATCCAGTTTGGTACTTCCGATGCGTCATAATACTGACAGTCTCCGCTGATTGGGTCACAGCTGATTGCACCCTCAACAGTCTCTCCACCGAATAAACCGATGGTATATTTATATACACTGGCGATATAGTATGGATTTCCATCTTCGTCCACTTCAAAATGTAGATTTCCAAAAAGCTTATCCGGGTAATTCATACGGATATGCCGTCTTAAATCCTTGCTAAAATAAGCAGACGGAACATAAATCATTCCTTCTTTTACCGGAACATACTGTGCTTTCTGTCCTACCGGATCTACTGTTACATAGCCCGGAACACCATTTTCCTTATTTCCCATATATTTAAAGAAGCCGGCATATTCTAATGCAGATACTTTCGTTGGTGCTCCCTGATAATCAATCTGTGTATAATCTTCCGATACGTTATACTGGCTCACCACTTCTGAAAGGCTTCCAATCTCACGATTGCCCAGCAGCACTGCACTGTCCGTATCCATTAACGCAATCTTTGATACAGACGATGCGGTATTGATATCGCTGTTAAAATCGCTGTCTTCGATGGTCAGGATATTGGCATATGCCTGTGCATGGAACATCTTGCTGCCATAAAATAAAAGAATCAGGAACAGAATTCCGATTACTCCAACTGCTGCAAAAATGGCATTTACCGGTTTTTCCAGTTTATCTGCTGACTTGCCCTCTGCTTTTCTTGCTGCCAACAATAAAGTGCCAAAAATTCCTAACGGAAATAATATCACGCCTATTACAAACAGCCATAAACCTCTGGAATGAATATTCAATGCCGGAAGCAGGAGATAATACATCACTGCCACCCATAAAATATAAATAACCGGAAGCACAATGGACAGCCCCTTTACATGCGGCAGTTTTACCTGCATTGTTTCAAACTCCAGTTTCTTCTTTTTCTTTGCCATACCTAATCTCCCTATTCTTCTTTGCAATTGCCATTGTATTATTTAATTAATACAATAACTCAGTTTCCCAATAATGTCAAGTGCAAGCTTCCCAAAACAGTAAGAACCTGCCACCGGCAGCTTTTTACGAATGCCTGATGGCAAAAAAGCAGGACGATAGAGAATATGTTCTATCGTCCTGCACATTCCTGCTTATTTATAACAATTTTCCGTCTTCTTAAGCTCTTGCTCTTTTGGTCTCTCTCTTTCTGTTCTGAAGGACCATACATACTACTGCAACTACAGTAACAGCCAGTGCAAGAATTCCCATTGGAAGATCTTTTGCACAATCTCTTAAGAAAAATAATACTGCCATTGCAATTACATAAATAACTGCGATTACGCTGTCTACTATTTTCATTTTCTGTCTCCTCCTTTATGCATTTCTCTTCTGGCGAAGCACTGCTCTTACTACATTATATCCTGCAAATGCAATTGTAAGAATCATCATAATCCAGTGGATGATGCAGTTGTCTTCTCCTGCCGGATTTGCTGCCAGAGGAACTGCTTCATCTTCTAATGCAGTCACTTCCTGCTCTGCACTATCCTCTGTTACATTTTCCAGTGGAACTTCTTCATCCTCTAATACCACTGGTTCTTCTTCATCCTGTGGCTGCTGTACTGCCTGCGGCTGTCTGACTGGTGTCTGTGCCACCTGAGTCTGGGTAACCGGAGTCTGTGCTGCCTGCGTCTGCGCCGGGGTTACCGGGGTCTGTGCCGCCTCCGGCTGTGTATTATTATCTGCCGGAGTTACTGTTGTTTCTGATGCTGCAGGCTGAGTCGGCTCAGTTGGCTGGGTCGGCTGTGCCGGTTCGGTTGGCTGTGTTGGCTCGGTCGGCTGAGTCGGTTCAGTCGGCTGGGTCGGTTCTGTCGGCTGAGTTGGTTCGGTTGGTTCGCTTTCTTTTTCCTTCTCCTCAAAAGAAGCATATACTGCGATATTGTCATTTAAATCTGCAAGATTTACTTTGCTGCCATCCTCTAATGTCCATCCGGTAAATTCATAGGTTGCTGCCTCTGTCTCTGCCTTTACAGGATCTGTTACAGAAACTTCCGTTCCCTTTACTTCACGTACTTCCTGATATACATTTCCATCTACCATAAAGGTAACGGTATAGCTGTTATCAACAATTTCTCCATCGATATGCCAGGAATTCGGATTAATCATCCGATACCATTCAACACGATAGAATCTTGCATCATCCCCTGCAATACCACTGTTTGCGGCATATGCTTCCAGAACAGATGCAAGGGTTACCGGCATCTTTCCATCACGATTCTTTTCTGCATCAAAGGAAGCTGGTGCGGTAAAACCGGACATATCAGTTGTCACTTTCAGCTGATTTAAGGAAACAGCTGCTCTTCCCACATAATCATAATTTGCTGTTGCATCACCGGCTGTTCCTTCCGGACGGGCAACTCCTACTTTCCGGATATAGAACTCTGCCTTCTGTGTAAATGTATCTGCTACTTTTACATATACATTATAACCCTCTGCATCACGGGAAAGCTTTGTATAAGATGTAACTACATCTGCATTTTCATCCTCTAAGATAAAGCCGCGGATTACACTCTCTTCTGTGGTTACATAATCTGCTGCTTCTTCTAATACAGCCGGGTCTAAAATACTGCTTCCACTTAACAGCAGCTGTTTTCCATTTCCATATTCAGCATATACTTTTGCACGAATCTTGCTGATTCCAAAGCTTACATTTACAGAACCACTGTAATTACCGGTAAAGGTTACGGTTGCCAAAGCAGTTCCTTCTTCTACATTATCTTTGTAATCACCAACCGTATAATCGGTTCCTGCTGTTAATACTTTTCCATTATAAGTTACGGTTACATCTTCTTCATTCAGTGTTACTGCTTTTCCGGTATAATATTTTTCCTTTGCGGCTGCAACCACACTGTCATTTTCTACTTCTTTTGGAAGAATGGTGTAGGTTGTATTTACCGTTCCTTTATAATTACCGATTCCGGTAATAGCTGCTGAAGTCTCACCTGCATTCGGATTGCTTCCGCTGTATGTTACCGTATAATCTTTTCCCTCTACTAATGTTTTGTCTCCGTCTTTTACCACAACTGCAACTGTGCTTCCTGTATACTCGGTATCCTTTGCAGTTACCATTTCATTGGTCAGTGGCTTCTGCTGGATAGTAAAGGTTGCTTCATTACTGTCTGCGGATTCAAATTTCTTTGCACTGGCTGTTGCAATTACCGTATAAGTTCCTGCATCCACCGGTGCTTTGCTTAATTTATTTCCAGCCTCATCATAATAAGTATAAGTAATGGAAATGCTTGGATTCTTCTCAATTCCCCAGCTGTATGCATTGGCATCACAGCTTAAGTTCTTCTCATCATTACTGCCATTATATTCAAAATCACTGGCTGTAAGATTTGCATACAATGCTTTCAAATAGGTTCTTACCGGTACAATAAATACAGTCTCTTTATAGTTCTTTGCTGCATCTCCTTCCGGCACAAATACTACATGATGATCTACATCTTCAAAGATTGCAGTTCCGGTAGTATTAAACCACAGTGTCTCATCCGGGCTCTCCCACTCAAAATGGCCTTCCAGTTCCTGATTTTCATCATTAACTGCTACTGCCATTCCACCATTGAGATGGGACTCTTTCAGTTTTCCTGACATATGATTAACAGTTGCAGACGGTTTTTCCTTAATTACTGCCTCTGCCTTATTTACAGTTACAGTATAAGTCTTGCTTCCTGCCTCATATACGTCCGTTGCCGGTGTTGTAACCGTATAAGTATAAGTTCCTGCATTTAAAATTTCTTCACCACAGGTTCCAACAGCCCCACTCGTTGGTCCCTCTTTTACAAAATTCTTTGCATTCAGCGTCTGTACTTTTCCGTTATAGGTCAGATTTGAAATGCTCTCTTCAAATACCGGAGTTCTCTTGCTGATTTTAATGGTGTACTCTTCTGTTTTCCATTTAAAGCGATAATTCTTATATTGGCACTTTAAAGTAACTGTTCCTGTCTTGTCTGCAGTTACAGATACCTCTTTCTTATCTGTATTTTTTAATGTTACCTTATCTTTTCCACTGGTAATGCTCCATTTGGTTTCATAGGCAATCCACGCAGAGCACTCGATTTTCTTTGTATCCTGCAACTGCATCTTGATCGTATCATCTTCTGTGGCGGCTTTTACTGTCATTCCGGTTATTCCGGTTAAAGACAATACCATCAACGCTGCCATAACAAAAGCGGTGATTCTCTTTCCCAACATTTTGGCTACTCTCATGTTTTTTCTCCTTTTATTCATTTTATCCATTTCCTGTTGATTTATGAATTGTATAACCAATCATAGCCTACTCTACGTTATAAAAAGCGTTACATTTTTCTATTTTTCTTTATTCTTCCAAATTGTACTCAAATCTTCCTGTTTGTATTGTATTCTCCCTATCTAATCCGTCCCATTCACCAATACTTTATGATATTTCACATATTTCTTTCCAGCTGTCCGTTCCATCCGCTGATTGATTCGCTCGATAACCAGTCCGCAATTTTCCTCTTCAATGCCAATTAAAAGTATCAGATACTGGTTTGCGCTGTATCTGGTATACAGGTCTCCGCTGCGCAGGGAGCTTTTCAATGCCTGTTCCAGTTCTGCCCGGATGTATTCGAAATGCACGCCGCCTTCTGATGCACAGCCTTTTCCATCGGTAATGGTGCTCATAAGAAGCCACGCACTCTTTCCCGTACGCTGCAAAACCCGTTTTGCGAAGCGGTAATTTTCAATGAAAACAGGATACGAGCAATAAAATGCTCCTTCCTCTCCCTCTTCTTCCAACTTCTCCTGTATTGCCTGAATATGGGTGGCATCCTCCGTAACACAGCTGCTGATTCGTTTTAATTGTTCCAGCATAGACTTTGAAGGTTCACTGCCAAGCTCTGCCAGCAGCATTTCCTCTGTCTTATGATATAACGCTACCGCCTCTTTGGAACGCTTCATGGCAATCAACGCCTCCATCTGGTATACCTGCCAGTCATCCAGCGGATAAAGAACCGCTGCTTTTTCTGCTATCTCATATAATTTCTGATACTCCTGCTCGTCCCGGTAAATTCCGCCCAGTCTCTTTACACAGGACATATATAATTTCCGGTATTTCGTTGCCCAGAAAATCACCCATTCCGATGCTCCCAGTGCCGGAAGGAACTCTCCCCGATACAGTCTGACCGCTTCCTCTAATTCTGTTTTTCCGGAAGCTTCTGCCTGCTTCAATGCATGCTCTGCTTTTTCTTCAAAGGATATACAATCACAACGGTATGGTATCTCCGGCGTCCAGTAGTAAATCACTTTCCTGCTTATAATATAATCACTTTCCGGCAGTCCCTGCTCCTTTAAAAGCTTACGCACCCGGAAAAGAATTGCCCGGAAACTGTTGGATGGATTGGAAACCTCTTCATTTTCCCAAAGTCTTCCCATCAGTTCTTCCCTTGTTACTCCTTCTGCACCAGCATGCAGAATAATCTGAAGCAGCCGGTTCGTCTTTGTGGTTGATTTCCGGTCTATGATAAAGGACTGATTTCCATATTGCATCCGAAATGTTCCAAACATACTTACTTCCAATACTTTTTTCATGTTCTCCTGCCCCCTGCAAGTCATTTTTCCTAATTGCAGTATAAAGGACTTTTCTGTGATAGGCAAAATATTTTTCTTATTTCTTCCGGATTGTCAAAACGGAAGATTACTTTTATAATCATATTCATAAATAGTTCTAAAAATAATTGTTTCGAGCTGTTAGAAAGGATTATTCTATGGAAACAGGATTTATTGATTTACATGTACACTCTACCTGTTCGGATGGAACTTTTACTCCGTCTGAGCTGGTTCATGAAGCCATGCGGCATTCAATACGTGCCTTTGCCCTTACTGACCATGACTGCATTGATGGCATTAAGGAAGCCCAGGAGGAAGCATTACAGCTTAACTCCCCAGATGCACCGGAAGTCATTGCCGGTGTTGAACTCTCCTGCGAACTGAACGGCCGTGAAATTCATATGGTCGGGCTTTATATCAACCCGGAGGATAAAGAACTTTCCGATAAATTAAATGCTTTCCGTTCTTCCCGCAAAGACCGCAACCGGCTGATGGTTGAAAAACTACAGCAGGAAGCGCATCTTGCCATTGATTATGACAGTCTTATCAAAGAATTTCCGGATGCAGTAATTACAAGAGCCCATATTGCAAGATATCTTGTAAATCATGGACTTGCCAAAGATATGAATGCCGTATTCAGTAAGTATATCGGGGATGACTGTCCTTATTATGTGGACCGTCCTAAAATCACGCCGCAGGAAGGCATTTCCCTGATTCATCATGCAGGAGGTCTTGCCATCTTAGCACACCCGGTACTCTATCACATGAATGCAGACCGATTGGATGCTCTGGTTCAGACACTGGTAGAAGAAAGCCATTTAGATGGCATTGAAGCTGTCTATTCCACCTACCAGCTTGGCGACGAACGAAACATTAAGAAGCTTGCCGGAAAATACCATCTTCTTATCTCCGGCGGCTCTGATTTTCACGGAAGCAACAAACCTTATATTTCCATGGGAAACGGCACAAGACATATGCCGATTCCTTATTATATTTTATCGGATATTAAAAATGCACGGCATGACTGATAGCTTACATCTGCCGTCTAAAGAAGCTGCCACCGGCAGCTTCTTGCGGATGCCCGGAAACAAGAGGGACTGTGGTTTTACAATTTCTGTAAAACCACAGTCCCTCTTTTATCACTACTTTTTAATTTTTGTCTTTCACCTCGTCTAATGCATTTCGAAAGATTCGTTCAAATTCATTTTCGGAACATTTTTTCCGACTGGATTCCTCCGAATACTCTCTATTCTGCTGTCGTGCCTGCTCGTGAACGAGCAATACAACTGGAACCTTAAAATAACCGTCATATCCGTATGCGACAATCCCCTCCCTGGAGCTTTATTTCAATGGTTTCATATTATATATCGGCAAAAGTATCTGTTTTCTTTAGTCCTCTACCGGTTCTGCCGGGATAAAAATACGGTCTTTTACAACATCTGCAGGCTTTGGTGCTGCCTCTTCTGCTTCTCTGCAGAACTGCATCTGTGAATTCACCAGTACCTTTCCACGTTTATCAACCTTTTCATAGGTGCCATCTTTCTGAAGGAGATGTGCTTTTGTATTATCTGCCAGCTCCACATCCAGAATATGCATTACTTTATGCTTTAACTCTTCATTTTCTACCGGGAAAATAATCTCTACACGGCGGTCTAAGTTACGCGGCATCCAGTCGGCACTTCCCATGTAAATTTCTTCCTGTCCATCATTATAGAAATAGAAAATTCTGCTGTGCTCCAAGAAATTTCCTACAATGGAACGCACTCTGATATTCTCACTGATTTTTGGAATGCCTACCTTCAGACAGCAGATTCCACGTACGACTAAATCAATCTGTACACCAGCCGCTGATGCTTCATATAAAGCTGCAATAATATCACGGTCACAAAGGGAATTCATCTTAGCTACAATTTTGGCTGTCTTTCCGGCTTTGGCATATTTTGTTTCACGCTCAATTAGTTTCAGGAAACGCTTCCGCAGCCAGATTGGTGCTACCACCAGCCGGTTCCAGGACAGCGGCTCCGAATAACCGGATAACATATTAAATACTGCTGTTGCATCTTCTCCGATTGCTTCCGAGCAGGTAAAGATACCACAGTCTGTATACAGCTTTGCAGTGGAATCGTTATAGTTTCCGGTTCCAAGATGTACATAACGGCAGATGCCTTCTTCTTCTCTTCTTACGACCAGTGCAATCTTGCTGTGGGTCTTTAAGCCTACCAGTCCATAGATTACATGGCAGCCTGCTTTCTCTAATTTCTTTGCCCAGACGATGTTATTTTCCTCATCGAAACGGGCTTTTAACTCTACCAGAACTGATACCTGCTTGCCATTCTCTGCTGCCTGCGCCAGTGATGCAATAATCGGCGAATTACCGCTGACACGGTAAAGTGTCTGCTTGATTGCCAGTACATCCGGGTCTTTGGCTGCCTGACGGATAAATTCTACTACCGGGTCAAAGGTCTGGTATGGATGATGCAGTAAGATATCACCCTTTTTAATGGCATCAAAGATGCTCTCTCCCTGTGGAATCTGTGGCACCGGCTGCGGTGTATATGGTTTATAACGTAAATCATCACAGCCTTCCAAGCCATACATTTTCATAAGGTAAGTCAAGTCAATCGGTCCGTTGATTTTAAAGATGTCATCCTCAGATTCTACCCGAAGCTCATCCTTTAAGAATGCCAACAAACGCTTGTCAATGCCATATTCCACTTCCAGACGGATGACTTCGCCCCACTGCCGTTTCTTTAAGGATTTTTCAATTTCTTTCAGCAAATCCTCTGCTTCGTCCTCATCAAAGGAAAGGTCGGCATTACGCATAATACGATATGGATAAGCACAGACCACTTTATGACCTAAAAATAATTTGGAAATATTCTTCTCAATAATCTGCTCTAACAGGATAAAAGATTTCTCCCCTTCCTTTACGGATGGAATCGGAATCAGTCTTGGTAATACAGATGGCACCTGAACGGTTGCATATTCATAAATGGTTCCGCCCTTCTTACCCTCTGCCTTTAACTTCTTCTCCTCTGCTTTTCCAAGAAGATCATCTTTCTTTGGATTTTCTTCCAATAAGGCTACAATATTTAATGTCTTATTGCGAATCAGAGGAAATGGTCTGGATGCATCCACTGCCATCGGTGTCAGTACCGGATAAATATTTTCTTCAAAATAACGGTCCACATATTCTGCCTGAAAATCTTCCAAATCTTCATAGGCATCTACAATATAGATTCCTCTTGCATTCAGTAACGGGATCAGGGAACGGTTATAGGTAGAATACTGCAGTTCTACCAGCTCCCTTGTGTCATGATTAATGGCTGCCAACTGCTCAGATGCAGTCATGCCGGCAATATCTGTTTTCTTATAGCCTGCATGTACCATGTCCTTTAAGGAAGCCACACGTACCATGAAAAATTCATCCAGATTCGAAGAAGTTATGCTGACAAATTTTAACCGTTCCAGAAGCGGAATGGATTTGTCTCTTGCTTCATTCAATACTCTGCCATTAAATTTAATCCAGCTTAACTCACGGTTTTCATAATATTCCGGATTCGTATATTCTTTTAATTTTTCCATTCGCATACTCTCCTAACTATAGACCTTTTTCACTTTAATCACCGGTTTCATACTGAATACTTCTTCAAAGAAGGATGCCTTTGACTCAAACAATCCTCTTTCCAAAGTTACATCATCTTCTGTCTCTATGGTAATAATCAGATTTCTTCCGGAAACAGAAGTCTTTACATTCTTAAATTTCTGCTTGTGGCTTCTGTCCATGGCATTTGCCACCTTAAGGATTGCTGCAAGCTTGGCTACGGTAAGATAACTGTCATGATCCATCTTATCAGCCAGTCTGTCATAGCTGTCTATCGGAAGTGTGTTATAAAGTACCGTAGATGCTACGATTTCACGTTCCAGATGGGTCAGACCGATTATTTCAGAAGAAATAATAATGTCATAAGAGCACTGCGGTCCATTAACCAGGCTGACAAATTTACCACAGTCATGAAGAATGGCCGCTGTCCGAAGCATCAGCCGCTCTCTGTTTCCCAGTCCGTGAATCTTTTTCATGGCATCAAATATCTGGACTGCCATCTGCTCCAATGCTTCAAGGTGTGGCTGATATCCGAAATATCTTTTGGACATACATTCTGCCGCAGATATTACGTCCTCTTCGAAATCATGTGTTGCTTTCACCATATTATGCCGCTGTGCATAATCATATGCTATACCATCATTAATATTCACACCCGGAACTACTACATTCTGGGCATTTAATGTGGCAACTAACTGCCGGTAGATAACCAGTGCCGGAATCAGTAAGATATCACTCTCGTTGGTGATTCCTAATTCCCTTGCAATCTGTCCTGTATTTTTGGCTCTCAATTTCTCCGTATAACGATAGAACTTGTCCGCATCTACCATGCGTTTTCCATTCTCTTTACTGATTTTTGGCATAAATGCAGAGATGTAATCTCCCATAAAAATGACATAACGGATTCCTTCTTTTGGAAGGTAAAGTGCCTTAAATACTTCCAGTTCCTTATCTACAACTTCCTGAATCTGCTGCTCATAATTGCCGCTTTGCATGCCAAGGTCAGAAAGTTTCTCCTGCACACGCATAATTCCAATCAGAAGATGCTGTGTGGTAACTACTTTTCCTTTCACGAAAAGTGTAATCTGCATACTGTTTCCACCCACATCTACTACTGCCGCATTCTGACTGGTCATGTCTTCAAAATTCTTCTGGGATGCCACCGTCTTATAACTGATAAAACGATGTTCGGAATTGCTCAGTACTTTCACTTCAAGTCCGGTACGAATCCGTATCTGGTCTAAAATAAATGCTTCGTTCTGCGCATCCCGGATAACAAGACCGGAATATGCTTCGTACTCATCTGTCCGGTACATCTCCATAATCCCCACAAATTCTTTCAGCACCTGACACAGTTCATCCGCTGTCTCATATCCGACATATCCCTGGGAATAAACATCCCTTCCCAGCTCTATTCTGTGGCGGACATGGTCAATTTCCCGGATTCCTCTCTTAATGGAAAGTTCAAATACTTTCAGGCTGATTTCATAAGACCCGATATAAATTGCTGCAAAAGTCTTCATCCGCGCTCCTCCTCCTGTGTAAATCTTCTGTTACGCTTCCTGTCCTAACATATAATTGATAAACTGCTGTGCGGTTCTTCCGGAAAGTCCCCCATGACTTAATTCCCACTTGTTAGCTTCTGCTAAAAGTTCTTCTGCCGGAAGTTTTACTCCCTGCTTTTCTGCCAGTTCTACGACAATCTGCTGGAATTCTTTCTTGGTCGGTGCCCCAAAGTAAATAGATACACCAAAACGATATACCAGTGAAAGTTTTTCCTGTACGGTATCAGAAGTATGCATATCCTCACGCACTTCCTCTTTATCTGAAAAGTTCTCACGAATCAGATGTCTGCGGTTTGAGGTTGCATAAATCAGTACATTGTCCGGTTTCTTCTCCAGACCACCTTCGATTACAGCTTTCAAATATTTATATTCAATTTCAAATTCCTCAAAGGATAAATCATCCATATATATAATAAATTTATAATTACGGTTCTTTATCATGGAAATAACGGTGTTCAAATCTTTAAACTGATGCTTATAAACTTCAATCAGACGAAGACCCTGCTCATAATACTGATTGGCAATTGCCTTTATACTGGTTGACTTACCGGTACCTGCATCACCAAACAACAGACAGTTATTGGCACTTTTTCCCTTTACAAAAGCTTCTGTATTATCCACCAGCTTCTTCTTTGCAATCTCATATCCTACCAGGTCATCCAGTTTCACATGAGCGATTTTGGTAATCGGTGCCAGTTCTACAACGCCGTTGGTATTCTGGATACGGAATGCTTTATGTAATCCCAGATTACCTACGCCAAATCTTTCATAGAATCCGGTTACGCTGTCCTGAAATGCCTTGGTATCCACTGCAGAAGCCAGTTCTACAGCCAGCTCACAGATACAGTCACGGATACGTTTGTTAAATACACTTCCGTTGTCATCCGGTCCTTTGAAATTCTGAAGGACATCCATATCATCAATTTCCAGTGTCTTTGCCACTTCATTTAAGTTATAATCAAACATTTCTTTTAAAATAGCAAAATCATGAGCTGCAATGGCATTAATGCTTCCGTTTACCGCTCCCTTCATTTCACAGGCGGTACTGTATGCATTTTCATTATTTACCATAATGAACGCAAGAAAACAGTGCCACAGATTTCCTTCAAAACCGTGGCTCACTGCCAGTTCAATCAGTTGATTCAAACATCGATAATACAATTCTACTATATCAGACCGATTGTAAAATTCACTATCATAGTTTTCCAAAATCCATGTAAAATTATAAAATAATTCTCCGTTTTCAAAGTTCTTATATAAAATTAATTCTCCTGAATGCTTCATCTTAATGTCTTACCTGTCTTTCTAATAATTTCCGAGAATCTTAAAATTCTCCGCTTCCTCTTTAATTCCATGCAATGCATTCTTCACTGCACTCTCATTCAAGTTTCCTTCAAAATCGATAAAGAAACGATATTCCCAGTTCCGCTCTCCCAATGGTCTTGATTCTATCTTATTCATGTTTAAATCATTAAAGATAAAATGGGATAACATATGATAAAGGGTTCCGCTTTCATGCGGAATTTCAAAGCAAATACTGATTTTTCCGGCATCCTTTAAGAAAATCTTCCGACCGGTCACAATGACAAACTTTGTACAGTTATTGCTGTTATCCTGGATATGCTCATCCAATATATCAAGCCCGTAAATATCCGCAGTAAGGCGGCTTGCAATGGCTGCCTGTCTTGTAAGTCCGTCCTCTTTAACTTTCTTTGCTGCCATGGCGGTATTCTTAAAGCTGTGCTTCTCCCAGCTCCGATGCTCATCTAAATATCTGCCACACTGCATCAGTGCCTGCGGATGGGAATACACCTGCTCGATATCAGATAACTTGGAGCCTTTCGTTCCAAGCAGGCAGTGGTCTATCGGAATAATCTGCTCTCCCACGATACAATTATCATATTCTACCAGCAGATCATAATTTTCTGAAACAATTCCCGCAGAAGAATTCTCAATCGGAAGTACTGCATAATCCGCTTCTCCTTTTGCGATTGCTTCCATGGCATCCCGCCAGGTCTGCACATGATAACTGTTTGTGGTATCATGGAAAAACTGCTGCATTGCCATCTGGCTGTATGCGCCTTCTTCTCCCTGATATACGATTCTTATATTTTTATCCGGAAGCGCCGTTACCTCTTCAAATGGGATTGGCTCCATAATTCCTTTTTCTGCCAGCTTCTGATACTGCCGTTTTCTGCTCATGCTCATCAGATGCTCAAAAAGCTCTCTGGTTCCACGTTTTAAAAACGGGTCATCCACCATGGAAGTGACCTTTTCTAATTTCTCTTCTTCTCTTGCCTTATCAAAGACTTTTTTCCCGGTAGAAAGCTTATAATCTGCCACCTGTTCGGTCAGTGCCATACGTTTCTCATACAGTTCTACCAGCTCTTTATCCACGCTGTCAATTTCTGCTCTTATCTCTTTTAAATCTTTCATTGTTATCTTTCACCTTATTATTTTTTTCTATCATATACCATTCCCATTTCGGTTGCAAGTTTCCCAAAAGAAAGTTATAATTTTTATCGTAAGAATTGTGGAATTTGGAAATGTTGCAGAGGAGTTTTTCCATTCCTTTGACTGATTGACAACTTTATCCGGCTGCAGCGGATACATCCTTTCGTCTGCAAGGGGCACTAAGAATTTCCATATCATATCTCGTAGTTGCGGCAACCGGCGCAAATTCACATCCATGTTCAGCTTGCGCCTCGCCGGCACATCCTGTGCCAGCGTTGCCGGTTGTTGCAGAAATTCCAAGTGCCCTTAGCAGACTTCGGAAATTGTATCCGCAATCACCCAGACAATGTTGCCATTCTGTCAAATATTGAAAAAAAGAAATAACTGCCTGTCATATTTCCAAATTTCACAATCATCCGATTACATATGACATCAAAGGAGGATTCTTATGAAAAACAAACGAAAAAAGCAACTCTTTATCACGATTGCAATTATCCTTATTCTGATTGCAGTTTTTTGTCTGATTCACTTTCTCAACCGCACAAAAATGAATTCCGGTTATGTCAATGGAAATACTGCCGGAAATCTTTATAATGGCGGACTTTTCTGTGAAAGTAACGGCACTGTTTTCTTCAGTAATCCTTCTGACAATCACAGACTCTATTCCATGAATCCTGACGGCACCAACATGAAGAAGCTTTCCGACGATACCGTCTCTTATATCAATGCAGATGAACACTATGTCTACTACGTCAGAAATAACAAAAGTGAGGATACCAATTTTTCTTTTCTGAATTTTGGAACCAACAGCTTATGCCGCATTGACCGTGATGGCGGGAAGGTTACCATTTTAGATGATGACCCAAGTCTTTATGCCGGACTGTACGGAAATTATATTTATTACATCCACTATGACAAGGAAACGGCTTCTACCCTGTATCGTGTAAAAATCGATGGCACGAAAAAAGAACAGGTTTCCAAATTTCCATATAAGACCTGCTCTTCCAATGGACAGTATATGTACATTAATGGTGAGAATGATTCCCACTCTCTCCTGCAGCTTGATACTGCCGACAACTCCGTTGCCACACTCTATAGCTGCACCTGTTATGAACCGACCGTAATCAATGACATGGCTTATTATATGGATGGTGACAACAATTATGGACTGAGCACTTATTCCTTAAGCAGCGGTGCTGCCAACCTTATCATTCCATCCCGAATTGACTGTTACAACGTCACCGGGGATTATATCTATTATCAGAAAAATGGAGAGGGTGCCGGTATCTACCGCTGTCTCACTGACGGAAGCAATGAGGAATTACTGATATCCGGTAATTATACCGCATTACATACCACCTCACAGTACCTTTACTTCTATGCATATGGCAATGACTCTACCTGTTATCAGATGCCACTTAGCGGTACCGGAAATGATATCAATGTATTTACGCCGGAGAAGTTATAGTGTTCTTTTTAGACTCATGTTCCAAATGTAAATTTACTCATTTTGATTATGAAAATTACTTTTTTGATTAAAGAATCTTTTAATTTATGAAAACGGATTTTCGAAAGGCTGCCCACTTGGATAGTGCGGCAGCCTTAACATTCCCCTCTAATATCCTTTCACTTAAAATTCAAGCAGTTCTGCGATTCTTAGAATTATTTCCATCACCTCTTCATAAGGAATCTCCGCTGCGTATGTATTGTTTATGCAATAATTATTCCAAAGAACTTTTAGGGCTGTATCCTCTCTCATATCCCTTATAATCTCTTTCCACTCCAACATTATCTGCAAGGATTCTCTTTTCTTTGCAGTTCTTGTAACAGCAAGTTTCAATATTTTAGGATGAATCGACTCCTTATACATATGATAAAACATATATAAATCATAAAAATCTCTGGCTCTTGATGTTCCAATATTTCTTCTAATAACTGTCTCATATTTTTCCGCTATAATAGTTTCAGTATTATATGCCATAATATCAATTTCATCGTCATCTAATATTGTTTTATAAGAATACTGAACAGCTCCTGGTGTTATCTCATCTCCTGTAGTAATATCAACCTTTATCTTATTCGAAATTTTTCCATAATGAGCAACCAAAAATGCCCGAAAATTATTATAATCATCTTTTTCTCTAATTGTTACAAGTCTTTCAAATTCAAACTCTATATTATCGCCAACATCAATCAGAAGAATCTCTTGAATTACCTTTTCTATCTCATCTTCTTCCACATTGATTCCAGTTACCGTAGTATCCATATCCATGGTAGTTCTTTCAGAGATTCCAAGCATCGATGATATTAACAATCCACCCTTTAATATAAAATTATTTTTATATGGTGACTTTGCCAATCTTTCCAGAATTCGTTCAAGCAAAAATATCTGCAATACTTCTTGTGGCTGTAACTTTCTCTTTTCTGCCAAACTTCTTATCTGTCCCTTTAGTTGTTCCGGTGTTCTCGCTTTCAGCCCAATACCTCCATATACATTCTAACCTTTTGTTCCAAATGGAAAGCTCTGGAATATTTGATAATCTTTCTTGGATTACACATTCCACCAAAATACTCCTTCAAAGCCTGTGTATACACTTGAACATCAATGCTCTTTTTATCTCTTATCAAATCACAAATACATCGTTCCAAATCATATGCCTTAACGTCATATCCCTGCGGACTTTTTAACATCACAATACCTAAATCCCACAGTTCCTTCTTACAATAATGAAACTTTGTATTCTCATAGTTCTTCTTTATTCTGGAAACATTATCTCCCTGAGGAACCGTTAAATCCAGATTATGTGGCACTCTGTCTGAAATTCCATGTAAAAATAATGCAGTTCCATGGGAAAATATCAATTTATCAGACCTACTTTGAATAACTCGGAATTCATCCGGCTGCTCATCAGTCAAAATATAATTTCCATGAGATTCTTTTAAGAGGATTCGTTTTTCCAGACTATCATAAAGCAGCAACCGGTCGATACCTGCTTTCTGAAAATCCTTAGCGGATGCAATTCCACCATTCTGTTCAATTACTAACTTCAATTTATCAATGTAATAATCCACAAATATCACCACTCTTTCAAATCGTTCTTTCATTCTATCATATGAAAGAGCGGTTGTAAATATTGTTCTTTAATTTCATCTAATTAAAGAACGTTTTTCTCACTATACGCATAAAAAAGGACATATCTCCTTCCACTTTAGGAATTTGATATGTCCTATCACTTTTTATTTTCTTACAGGCTGGTACGAACCTGCTTTGGTTTATAGCCTTCCTTTTCCAGCGCTTTGATAATCTGCTGTTTATGTTCCGGTCCAAAGCACTCTAAGGTAATGCGAAGCTCTACGGCTGCGGTACGGTTGGTTGTTACAAACTGGTTATGCTCCAGCTTGATTACATTTCCCTGCTCTCTTGCAATGGTTCCGGATACTTTACAAAGCTCACCCGGCTTATCCGGAAGCAGTACGGATACGGTAAAGATTCTGTCACGGAAAATAAGTCCCTGCTGAACAACGGAAGACATGGTAATGACATCCATGTTTCCACCACTTAAGATGGATACGACCCGTTTGTCTTTTACATTCAGATGCTTTAATGCAGCAACGGTAAGTAAGCCGGAGTTCTCTACAACCATCTTATGGTTCTCTACCATATCAAGGAAAGATACTACCAGTTCATCATCACTTACGGTAATGATTTCGTCTAAGTTCTTCTGAATGTATGGGAAGATTTTTTCTCCCGGAGTCTTTACTGCGGTACCATCAGCAATGGTATTTACTGTCGGAAGTGTTGTAACCTTGCCCTCTTTAAAGGAAGCCTGCATACAATTTGCGCCAGCCGGCTCTACACCGATTACTTTAATCTTTGGATTCAGTAATTTTGAAAGAGTAGAAACACCGGTTGCCAGTCCGCCTCCTCCGATTGGTACTAAGATATACTCCACCAGTGGAAGTTCCTTGAAGATTTCCATAGCAATGGTTCCCTGACCGGTTGCAACGGTTAAATCATCGAAAGGATGGATAAAGGTATATCCATGCTTCTCTGCCAGTTCATATGCATGTGCACATGCTTCATCATAAACATCTCCGTAAAGGACTACATCAGCGCCATAGCTCTTGGTACGGTTTACTTTAATCAATGGTGTCGTGGTTGGCATTACAATGGTTGCTTTACAGCCATAGCATTTTGCTGCATAAGCAACACCCTGTGCATGGTTTCCAGCAGAAGCAGTAATCAGTCCACGTTTTCTTTCCTCTTCGGACAAAGTGCTGATTTTGTAATATGCACCACGTACTTTATATGCTCCGGTAAACTGCATATTTTCCGGTTTCAGATATACTTTATTACCGGTCTGCTCGCTTAAATAATTGCTATAGATTAATTTGGTCTCTAAGGTTACTTCTTTTACTTTTTCACTTGCTTCTTCAAACTTATCTAATGTTAACATTCTGCCTCTCTTTCTTCTACCGAATCTTCCTTTACATCAAACAATGCATTTACAAACTGCTCAGAATCAAATTTCTGTAAATCATCTATGGTCTCACCGACACCGATATATTTTACCGGAATGCCAAGCTCTGACTGAATGGCAACTGCGATACCACCTTTTGCAGTTCCGTCCATTTTCGTTAAAATAATTCCGGTAATGTCTGCCACTTCTGCAAACTGTCTTGCCTGCGCCAGTGCATTCTGCCCTGTTGTAGCATCCAATACCACCAGTGTCTCGCGGTATGCATCGGAATATTCTTTTTCCAGAATACGGTTGATTTTACGAAGTTCTTCCATCAGGTTTTTCTTGTTATGAAGCCGTCCTGCAGTATCGCACAAAAGGACATCTGCCTTTCTTGCTTTTGCGGCTGCTACTGCATCATATACAACAGAACCCGGGTCTGCACCCTCCTGACCGCCAATCATATCTACTCCGGCACGGTTTGCCCATTCCTTTAACTGGTCTCCTGCGGCCGCACGGAAGGTATCTGCTGCTGCTAATACCACACGTTTGCCCTGACTTTTTAATTTACCTGCCAGCTTACCAACAGAGGTTGTCTTTCCGACTCCGTTTACACCGATGACTAAAACGACGGACTTCTCTTCCTCGAAGCGGTATGCAGTCTCGCCTACATCCATCTGCTCTTTGATACTCTGAATCAGAAGCTCCTTGCAATCTGCCGGCTCTTTGATTTTTTCCTCTTTGACACGTTCCTTTAACTTGTCCAAAATTGCCTCTGTGGCATGTACGCCAAGGTCTCCCATAATCAGAATCTCTTCGATTTCTTCATAGAAATCATCATCAATATGTGAGAATCCATGAAATACGGAATCAATCCCGGATACAATATTGTCTCTTGTCTTGGTTAATCCTGATACAAGGCGGGCAAAAAAGCCTTTTTTCTCTTTCTTTTCTTCTTCCATCTTGTCACTTCTTTCTCTGTTCATTTCTCTTATTTATCTAAATCTTCTTCAATCAGGTTTACACTTACCAGTGTGGATACACCCTTCTCCTGCATGGTAATTCCGTACAAGCGGTCGGCTGCTGCCATGGTTCCTCTTCGGTGCGTAATGATAATAAACTGCGTATTCTTCGTTAATTTATGCAGATATTTTGCAAAACGTCCTACGTTAGAATCGTCTAACGCTGCCTCAATCTCGTCTAAGAGACAGAATGGGGATGGCTTTAAGTTCTGAATTGCAAATAACAGTGCAATGGCTGTCAATGATTTTTCTCCACCGGATAACTGCATCATGTTCTGCAGTTTCTTTCCAGGTGGCTGTGCAATGATACGGATGCCACACTCTAAGATGTCCTCATCCTCGACTAACTCTAAAGTTCCTTTACCACCACCAAAAAGGTCCTTAAACGCCTTATCAAATTCATGCTGAATCTCTGCAAATTTCTCTGTAAACTGCTTACGCATTCCGGTATCCAAATCTTCGATAATACCAATCAAGGTCTGCTCTGCTTCTACCAGATCATCATGCTGTGTCTTTAAGAATGTATAACGCTCACTGATTTCCTTATATTCTTCAATGGCATTAACATTGACATCACCTAATTTTCGGATATCATCCTTGATACCGTAAATCTGTTTCTTAAGTTCCGGTAAATCCTGGTATTCTTCATTGCGAAGCAGCAATGCATTATGCGGAGTCAGTTCATATTCCTCCCACATATAATTGGTCTGGTATTCGCCGGCCTCCTCTAACTTCTCTCTCTGGCTGTTCAGTCGGAAAATCTCTTTATCAAGATTTGCAATCCGTTTGGAAATCTCTTCTCTTCGTTCAAAGAATCCCTTATACTCTGCTGACATCTGTTCTTTTGCAGCAATGCTCTCAGAAAGCTTCTGATTCAATGCCACATAATTCTCATCCGATGCAAGAATAGTCTTTCGGATGGCTTCAATGTCTGCCTCATGACGCTTTGCATCTTCTTTGGATTCTGCTGACTGGTTCTTTAAAGATTCCTGATTCTTGTATACACGCTCTAACTCTTCTTCCACACGGTCTAAGTTTTCCTGTATGAATTCCTGTTTCTGCGTGAATCCGGCTTCCTCTAACTGAACCTTGGATACAGCTTCGGTAGCAGCCTCTTCTAACTTCATCTGCTCTTCTAAGATTGCCTGGAACTGCTCTGCCTGGGCTTTGATTTCTTCTTCCCGTACTTCCGCTTCTTTGATTTCCTCTTCTGTACGTTCCTTGCCCTTTTTAATATCTGTTAACTGGTCTTCAATATCCTGGCTCTCATTCTTTAAGCCCTCGAATACGCTTTCGCTCTCGTTCTTCTGCTGCAACGTACGGTCTACATTCATTTTAGCTGTATTCTGCTGTAAATACTGCTCCTGTAAATCGGTTCGTACCTTTTCCATATCCTGCATGGCAAGTTCCTGTGCGGTACGAATTTCTTCACTCCGCTCCTTGCAGGATGCAATGGTTTTCTTCATCTCTTCCAGTCTCTTCGTCAAATCGTCAATTTCACGTTTTCTTCCCAGAAGATTTCCGGTATTCTTAAATGCACCACCGGCAATGGAACCACCCGGGCTTAAATACTCGCCCTCTAAGGTTACCATATGTAAGGAATAATGGCTTTTCTTTGCCAGTGCCAATGCATGGTCAATGGTATCCATCACAAAGACTCTTCCCAGAAGATAGGACATTACACCGTCAAATTTTGCATCGTGTTTTACCAGTGTATCTGCTTTTCCAATTACGCCTTCTTCTTTTAAGAATACATCCTGCTTGCTGTTATCCTTACCGGTAACACTGGTCAGTGGCAGAAAAGTTGCACGTCCCAGACGATTCTGCTTCAGATAAGCAATCATCTTCTTTGCAGTCTGTTCGTCTTTCGTAACAATGTTCTGGATATTTCCACTAAGTGCTACCTCAATGGCTGTCTCGTACTTCTTGTCTACCTGAATGAGATCTGCAACAACACCAAGGATTCCGCCTTCTTTATCTTTCTGCTCCATTACCTTACGGATACTGTTTCCATAGCCTTCATAACGCTCTGCAATATTCTTTAAGGTCTCAAGACGGGACTCTCCCTTATTATAATCAATAGTTGCCTTTTCTAAAGCATTCCGGTTTTCTGCAGTTTTCTTACGCCAGCTTTGAATTAAGTCTGCGGTCTCTTTTTCTTTCGCTTTTAATGCTTCAATCTCACGATTTACTTCCGCTAACTTGTCCTGATATTCTGACAATACACTCTGTAAATCTGCTTCTTCACTTTTACGCTTTAAGAGACGCTGGTTCAACTGGGCTTTGCGGATATTTACCTGCTCTGCCATGGTATCGAATTTCTGTAATTTTGCTTTTGTGGAAGCTTTATTATTCAGAATCTCGATAATCTCATTCTTGCCTTCTTCGATTCCCTGTGTACAGCGGGCAATTTCCTTCTGAATCTTTTCCAATTCATCAGAAGCTGCCTTCTTGCGTGCTTCAATCTCTGCTACCTGGCTGTCAATCTCCTGCTTCTGTGCAAGATAATGCTCCTGCTGTTCTTTTCTTTCTTTCCGGTCACTTTCTAACTGCTCCAAACGTGCTTTTAAACTGTCATCTGTCATCTGCGCAGCTTTAATCTGCTCATTTAATACATTTATCTGACCTTCCAGTTTTCCCTTCATGACATTGGTATTGCTGAGTTCTTCGCGGATTTCTGTGATTCTGGCATCCATTTCTTCCATGTCCTGCTCTTTTTTCTCATACTCCGCTTTGATATTCTCGTATGCCTCATTGTCTTCTTTTAACTGGGTATCTGCAATTTTGAATTTTTCTTCTACTTCTTTGGTCTGATTCTCAATCCGCTCCATCTCTAAAAGGAACATGTTGACATCTAAGGTCTTTAACTCTTCCTTTTTCTTAAGATAGATTCTCGCGGTCTCAGACTGTTTCTCCAACGGTCCTACCTGACGTTCCAACTCTGCTAAAATGTCATTGACACGTACCAGGTTCTCCCGTTCACTCTCTAATTTCTTCTGAGCGGTTACTTTTCTTCTCTTATACTTTACAATTCCTGCCGCTTCGTCGAAAAGTTCTCTTCTTTCCTCCGGCTTACCGCTTAAGATTCGCTCAATCTGACCCTGTCCGATAATGGAATAACCTTCTTTACCAATACCGGTATCATAAAAGAGCTCACTTACATCTTTCAGACGGCATGGATTGCCATTGATAAGATATTCACTTTCTCCGGAACGGTATACTCTTCGTGCTACCGTTACTTCTGAATAATCTACTGCAAGCTGATGGTCTGCATTGTCTAATGTAATTGCAACATATGCATAACTTAATGGCTTACGATTCTCTGTTCCTGCAAAAATAACATCCTGCATGCTTGCGCCACGTAACTGCTTGGCACTCTGTTCTCCCAATACCCAGCGCACTGCGTCCGCAACATTACTTTTTCCACTACCGTTTGGCCCCACAATGCCTGTGATTCCGTTGTGAAAATCAAATACAATTTTATTTGCAAATGATTTAAAACCGTGAATTTCAATACTTTTGAGATACATAACTTCCTCCGTTTAAGAGCGCTTATTCTCCTGCTGTTTCAGCTTAAGCAGCGCCTGATATGCAGCTTCCTGTTCCGCTGCTTTCTTTGTATGTCCCATTCCCTCTCCAATGGACTTCTCACCGATTCTGGCTTCTACCACAAACCGTTTATCATGATCCGGTCCTTCTTCCCGAATCAACTGATAATTCAGTTCTTCACTATATCCTGCCTGTACTACCTCCTGCAGGATAGTCTTGCTATCATAAAAGAGCTGTTTGTGCTCAATGTCTGTCAGAATGTATTTTAACACAAACTCTTTTGCATTAGCAAAACCACCATCCAGAAAAATTGCTCCTATTACTGCTTCCAATGCATCAGAAAGAATAGATTTCCGATTTCTTCCACCGGTTAAATCCTCTCCTTTTCCAAGATACAGATATTTTCCCAAATCAATTGCTCTGGTGCAAAATGCCAGTGTCGGCTCACACACAAGGCTTGCCCGAAGCTTGGTCAGTTCTCCTTCCGAATAATCCGGATATTTCTGATATAAGAATTCACTGGATGTAACCTCAAGCACTGCATCGCCTAAGAATTCCAGCCGCTCATTATCTGAGTGCTTCTTCATATGTCTTTCATTGGCATAGGAACTATGGGTTAATGCCTGTCTTAATAATCCCTGATTGTTGAAATGATATCCTATCACTTCTTCAAATTCATGTAATCTGCTCACTGTTTTCTCCTTCTAACTGTTATCGCGGTGCTCGCCAAATCTGCATGCAAGCCGCCTGCGAACTACCCGCGGAACAAAGAATGTGCCTTGGCACATTTGCGGCGGTCGCTTGCGACATCTACCTTATACGCCGCAGTGCGCATCCTCGCGGAGCGTTTTTTACTTTACAGGAAAGCAATTTCCTGTAAAGTAAAAAGAGTCCGGCATGCCGGACTCTTTCGCACAATATGCTTCCTTTGAAGAATACTATCTATTCTGCTTTTAGTTCAGCGCACTCTTTATCTGCTCTACCGCATCGCCTACAGTAACAATTTTCTCTGCTTCTTCATTTGGAATCTCAATATCAAATTCTTCCTCCAGACCCATGATAATCTGGAAAACATCCAATGAATCTGCGCCAAGGTCATCTACAAAAGTAGTTTCCATACTAATTTCTTCTTCGTCCACATTCAGGACTTCTGCAATAATTTTTTTCAGTTTTTCAAATTCCATAATCTTTTCCTTTCTATTCTTCTGTTTCAGAAATTACTATATTTTTTTGATTTTATTATTGATATCCTGTTCTTTAAATGTAACACACTGAATGATGGAATTCTTTACTTCCTTTGCCTTGGAACTTCCATGTGTCTTAACTACCAGTCCGTTCAGTCCAAGCAACGGTGCTCCGCCATACTGGGATGCATCAAAAGATTTTAATGTCTTCTTCAGTGCCGGTAATGCCAATGCTGCACCAATCTTACTCTTTAAGCTGCTGAGCATTCCCTGTTTTACTACACTAATCAGGGTACTGGAAAGTCCCTCATAAAGTTTTAAGATTACATTTCCTACAAATGCTTCACAGACAATGACATCTGCTCCGCCATGCGGTATCTCTCTTGCTTCAATACTTCCCACAAAATTGATATCCTTACACTCTTTTAATAAAGGATACGTTTCCTTTACCAGTGCATTTCCTTTTTCTTCTTCTGCTCCGATATTTACAATTGCAACTCTCGGGTTCTTAATTCCCACAACATTTTCCATATAAATGGAACCCATCTTGGCAAACTGTACCAGATGTGAAGAACGTGCATCTACATTTGCTCCGCAATCAATAAGTAAGGATACTCCTGTCTCTGTCGGAATCAGCGGTGCTAAAGGCGGACGCTCGATACCTCGGATTCTTCCTACAATCACCTGTCCACCAACCAATATGGCTCCGGAGCTTCCTGCTGATACAAATGCATCTGCTTCCTTCTGTTTTACCATATTCATTCCAACTACAATCGATGAATCTTTTTTCTTACGAATTGCATTTACCGGATGTTCCGCAGTCTCAATTACTTCTGTTGCATTTCTAATTTCAATCTGGTCTTTTGCATAAGTATACTTTGCCAGTTCCTCAGCAATCACCTCCTGCTGTCCAACCAGTACAACCTGTATATCACTGCGTGTATTTACTGCCTCGATGGCACCTTTTACAATTTCGCCCGGCGCGTTGTCGCCTCCCATTGCATCAACTGCCACTCTTATGACTTCCTGCATATACATTCCTCCTGTAAATCTGCCATCACATTAAGCCTATATTGAAATATACTATAACTTTCCATAGAAATCAACAGAAAACTAATTGAAATATTCCCGGTTTCGCTCCTCTTCTTTGGCAATGTCCTCTTCTGACATATAACGCAGGAAAATCTTTTCCATAATAGCATTCTGAATTGCAATAAATGCTGCCGGTGCAAAGATTAATAAAAATGGAATCAGATATACTAAAAATGCAATAACCAAAAGAATTATCATCATAAGAATGGTCTTTGGCAGATGTGCGAATGACATCAATACTGCATTCTTTACAATTGCTTTATTGGTATTTTCAAAACGTGCAATGTTTGGATATACATATAACCAGATTGCGATTTCAAATATCAGCATAACAACGAAAATCACAAATGCTTTGCCCCATGCAGCTCCGGCTTTCATAAACTGGAACATAATAAACCAGTCTGCTCCCATAATAAGACCAATCAATAAGAAAATCAGCCAGATTACGGTTGCCTGTTTAAAATTGGAGCGGAATGATGACCAGAACTCTTTCCAGATATATCCTCTGCCGTGGCGGATTACTTTATTCACTGCATAATAAAGTGCCGTACAGGATGCCCCGATAGTAAAAATCGGAATACATGCCATAAACCAGATTAAACTCAGACAGAATATATTAATTACTTTATCGAATGCACTAAAGAACTTATTATTATAATTAAAAATATTGCTCATACCTTCTCCTTTTCTATGAATAGGCATTCACAAAACCTGAATCGTTCTGCAAATGCCTATCTTTTTCATAAAGTAAAAAGGGAGTGTTTTTACAAACACTCCCGGGTCACTTCTTAATTAGTCCTGAGGAATAATTTCTTTCTTGTTGTATGAACCGCAGTTCTTACATACTCTGTGAGGCATCATCAAAGCGCCGCACTTACTGCATTTTACTAAACTTGGAGCAGTCATTTTCCAGTTTGCTCTTCTTTTATCTCTTCTTCCTTTGGAAGATTTGTTCTTTGGACAAATTGACATCTGGTTACACCTCCTTAAATTTATTGAAAATATCTTGAATTGCTGCCATTCTCGGGTCCAGCTCAGATTTCTCGCAGTCACAAGTCTTGACATTCAGATTCGTACCGCATTTCTTACAAATCCCCTTGCAATCCTCTCTGCACAGAACCTTCATTGGCCAGTTCACCAAGATTTCATCATAGACCATTTTATCAATATCAAGCTGAAATCCTTTCATGTAGTCTGCCTCATCCATCTCTTCTTCCGAAGCATCCGCATCTTCCAATGGGAACTTCTTATCGAATACCAGATGGAAATCTGTTGGAACTTCTTCCAAGCAGCGGTCACATGGTATTGCTATCCTTACGTCCGTCTCTCCGTGAATCAGTAAATCCTTATTCTCTTCATTGACGATACGCAGCTCGAATGGCTTTTTCTCTATGAATGGAAACACACCTAACTTTGAATCAAAGGATGTCAATTCAATTACAGCCTCTTTCGTAAGCTCTTTATTTTCACATGAACATACATCGGTTAAATCTAATATCACGTTTGTCTCCTTTTCACACCTAAACAATTATACATAGCACTATGGCTTTTGTCAACAATATTTTTCCTTTTTACAAAGACTTTTAGCCTACCAAAGCTACGGTTTCTCTTGCAATTGCAAGTTCCTCGTTGGTTGGGATGATACATACGGTTACTTTGGAATCCGGAGTAGAAATAATCTTATCCTCTCCACGTACCATATTTGCTTCCTTATCCATGGTAATTCCAAGATATCCGAAGTATGCAAGAATCTTCTCACGGATGAAGGATGTGTTCTCACCAATTCCTGCAGTAAATGCAATGGCATCTACTCCGTTCATTGCAGCTACATAAGCGCCGATGTATTTTGCTACACGGTAAGCAAATACTTCACATGCTGCAATTGCTCTTGGATTTTCCTCATGATAAGCAGCCTCAAGGTCACGGAAATCACTGGACACACCGGAAAGTCCCTCTACACCGGACTTCTTATTTAATACATCCATAATTCCATCGATATCAAGGTTTTCTTTCTTTGCAATGAATTCCATGATTGCCGGGTCAATATCACCGGAACGTGTTCCCATTACAAGTCCCTCTAACGGAGTAAGTCCCATGGAGGTATCTACACATTTACCATCTAATACAGCGCTGATGGATGCTCCGTTTCCAAGGTGGGCAACAATCAGTTTGGAATTGTTATAATCAAGATTCAAGAACTCAGCCAGACGTTTGGATACGAAGCTGTGGCTTGTTCCGTGGAAACCATAACGTCTTACCTTGTATTTCTCATAATATTCATATGGCAGACCATAAAGATAAGCCTTCTGTGGCATAGTCTGATGGAAAGCAGTATCAAACACACCTACCATTGGTACACCAGGCATAAGCTCCTGACATACACGAATACCGATTAAGTTTGCAGGGTTATGAAGTGGTGCAAGCTCATTACACTCTTCTACTTTTGCTAATACTTCTTCATTTAATACAACAGACTGGGCGAATTTCTCACCACCATGTACGACACGATGTCCTACTGCATCAATTTCAGAAAGGCTCTTTACCGCACCTGTCTTTGGATTTACCAGTGCATCCAGTACCATCTGGATACCTTCCTTATGGGTCGGCATTGGTGCTTCTGTTATCTCTTTATCATGGCCAGCAAGCTGGTATACTAATCTTCCATCAATTCCGATTCTTTCACAAAGTCCTTTAGCCAGTACAGCTTCTGTATCTGAATTAATAAGCTGATACTTCAAAGAAGAACTTCCACAGTTAATAACTAATACGTTCATCTGTTTTCTCCTCACTGCTATTTTTTTACGGTTCATTGTTACAAATCCGCATATGTACGTTTAGTATACGCCTATTTTAAATGGTGTTCAAGTACAGTGTCCGAAAAAATACAAAGAAAAATATTTTTAGAAATCTTTCTTTCGAATGCCTTCCATAAGTAATTTGCCAAAAATATGGGAATAATGCTATGATAGAATTATATTATTCGTAAATTTGGAGGACTTATGCGCATCGTAGGAATCATTGCAGAATATAATCCGTTTCATAACGGTCATGCTTACCAGATAGAAAAAATCCGTTCCCTGACTCAGGCTGACTTCGTCATCGTAGCCATGAGCGGAAATTTTGTCCAGCGGGGAGAGCCGGCTCTCATTGACAAATACGCTCGAACGAAAATGGCTTTAAGCTGTGGCGCTGACCTGGTAATTGAGCTGCCTGCCCTTTGGGCAACTGCTTCTGCTGAACTTTTTGCTTCTGCAGGTGTTGCCCTCATGCGTAAATGCGGCTGTGTAGACACCCTCTGCTTTGGTGCAGAAACAGACAATCTTTCCTTATTAAAGGAAGTCGCCTCCCTGCTCGTATCAGAACCGGAGGGCTACAAAGAAGTTCTCTCTTCCTGTCTCAAAAAAGGAATGTCCTATCCTGCCGCAAGAAGTCAGGCTGTATGCAGCTATCTAAAAGAAAACAAACCGCAAATTCCGTCAGATGAACTTGCTTCTATTTTAAATGAACCAAATAATATTCTTGCTATCGAATATTTAAAAGCGATTCAGGCACAGAATGCCGCCATTACTCCTTATCTGATTCAGCGGACCGGGAACGGCTATCATGAAGTGGCACTTAACAGCAGTCTTTCTTCTGCCACTGCCATAAGAAAAGAGCTTCTCTTGAACGGTTGGGATAACATCAGTGCATTAAGTTCATTCCTGCCGGAAGCTGCTTATCATATTTTAAAAGAATATCTTAGTCTTTATCCGCCTGTTTTTGCCAATGATTTTTCTGCTCCGCTCTCCTACCTTTTGTTACAGCAGAGGGAAGCACAGTTAGCTTCCTATGGTGATTCCAGTGAAGCAATTGCACGCCGTATTAAAAATATGCAAAAACAGTTTCATTCCTTTGAGCAGTTCTGCCAGTTACTGAAAACAAAGGATATGACTTATACCAGAATCAGCCGGATTTTCACACACCTTCTGCTTCAGATTACGTCTGAAGATTATCGACTGGGAAAATCCTTAGATTATATTCCTTATCTTCGCATCTTAGGATTCCGTAAAGATGCGTCACAGCTTCTTACGATTCTAAGCAATCATGCGGATGTTCCGATGATTTCAAAAAGTGCCAATGCCGCCTCTCTGCTATCTTCTGATGCCACACGCATTTTTGATCTGGATGTCTTTGCCGGAGAATTATACGAAAATATCCTGTCTGGGAAAACCGGGCAGGATGCCAGAAGCGAATTTGTACGCAATATTGTCCGGGTATGACTTTGCCGTCCCGTCTGATTCCACCATTTGGTTGGTGGGAAAATCAAAAGAGCGTTTGATAAGAACTAAGATTTTGATTGTAAAAGGACATCTTAGTTCTTTGGCAGTAAAATTTCAGCAGTTCTTAGCAGTTTGTTTTTCTTGAATGTAAACTGTCTTTCCGTTGCTTTGACTGGATGTCTGCACTGTCCGTCGGGTACGGATGCTCTATAAAGCCTGCAAGGGGCACTGGGAATTTCGGATAATACATCACATTATCTGGCAACCGGCGCAAATTCACATCCATGTTCAAATGCGCCTCGCTGGCACATCCCTGTGCCAGCGTTGCCTGTTGCCAGACGAAATTCCAAGTGCCCCTAACAGCCTTTATTATGCATCCGTACTTCGACGAACCGTACAGACATCTTGTCAAACATTGGAAAGACTGTTTTAATCTCAAAAAGAAAAACAAACTGCTTAGTAACTGCGGAATTTTATAGCAGGAACTAAATGTCCTTTCACAAAGCAAAATCTTATCTTTCAAATCCTATCTGATTTTCCAGCTCCTAGTGGTGGAACAGACGGATTCCGGTAAAGCTCATCACCATACCATATTTGTTACAGGTTTCGATAACATGGTCATCACGGATAGAACCGCCCGGCTGTGCTACATACTGTACACCACTTCTGTGAGCACGCTCGATATTATCACCAAATGGGAAGAATGCATCAGAGCCAAGAGATACTCCGGTATTCTTATCTAACCAAGCACGTTTCTCTTCTGCAGTAAATACAGCAGGTTTGGTCTTAAAAATCTTTTCCCATTCGCCATCTGCAAGCACATCCATATAATCTTCGCCAATATAAAGATCGATTGCATTATCACGGTCCGCTCTGCGAATCTTATCTAAGAATGGCAGATTCAGTACCTGTGGAGACTGACGTAACCACCAGTTATCTGCTTTAGAGCCTGCTAATCTGGTACAATGGATACGGGACTGCTGTCCTGCACCGATACCGATTGCCTGTCCGTCTTTTACATAGCATACAGAGTTAGACTGTGTATATTTTAAGGTAATCATGGAAATTGCCAGATCTCTCTTAGCAGATTCCGATAACTCTTTGTTTTCTGTTACGATATTGTCAAAGAAATGCTCATCAATATTTAACTCATTTCTTCCCTGCTCAAAAGTAACACCAAATACCTGTTTCCGCTCGATTGGGTCCGGAACATAGTCAGGGTCAATTTCAATGACATTGTAATTGCCGTTTTTCTTTGCTTTTAAGATTTCTAATGCATCCTCATCATAACCCGGTGCAATGACTCCGTCGGATACTTCTCTCTTAATTAAAAGCGCGGTTGCTTTATCGCAGACATCTGAAAGAGAAATGAAATCTCCGAAAGAGGACATACGGTCAGCGCCTCTTGCTCTTGCATAAGCATTGGCAATCGGTGTAAATTCTACATCCATATCATCTACCCAGTAAATCTTACGCTCTACGTCAGAAAGTGGAAGTCCCACTGCTGCTCCTGCCGGAGAAACATGTTTAAAAGAAGTTGCTGCCGGAAGTCCGGTTGCTTTCTTTAATTCTTTTACTAACTGCCATCCGTTAAATGCATCTAAGAAGTTAATGTAACCCGGCTTACCATTTAATACTTTGATTGGTAATTCGCCATTTTCCATATAGATTCTGGATGGTTTCTGATTTGGGTTACAACCATATTTTAATTCTAATTCTTTCATTTTATTTTCCTCTCTCGCATGAATCTTATTCACAAAATCTTATTTGTTCTTGTTTACAATGCGGCTTTCATATTTTCCGGTTTCAATATCAATATATCTTACAAATAAAGATACCTTATTATCTGCATTCAGGTTATTCCATACCAGCTCGGTAAATGCATCAATATCATCTCCGATATCAACTAATACCGGCTCGCCTTCAAAACTTGGTAATGGATTGCCATCATTCATATAAGTATGAATGAAATGTCCTTCTCCTGCTACCGGATTCTCATAAGCAAATGTATAGCGGTTGCAGGCATCCGGATTGCCATTGTTGCTCTTTAAAATAGACATTGCATAATTGTATTTTCCATCTTCCACATGCATGATTCCGGAAATACGCGGTGTATAGTTAGGTGCGTCCGGCTCAAATTCTCTAGTTCTTAATGCCTGTTCGAAGGTCTGCTGTTTATCCATCAGTTCATAAATGGTATCTGTCTGGTCTCCATTGGTTACAATGGTCTTGTTTCCCAGTACACGAACCGGTGCATAAATAATAAGACTTGGGTCACTTAATTTTGCAGGGTCAAATGCCTGAGTACGGATTCCTTCTCCATCCTCAACAAATACACGGTTACGGCTGTTCTCGCTTCTTCCCATGATAAAATAAGCAGTTACCGCATACTTTCCATTCTTTGACTTTCCAATTACAATTCCTCTTCCCGGATAAGTAGTGCTTCCAAGTTCTTCTGCTAATGAAGTCATCTTCATTTTTGTTCCTCCTTCTTACGCTCCATGTAATTTTTAAAGTTGCTGCAGCTTTTCTATTTGCATGCATAAAAAATACCGACACGTATCCCGAGCTTAATTGCCCAGACGGTCGGCTTCCTCAGGTCATACTTCATGTGGTTATTCCCACGGTTCCGTCAGTCATATGACCTGAATTTAGTAAAACATATTCCAAAACACTTGTCAAGGGATTCTTCCGCTAAGCCCTCCTCTTCATAAGAGTTTTCTTTTTCAGCAAGAAGTTCTTTTTTATAAAAACTCTCTCAGACGTTCCGCACGGTTCTCCCAGGTGTCTTCCTTAAGTGCCCGTTCATAGGAATATTCTATAATTTCTTTCATTTTCTTTGGATGTCCCAGCATGGATAACACCTGCTCCGGCAATGCATCCAGATGCTCTAACTCATAAAATGCCAGATCTTTTCCATCGCAGAAACGCTCCTTTAAATAAATGCTGCTATCCGTTAAGGACACTGCCTTATTTAACATGGCAGTAAAGATTCTGTCATGGGCTCCATCCTTAAACCACGGCATAGTATTCAATGCAATCTTGGTATTCTGGATAATTTTTACACATTCGGCAGAATCAAGCTGTCTTCCATTCAAAATAAGATTCTCCGGATGTTTTACCTTAAGATTCTCCCAGCCCTTGCCAAAGACATGCACCCGCACTCCATTGTCTACCAGTGTCCGCACGGTTTCTCCACGGAAATAAGTCCGGTTATACATATCCAAAAAAAGCATTCCTGCAAAGCACGCCATCAACTCTCTCTCCGTCACTTCCGGGATTTCCCGCCGGATAAAATGCTCCATAGCAGGATCTAATGGCTCTGATGGATGCAGGCGGAGATAATTTAATATTTCATGATAAAAGTCAATATACTCCTGGGTCTGACTGGTAAAATGCTCTTCAATTGCCGGAAGATGCACATAGTTTGCAATAAATCCCACTTCATATTCCCGGTTCTCGTACGGAATAAAATCTGTTTGGACTCGTTCTTCCCCATCCATCAGAAAATTCCCTGCCAAAGGTAAAAAATGGCAGGGAATCCCTTTATAAAACCGTTTCATATATGAAATATGCTGACGGTCGATACAGAATACAGTCAGGTTCGGAATTGTCTTATCCAGCTGTTTGTGATAATACAGCGGATGGTCCACCAGAATACAGTAGACCGGAATATTTCTGCTGGCAAAGACAGACTGCGTTTCTGTCTCCATCAGGAACTCTTCTCCGCTTAATCCGATAAAGTTAAAGGTAATGACTGCGGTCTCACCGCTTTTTAAGAAACGGGTTAATCGTTTCGTGTCAGCATATTCTGCCTGAATGTCGAAGAAAAAGACCTGATATCCCATCTTGCGAAATGACGCTGCCATCTCATGCGAAAAATAAGTTAATGTTTCTACGCCTCGTTCAAAAAACACAAGTTTACGGATATCACTCATTTTCTTTCTCCATTTCAAAAAATCTTAGTTCTTAAAGCTGTGAATTGGTGCAGGAATTCTTCCTCCACGATTGATAAATGCATCACAGGAATACTGGTTTACCGGCATAATTGGTGCATATCCGAATAATCCACCAAATTCTACGGTATCACCTACTCCTTTTCCGATTACCGGAATCAGACGGGCTGCTGTAGTCTTCTGGTTAATCATTCCAAGTGCCATTTCATCCGCAATAATACCGGAAATGGTAGTTGCCTTGGTATCACCAGGAATAGCAATCATATCAAGACCTACAGAACATACACAGGTCATTGCTTCTAATTTTTCCAGTGTAATGGCATTTGCCTGTACTGCATTAATCATTCCCTGGTCTTCGCTGACCGGAATAAATGCACCACTTAAACCGCCGACATAAGAAGATGCCATTACGCCGCCCTTCTTAACCTGATCATTTAAAAGAGCAAGGGCTGCTGTAGTTCCCGGTGCGCCTGCATATTCAAGACCGATTTCACAGAGGATATCTGCCACACTGTCTCCGATTGCAGGAGTTGGTGCCAGGGATAAATCTACAATACCAAATGGAATATTTAAAATTCTCGACGCTTCCTGTGCTACAAGCTGACCTACACGGGTTACTTTAAATGCAGTCTTCTTAATAGTCTCGCATAATACTTCAAAGTTCTCTCCACGGACTTTTTCCAGTGCAGTCTTTACAACACCCGGGCCGCTGACACCGACATTGATTACTGCATCTGCCTCTGTTACACCATGGAATGCACCTGCCATAAATGGGTTATCATCCGGTGCATTACAGAATACAACCAGTTTCATACAATCTACGGAATCTCTGTCCTTGGACTGCTCTGCCACCTCTAAGAGAATCTCTCCCATTAATTTTACAGCATCCATGTTGATTCCGGTCTTTGTGGATGCAAGATTTACAGAACTGCAGACTCTCTCGGTACGGCAAAGTGCCATCGGAATAGAACGAATCAGAAGCTCATCTGCTTTTGTCATTCCCTTTGATACCAGTGCTGAATATCCGCCAATCAGGTTTACCCCTACCGCTTTGGCTGCTGCATCCATCGTATCTGCGATGGTTGCAAAATCTTCCGGTGTCTTGCAGGCTGCCCCGCCAATCAGTGCAATTGGTGTAACGGAAATTCTTTTATTTACGATTGGAATTCCAAATTCCTGCTCAATCTGATTTCCTGCTGATACCAGATCCTTTGCCACTGTAGTAATTTTCTTATAGATGTTATCGTTTAATTTCTTCAAATCAGAATCAATACAATCCAAAAGACTGATTCCAATGGTAATGGTACGGACATCTAAGTTCTCATGCTCCACCATTTTATTGGTTTCGCTTACTTCCATTATATTAATCATTTTTTGTCTCCTATATTCTGCCTTTCTATGCAGCTCATTTCCTGTATTTTCATTGATACGCCTTAAGAACCTGCCGACGGCAGTTTCCTTTTCTGTAAGTCGTATTAGATTCTGTGCATCATATCAAAGATTTCTTCTCTCTGACATTTGATGGTAACACCGATTTCCTCACCTAATTTTTCCAGTGCTGCAGAACACTCTGCAAATGGTGTCTTAGATGTATTTAAGTCTACAATCATCATCATATTGAAGAATCCGTCAATGATAGTCTGTGAAATATCCAATACATTGATATGCTGTTCTGATAAATAGGTACAAACCTTTGCGATAATTCCTACAGTATCTTTTCCTACTACAGTAATAATTGTCTTGCTCTGTGTCTTTTCCATTTTGTTCTCCTCTTATTATTTTGCTTTCTTATATTCTTAAATCCGGATAAGCCCGGACACTTCGTCCCGCTTTGCTACCTGGATTGGAAAATCATTTCCGTGATACGGGTTCTCACCCTGCTCTACTTCCTGGCGTACTGTCTCATATGCCAGTTCTGCCAGATTATTTTCCTTGCTCAGATGCCCCAATACAACTTTTTTAAACTTATCATGCAGAAGCTGTCCCAAAAACTGTCCGCTGCTCTCATTGGAAAGATGGCCTCTGTCTCCTAAAATCCGCTGTTTCAGTGGATACGGATAACTGCCCACCTGAAGCATACGCACATCATGATTCGCTTCTAACAATAATACATCTAAATCCTGCAGCTTGTCTATAAGATAATTGTCATATTTTCCCAGATCGGTAATGACCGCCATCTTCTTACCCGGCTGTTTCATGATATATGCCACCGGATTTGCGGCATCATGGGAAATGGATACCGGCTCCACCGTAATATCCCCAATCTGAAATTCCACTCCGGCTTCAATGGGATGAAACAGTGTCTCATCTACTTTTCCTACACTGGAAATCCCTTTGATTGCCTCAATGGTCTCTGCTGTGGCATAGATTGGAATTCCATATTTTCTTGCAACCACGCCAAGACCGGAAATGTGATCTGAATGTTCATGGGTCACAAGCAGTGCCTGCATTTCTGCGGTTTTTAAACCGATACTGTTTAAGCCTGCTTCAATGCGCTTTCCACTGATTCCGGCATCAATCATCAGATGGCTGCTTTCTGTTCCTGCGTAGATGCAGTTTCCACTGCTTCCACTTGCAATACTGCATAATTCCATTTTCTTATGTCTCTTTCTATTTAGTAATTCTCTTTCCAGTACACTTCGATTTTATCGCCATCCTGCAATACCTGTGTATACTGGGCATCCACGCCATTGATTAATGTTACAATTGCTCTTCCGTGGGATGCTGACAAGTCAAAATCCATATAATCGAAAATGTCTACGAATACATATTCTTCTTTGCCGCTTAAAGTAATTTTCTGATTATTTGCAATAATATGTAATTCTTTGCTTTCCGGCTCTGTTGGTTTCTGCTCCGGTGCAGTGGCTGCTGCTTCTGCTGCAGAATCTGTATTCGTTTCAACTGCTGTCTCATGAACTTCAGCTGCACTGTCCGTGCTTTCTTCTGCCGAAACCGTCTCTTCCGGTCTGGCATCAAATCTGTGGTCTGCCTGTCCATAAGAAATATGGCGTTCACCGCTTTCATAGGCGGAAGCGCTCCATTCGATTTCGAAATTCTCGTAGCAAAGAGAACCCATATCTGCCGGTTTTCCATTTAAAATGATTCCGGCTTCTTCATCTATCCGCACATCCATAAACTCTGCCAGCTGTCCGATGGTATAGAAGTTTCTGGTTTCGATTTCGTCCCCTTCCTGAATGACATAATTAGAAGGTTCTAAGCTTCCGTTGACCTGAACAAATTTCGGGCAGGTAATATTGATGCCATTGACCTGGAAGGTAATGGTAGATGATGTATATTCATCTAACTGTTCAATCGTATATACGGCTTCTTTTCCAATGGTAGATGCTTCTATCGTAATCTCGGAATTTGGAATCAGCGGTGTGTTGATGCTGACTACTCTTCCGTCCACTTTGACAATAGCTGATTCTCCCGGTTCTCCACGGACAATTCTCGGCTTGCCATTTACGGTAAACTCTACTGCCTTACCGCGTCTTGGGAACAGTGCCTCATTTGGGAAGCCTGCCTGTAATGCCGCATCTACAATGGTAAGATGGCTGTTATCATAAAGCTTTAAGCGTTCTCCGTTAAAACGAACCATAATGAAATTATTCTTCTGGTCATAATAATTAAGGCAGATTCCAATCGGTGTTACCAATAACGGGTCTTTCTTAATCTCTTCCTGTGCAAAATGAACTTCTTTTAAAACTTCTTCTCCACGTAAAGCCACACGTTCTCTTGGAATTTCAAGCTTGTCTGCAAGCATTTCCGTAAATCCGTGGATTTTGCCGCCACCGCCAACTACGAAAGTCGCGCTGACCGATTTATCACCATTTAACTCTTTGATTTTCTCTGCTACTTCTGTGGTAATTTTATCCACAGTATCATGGGTTAAATCCCAGATTTCTTCGGAAGGAATCGTATGGGTAATACTCATAATATCGGTAAATTCCACTTCATCCGCCATACCGGATGTCAGCTTCATATGTTCTGCCATATTAAAATCTACCAGATAATGCTGTACGATTAATTCGGTCAGCTCATCTCCTGCATAAGGAATCATGCCATATGCAATAATACTGCCGTCTCTGGTAACACAGATATCGGATGTACCGGCTCCCACATCAACCAGTGCAATATTTAACATACGAAAGGCTTCCGGAATTGCTACATTGATTGCAGCAATAGGCTCCAAAGTCAGATTGGCAACATTTAATCCAGCCTGTCCTACTGCGGAATACAGACCATCTACAACGTCCTCCGGCAGGAAGGTTACGATAATATCCTCAGAAATTTTCTCTGCCTTATGTCCTTCGATATTGGAAAAGACTTCATCATTGATATAATATTTTACAACTGAATATCCCACACAGTAAAATTTGTAATGGGTATCATTCCGCTCTTTTAAAATCTGCTGGGCATGGTCTACTCCCAGTAAATCCAGAGTATGTATATGTTCTGCAGTTACTACAGTCTCTTCTGCAAATTCATATTCCACGCTGGTGGTCACGGTTTTCAGTACACGACCAGCAGCAGCAATACAGACATCTGTAAGCTTTGTCTCTAACTGCCCCTCTAATTCTGCCTTTACTTCTGCAATGGTTCTGCCCACTCTTCCGATATCATGAATCTGACCATCCAGCATGGCTCTGGTTTCATGCTCTTTCATATACTGGGCTGCCACATAGAAATCTTTGCCTTCCCGATATCCAACTGTTCCAACTACGTTTCTTGTTCCGATATCTAAGCCAAATACAAATTGATTTGCATTCTGTTCTGCATTATCCATTGGTATTTTCTCCCTCATTCTCTATTATCGTTCTTACCTGTGCAATGGTTTCTTCCGTCGTACCATTATTATCAATTACCACTTTGCAATGTCTGCGGTATTCACTCTCACTGAGCTGGCTTTCAAACATTTCACTGATTTTTTCATCACTGTAGCCTCTCGACTGCTTCAGTCTTGCTCTTCGATTATCCTCTGAAGTATAAATATACCATAATTCATCGCAAATTTCATCATAATGTTCTTCGATTAATAATGCCGCTTCCAATACCAGATACCGGAGCTTTCCTTCCGTCTTCTCCTGCTCTAATGTATGAAGCACATATTCCTTTACTGCCGGATGCAAAATTTCATTCATTCCGTTCCGCTTAGCTTCATCCTTGAAAATAACAGCTGCCGCCTTCGGACGGTCCATCTGCCCCTTTTCATCAAAGACATCTGTTCCGGCAAACAGCTCCTGCAATTTTTCATTACAGGACTGTCCCGGCTCGGAAAGCTCTCTTGCGATGTCATCCGCCAGCATTACTTTCGTATCTTCTCTGCCGGCAAGATATTTTAATATTTCTGTTTTTCCGGCTCCTACGCCTCCGGTAATTCCGATAAATTTCATAATTCCTGCCTTATGCCTTATCTTATTTTGCTTCGTACCAGTTATTTCCGGCATGCATATCTACCTCTAAAGTTACTGCAAGGTCTGCTGCATGAAGCATTTCTTCTTTCAAAATTTTCTCTACCTGCTCTTGTTCCTCTTTGCAGGTCTCTACCAAAAGTTCATCATGTACCTGTAAAATCAATTTTGATTTCAAGCCTTCCTCTTTCAGGCGGTCATGCACATGAATCATGGCTATTTTAATAATATCTGCTGCAGAACCCTGAATCGGTGCATTCATTGCCACACGTTCTCCAAAGGAACGCTGCATGAAATTACTGGAGGATAACTCCGGCACCGGTCTTCTTCTGCCAAACATCGTTGTGACATAACCTTTTGTCTTGCCATCCTCTACCAGTCCGTCTAAGAATGTCTTGATTCCAGGATAAGTTTCAAAATAGCTCTTAATATACTGTTCTGCTTCTTTTCTGGTAATGCTCAAGTCCTGACTTAATCCAAAAGAACTGATTCCATAGACGATACCAAAGTTTACCGCTTTCGCATTTCTTCGCTGCAGCGGTGTTACTTCTTCGAATGGCACATGAAATACCTTGGATGCAGTAATCGCATGAATATCCTCTGCATGCTTGTAGGCATCAATCAGATTTTTATCTCCTGACATATGTGCCAGCAGACGAAGCTCTATCTGGGAATAATCCGCATCTAAGAATACATAACCTTCTCTCGGTAAAAATACTTTACGAATCAGCCGTCCTAATTCCATACGGATTGGAATATTCTGAAGATTCGGGTCTGTACTGCTTAAACGTCCGGTGGCTGTTATGGTCTGCTGGAATGTACTGTGAATTCTTCCGTCTTCAGCAATAAATGCAGCCAGTCCATCGGCATATGTGGATTTTAATTTGGTCAACTGACGGTACTCTAATATTTTTGATACAATCGGATAATCCGGTGCCAGCTTTTCCAATACATCTGCTGCAGTGGAATATCCTGTCTTGGTCTTCTTGCCGTTTGGCATCTGCAGTTTTTCAAAAAGAATCACGCCAAGCTGTTTTGGTGAATTGATATTAAAGGTTTCACCGGCTTCTTCGTAGATTTCTTTTTCGATTTTATCTATGGATACTGCAAGATTCTCTCCATATTCTTTTAAAGCGTCTGCATCAATGGCAATGCCTTCCTTTTCCATGTCAGATAAAGTATATACCAACGGCATTTCTATTTTATCAAAGAGTTCTTTCATGCCCTCTTCTTCTAACTGTTTTGTCAGCGGTTCTTTTGCCATTAAATTAATATATGCCTGATAGCATGCCATTTTTAAGAATTCTTCCGGCTTTTCTTCCGATGCTGCGGCTAAATCTTTCTTTCCAAGATAATCCTCTTTCGATGGCACCATCAAATCGAGATAGTCTTTTGCAATGTCTTCATAGGCATAGTCATTTTTTAACGGATTTAATAAATAAGCAGCTATCTTCACATCAAAAATATGACTTTTTTCATCCGCTTCTATCCATCTAAGCTGTGGTTTCAAATCAAAGGTACAAAGTTCTGTGCCTGCTGCAAGAAGCCGTCTGCACTGTTCGAAAAGATACTGTTCTGTTACAAATCCTTCTACCGGGATATATGCCACATCTTCTTTTGTGCATGCAACTGCAAGCCCCAGTACAACATCCTTTTCATAAATCAACTGGATGCCTGCTGCCTGCTGCTCCTTTGCCTTTGCAAAGAATTCTTCTACCTCAGCAAAATCTCCAATTCGTTTAAAGTTTTCCTCTCCGGTATTTACCGGTGTGTCCACTTCAAACCGTTTCAAAAGATTCTTAAATTCCAGACGCTTACACATCACATAAGCTTCCGGTGTATACAAATTGCCAATTCTTGATTCGTTGATGTCATATGGGATATCTGCATCTATCTTAATGGTAGCCAGTGTCTTACTTAACTGTGCCATATCATAATGCTCTTTTAACATTTCTTTTGCACGGTTTGGCTTAATTTCTTCTACATGGGCATACGCATTTTCAATGCTGCCATATGCAACAATCAGGTTCGTGGCTGTCTTTTCGCCGATTCCCGGTACACCCGGAATATTATCTGCGGTATCGCCCATCAGTGCCTTTACATCAATAAACTGTAATGGTGTAACCTGATATTTTTCCAATACCTCTTTGGTATTATAATCTTCGATTTCGGTTCCGGTCCGCTTGGTCTTTGGAATCCGAATCTTAATATGGTCACTGGCAAGCTGCAATAAGTCCCGGTCTCCAGACACTACAGACACTTCATATCCTGCTGCTTCACTGCGCTTTGCTATGGTTCCTAAAAGGTCATCTGCTTCTAAGCCTTCTTTTTCAATTACCGTAACTCCCATGGCACGCAGCATTTCTTTCATCAACGGTACCTGCTGCCGTAATTCTTCTGCCATCGGTTTTCTCGTTCCCTTGTATGCATCAAACATCTTATGACGGAATGTCGGTGCATGCACATCAAAAGCAACCGTAAGATACTCCGGCTGCTCTTCCTCTAATATTTTAAATAAAATGTTTAAGAAACCATATACTGCATTGGTATGAAGTCCCTCTGCATTGGTCAAATCCGGTAATCCAAAAAATGCCCGGTTTAATATACTGTGTCCATCGATCAGAACTAATTTTTCGCTCATCTTGTCCTAACTTTCCTCATCCATCATCTGGAAGAATTTTGTATCTATTTCAGGGTATGACCGTTTCAATGAAATCGGCTTACCACTACGGTCTAAGAAGCAGTGCTCACTGGCTGCAATTGTCCGAAGCTCTCCGGTCTCTTTATCTGTCATACGATAACGGACACTGAGTTTGATTCCATTGTAACTTGCAATTGCTGTCTCAATGACAACGGTGTCCCCGAAACGCACCATGCTCTTATATTCACACTGTACCGACAGCACCGGACTGATAATTTCCTGGTCTTCCATCTGCTTATAGCTGAAGCCCATCTGGTCCATCAAATCCATTCGTGCCTCTTCCATCCAACGGATATAATTGGAGTGATGCACTATCCCCATCTGGTCTGTCTCATAATATTTTACATTATGCTCATACGGTTTTACCTTAATTGGTGTTACTCCATGATAAATGTCAACTCTTGTATCCTTCATATCTGTCACCTTCCTTACGAAACGATTATACTCAAAAAACGAACGACGTTCAAGCGTCGGAGGGATTCTTTTCGAATTATTCCGCCTTTTCTATTCTCCAGTCACCTGAATCTGACACATTTTCATAGTTGTAAGTGCTGCCTCATGGGATTCCGGTGTCACTCCGGCACAGCATGCGGCATCCACTGTAATTTCTACATCTGGAAATTCTGCCTTTAAAATCAGAGCATTGGATACCACACAGATATCCGTACAAAGACCGCATAATTCTATTTCTTCAAAGTTCCGCTCCGCCCAGTGTGTCCAGCCAAAGGTCGGTTTATTAATATAACTGCATCCCGGCACCTCTAAGCCTTCTGCAATCTCCCAGCCCTTTGTTCCTTCGATGCAATGTTCCACCGGAAGCTTCTTTCCCTCCGGTGTACTAAGATAATCTGACTGATGGGTATCACGGGTAAAAATGATTTCGTCCCCACGCTCCTGATACTCTTTAATTTTCTCTTTTACCTTTGGTACAATTTCCTGCGCTTCCTTTGTTCCAAGCGAACCATCAATAAAATCATTCTGCATATCTACTACAATCAGTGTTTTCATATTTGATTCCTTTCATTCCTTTTTACAAATGATTATCCTGAAGTTATTTTCTTTTATTATACACATTTTCTCTGACAGTTGCATAACATATCATAAATATCTTATGGTCAACCGCTATGTCAAACTGTACGAATCTTTTTTACCTCTCCACAATTTCCTGCCAGTTGTCCGAATGCCTGTCGACCGATGAGCTTACGCTTCTTGCCGCAGACCTTGTGGTATTAAGTGATATGCTTGCAAATCTTGCTGCCCGAAAATCACTCTGTGAGCCTGCTGCTTCTGCGGAAGATGTGCCGTAAACCACCTACCGGACTTGCCACCGGCAGTTTCTTACGGATGCCCGACAGCAAAAATGCAGAGAAGTATCTCTATAAACTACTTCTCTGCATTCTTTTATAATGTCTTTGTAAAGCAAATAATTCTATTGTACTGCTAAATTTGCCAATATTTCTAAATCCTGTTCTTCTGCTTTTCGTACCATATTGTTTCTCCAAGCTGAAAATTGTCTATTTCTTCTTTTTCGGTTTTGGGGCTGGCAGTTCATCATACATTGCATGAAACAAGCCTGTCAAAAATTCCTTATTATCAACTTCATCTACCAACAACATCTCTTTTGCTCCCTCATAGGGTAATTCATACGGAGCTGTCGGCATATAACTAATTGCTGATTTTACTGGTTTAACAAGTAATCTATCATCATAGATACCGCCTACAATCTTGCCACGATAATAAATAATAAATTCTCCCATCATAGCTCGATAAGTAATTTCTTCTAACTCAGATAGCTGCCCTAAAATAAACTCTAAGTATTCCTTGCTTGATGCCATATTTCCTCCTCAAATTCCGATTTATATTATTCATTATAAATTGCTTTGCCAAATATTTACCTCCACACAATATTCTTATGTTGCCCAATTCTTCTGCCGTTAAGCGCCGCTCTTCCTCTGTATCATACTTCACTTTCTTGAAAAAGAAAAGGTACTGAAAGTTACAGCAGGCTGCACCCATCACAAATGTAAATTCTACACCTCTACAGTGACCTGCCCTTATCATTTTACACAATCCATTATGATTTTCTGGCACATATCATACCCTAACACAGAACTATTCAACGACAGTGTATAGTTCTCCGCCATTCCCCACTTCTGCTCTGTATAAAAGTTATAGTTTGCCCTGCGTCTTTTATTTGTATCATTTATCATTTTTATGGCATCTGCTTCTGTAACATGATATAACCTGCAGATACGCTGTACCTTTTCCGGCATGTTTCCATGTATGAAGACATTCAGCACGTCAGCTCTGTCTCTTAAAATAAAATCTGCATTTCTTCCAATGATTACACAGCTTTCTTTCTCAGCGATTTCCAGAATTACTTTTCTTTGTGCTTCATATACCATATCTTCCACTGATTTTCCCGTAATATCACGACCGGAAAAAGCATAGGCAAACAATCCTTTCTTGGGAGATAATTCAGCATTTTCCTGAATGTACTCCGGTGCGAACCCGGACTGTTCTGCAATCCGTCCAATGATATCCTTATCATAATAGGCGATACCAAGTTTTTTTGCCACTTCTTCCCCGATAAATCGACCGCCGCTTCCAAACTCTCTGCTGATTGTAATGATTCTTTTTGCCATAGCTGCTTCCTCCTTAACTTAAACTTTCCACTTTATTCTTCCGGATTCTCTTTAAAAATACATATCCCACCAGGCATGCAACAATCTCTGTTATCGGAAATGCCCACCAGATTAAGGAAACGCCCATCTGTCCGTTTCTGACCAATATGGAGAAAATGCCTGCCAGCGGTAATATAACTACAAGCTGTCTGAGCAGTGAAATTATAAGCGATTCCATGCCACCGTCCAATGCCTGATAAATTCCCTGATATGCTACATTGATTCCGGCAAAAATAAAGCTGATAGAAATAATTCTCATTGCTTCGATAAAATATTCTCTTGACTGTCCTGCATTAAATAATGTTGCAAAAGCCCCCGGGAAAATTTCTGTAATTGCCACACCAACAATCATAAGCACAATCGTATAGATTAAGCCATATTTGATTCCATCCTGAATCCTCTTCTTGCTATGCATTCCGTATGCAAAAGCAATAATCGGTGTGATTGCATCTCTAAGTCCAAAGGCAAGGAACAGTACAAACTGCTGTACTTTATAGAACAATCCATATGCGGTCTGCGCCGAAGGACTGAATTTCAAAATCAGATTCATCGCATAAACCATGATAGACATAAGTGCCTGTGCAATAATTGCCGGAAGTCCGATTGCATAGATTTCCCTGATAATTCTTCCCTCCGGTTTCATAAACTTTACACCATGTTCAAATTCCTTATTTAATTTTATATGGAAAATAAATAATAACGCTGCTGATACCACCTGTCCGATTACGGTTGCATAGGCTGCGCCCTCTACTCCCATTTCAGGAACAGGTCCGATGCCATAAATCATAATTGGGTCAAGAATAATATTTATCACTGCTCCCACAACCTGACCGATTGTAGAATAAAGGGAACGCCCGGTTGCCTGTAACAGTTTTTCAAATAGTGAGAAGAAAATAATTCCAAATGAAATCACGCAGCATATTCTTAAGTAGCTTGTTCCCATTGCAATAACTTCCGTATCAACGGTCTGGGATGAGATGTATGCTTTTACTCCAAAAATCCCAAACAGCAGACATACCACATAAATAATTACTCCAAGAAACAAACTGTTTCCTGCCACTTTTGCTGCCTTTTTGTTATTTCCCTGTCCCAGTGTTCTTGCAAGAAGCGCATTGGTTCCCACACCTGTTCCGATTCCAACTGCTACCATAAGCATCTGAACCGGAAACACCAGTGTAAGTGCATTAAGTGCAGCCTCACTTCCCGATTTCATGTTTCCAACAAAGGCACTGTCTACAATGTTGTAAACTGCCTGCAATGCCATAGATAAAATCATCGGTATTCCCATCTGCACCATGAGCTTACGCACCGGCATTTCCTTCATCTTGTTACTTTCTGCCATCTTAACTTAATCCTCCTTTTTCCACCTGCAGAAGCTGCCACTGGCAGCTTCTTACGGATATTTGGCAATATAAAAAGTGTGCACCTATCTTATAAGTTGGACTTACGCTGATAAGCTACACACTTTTTCATTGCATTATAAAATTATGAAAAACGAGCAGCAAAACTGGATTTACGCAATTTTGCTACTCGTTCAGAAGTTATTATATTTTTCTTTTTGGAAAAAGTCAAACAAAAATTTCTTACATTTTTCTTTCTATTTATCTCTATACTCATCCCATTTTCCACCATATATACAATTTTCAACATAAGCCATCATACGATTGTGTAAAAATGCATATATAGTTACACCACTAAATCCACCGATGCCTCCGGCTAAATAAACTGGTAAATTGTATTTTGCTAATAAAAGGGCAAATATCATCCATAGAATATACGCAATTACTATTGTCATAACATGTTCTTTTAACCATTTCTTCTTAAAAAAAGTCTGCTTTTCTTTTAAGGTAAATGCACCTTCTTTAAGCGTTTCTTTAATATTCGTTTCTGCCATTTCTTTATATTCCTCCGTTGTCAGCTTTCTGCCACTCAGGAGCTCATTAATGGTCATGTCATACATATTACTGAGTTCTTCCAACATTTCAACAGGTGGCATATAATTGCCTGTTTCCCACCGGGAAATTGTTTTGTTCGTTACTCCTAACTTTTCACCTAACTCAGCTTGCGTTAAATGATGTTCCTTTCGAAGTTCTGCCAAAAAACTTCCCATCTTCACCATATCCATTCCTGTTGCCTCCATTTTTATGATGACTTAAGTCTACCTTTAGAACCTCAAAAAGTCTTTACCATAAACAGCGAATCTGTGTTTTTTCTTACTCTTGTTCTTCCAGAAATGCCTTTATCTTCTCACCATCCTCCGGTCGGATTTCTCCATGGGAATTTCCATCAAAGGTAATATATTCGTAGGTCTTTCCTGCCTGCTCTAATGCTTCTGTTAATTTATCTGCCTGTGCAATAGATACTTTTTCATCCCCGGTGGCATGAATGATAAGCAGCGGTGTATTGATTTCATCTGCCCAGTAGGTTGCAGAACGCTTCTCATATTCCTCCGGCATTTCTTCCGGTGAACCACCAACCAGAGAATCGAATACGGTTTGCATGTCACTTCTTTCCTCATATGCCATAAAACAATCGGAAAGACCGGATACAATAACCGCCTTATGCACCCGTTCATCCTGTCTTAACACTTCATAAGCCATCATTCCGCCTCTGGAAATGCCCATCATATTTATGGCATCCTTTTCAATGTAAGAGAATTGTTCACACAAGTCCAAAAGCCGGATAACATCATCCACATCCGCTCCGCCAAACTGGTCTTCTCCTTCACTGTTTCCACAACCTCTGTAGTTTGACGCAATGCAAATGGTATGAAGCTGATAGGCATAAAAACAGGTTTCTATATTTTCCAATGCACCGTAATCCTGATTTCCGCCATGATTGTAAATAAGACAGGAAGTCTTTTGTCCATCCAGTAAATCTTTTGGTGCACTGAAATATCCCTCAATTTTCAGTCCATCGCTATCATAATAAAACCGATAGGATACATATTCTGATAAATCGATTCCTGCCTGGCTCTCATAATCTGCCAGATTTATTTTTTCATATTCTGTAATTCCTTCCTGACGAAAGTTCTCTTCTACCAGTTCTTCTTCGTTCAAAGACTCTTTATCCGCAGACGCAGTTTCTGTTTTTGATTCTTCTGATTCTGATTCCTTCTGTGTCTGTATTTCAGCTTCATTTTCTGTCTTAGACTTTGTTTTTCCCCTATTTCCTGCCACTACAACTACAATCACTGCCAGAATAACAATTCCAAGCAGTACCCCGATTCCAATAACCTTTTCCTTCTTCATAATTTTTTCTAAACCTCCCGCCTTGCCGCTTCGATTTTTGCCAGCCAGTCTTTTCCATGATATACCACAAATTTATACTGCTGTTGTGGTGTTGATACAAGAATGCTCTGTGAAATCAGGAAATTACTTCCCATCTTCACTTCTGTAACCTGCTTCAATGGAATCATTACTGCCTTTTCTCCAATATTAAATGTATGTGCACTAAAAGACAGGCTTTCTGTGGTCAACAGCAATTTGCCACCGGTTGATACCAGTCCGGAAGAAAAATTTGCAACACCAAGTGCCAGTGGCTTCTCTCCCTGTCCCAATAAACGTCCATACACATATACCCCCGGGTATTTTTCCGGCTGCTTTATCTCTGTATGAATCGCAACATTGCTTAAGTCCACATAGTTTTCCTCAGACACAATAATATAACTTCCACAATACGCACAGTTTTTCTGTTCCGGCTGAAATGGTGCTCCACAGTTCGGACAGTTTAATGCCTTTATTTTCATCTTCTCATACTCCTTTATCTGCTATTCTATAATCTCATACTGCATCAGTTCGTATTTTAACTTGCTTCCCTCCATAATTTCTGCCGGAAGAAGTGCTCTTGCCACAAGTTTCAAATCATCTGAAGCAATGTCTGTCCGCTTTAAATTTGCATAGTCTCCATCGATGGATACGACTTCGTAATACCATGTTTCCATATTCTATAGCTCCCTTCTTGTTAAAATATTTGCAAGGGAGTGGGAAATGTGATGCCGGTTTTCTTCCAGCGGGAATGTGATGTAATATCTGGCTTCTTCTCCGAACCCGGATACTCCATACTAAATTTTAAGTGCCTCTAGCAGTCCTTATCAGGTATCCTTACTTCGGAGAACAATCCAGATATTGCCACACTACCGTCGAAAAATTACCGCCAGTCTCTTTTTCCACTCGCCCTTCGAATCATTTTATCAAGAATTATAGCAGATTTTCGTAAAGAATGCCACTTCTACTGATACACCCATAAATCCCGAATCTGGCTCATAAGGTCCTCTATCTTCCAGGTCTTATTGCTGTTCTTTTTGCTGTTGGAATCGTTCACTATTATTTTTCCATCGGAATCTACTCCTGTTAATACAATAAAATGTCCGGATGTGGTAAAATCTCCTGGTCCCATGATACAGATAATCGGATGTCCCTGGGATAATTCCTGTATGATGATATCTTCATTGAGGCTCATTTCCTGTGCTGATAAACCAAGCTTTGTGGCTAGCTCTGTCATCATGCTCCAGGCGGAACCGCTGCCATTGACATAGAAGCCCTCCTCCTGTGCCATCTGGGCAACGGCATAGGGATTCATGGAAGTATCTCCAGTCAACCCTACATAAACCATGGACAATGCTGTCGGGCCACATCCTGTGATTGCAAGGAAATTATCTCCATAGGTTCTATAGCCCCAACGCTCGTCCCACTGAAGGAAAAGCGGTATTTTACCATCTACTACATCCGATGAAATATCAATCGGCTGCTCATTATTTCCATTCTTCTTATAATCAAGCACAAACTGTCTTGCTTCTTCATTTTTCTCGTAAAGCTGTATCAGGCTGTCCGGATATCCCTCCGCCGTAAGTGTTGCCTCTGATTTTACATTCCAGTGATTTAAGAAGCCTTGCACCAACGATGTTCTGCCTGTGGCAAAAACTACCAGCAGAATTACTGCTGCCACGAATATTCTCTTGATTCTTTGCATTCTTCTTGCTCTTTTCCGTCGTATGCTCCGCTTTCTCATTTCTTTTGCATGTTGTGCATTCCGTTGTCCTGCTGCCCTTGATTGTTGTACGTTTCGTTGTCCTGCATGTTCTGACTGCATCATAAAAAAACACCCCTTTTTCATTCTTTACCTTTAGTAAAGCACATGAAAAAGGAGTGTTTTTAAAGATATTCTATTTCATTTCTTAGATTATTCTTAACGGAAAAATAAATTTCTAAGTAATATATTAATATTTACCAGTCGCTGTCCCAGTCAGAAGAATTAGAATCCCAGCTGTCATTGGAATCCCAGTCATATCCACTGTCGTAACTACTACTGGAACTGCTGTCTGAACTGTCTGAGCTATAATGCTCTTCATAATATCTGCTGTCTTCAAAATCGGTAATGCTGTTATCCCAGTTGTAACCATTCTCATAAGTCATTTCATAATCAGAACGGTTATTTAAAATATCATCCGGTACCTCATCGCTGTCTATCTTATCATAGTCATAACCATCATACTCGAACCAGTTATTATGACTATGTACATAGACCGTATTTTGGTACTGGTAATAACTTGCCTTCTTGTAATTATGTATCGGAATCAGAACGATTAAAAAGCACATCAGGAAACAAACGGCACAGGTTAAGAATTTCTTTCCTGCAAATCCCTGATATATCTTTTCAAATACCGAGCTTTTCTTCTTTAACCCGCATACGATAAGGTCTAATATCACTGCTACCGGCACTGCGGCAATCAGTGCAACAAAAAGTGCCGTTCCAATTCCCCGGTATAATGTATCTAACACAAAGAGTACAAAGGAACCAAAGAAGAAAAGAAAGAATGCTCCAATCCAGGCAAAGATTCTTCCTATTACCTTTCCTGTTGACATTGGCTTTGTTGTTCTTCCATAACCGCTGTTTCTTACATTTCCAGCCTGATTATGTTCCTTCTGGTTTAAGATTTCCTCTTTTAACTTAAGATACAACTCATTTACCGCATAGGCTTCATCGGTTCCCTGATAGCGGATTGCCCGCTCTCCGTTTGCCTTGTTCTTATAGACAATGACATTCTGACCTTCCCGGTAAATACCAAAGGCTTTTGGCTGCGTGTAATTGATTCCGATAAAGAATCTCGTCACTTCATACGGTGGCAGATTCCGTGCCTGATACCACTGTTGCAACTCTTCAATAGTTTTTGGCGTGTGGTCCGCAGTACGCTTTACTGCCTGATTTGTGGCTCCACAATAGGGACATTTTTCATCTGTTTCCTTAATGATGGAGCCACAGTATTCACATTTAATCTCCATAGCTATATAAACCCTTTCTCCATAAAACTCCTGTTACTTTCATACTATTCTTCCGGCTTCTGCAAGTACAAAACTACAGCAAAAATTTTATTTCTGCTAAAAATTCCCGCAGCATATTGTTCGGAAGATAAACCGGAGTAGATTTTGCTGCTATTCCGCAGATATTGTCCAGTCCATATTTTCGTGCAATCTGCTTTGCCCGGAACAGATGAAAGTCATTGGTGATGATTCCAACTGATGCCCCCTCTTTTATCAAAGCTTTGCTATATTCCATATTCTGTTCCGTATTTAAGGACTTATCCTCTAAGAGAATCCGGGACGCATCAATTCCCTGTTCTTTTAAATACCGTGCCATTCCCTCGGCTTCGGAATATGGCTCATTTGCACCCTGTCCACCGGATACGATACAGATTGTCTTTGGATTATCCTCTAAATATTCCACTGCCTCATCCAGCCGGTATTTTAAAGCAACACTTGGTCCGCTTTCCCTCACCTGTGCCCCCAGCACAATAATGTAGTCAAGTCCCGCTTCGCCTTTTTCATTCATCTGACTTATGATGCAGCCTTCTACAATGAAAAATGCTGTAAATCCCACTGCAACTACAGCAATGCAGATTCCCTTAACCAGCCGTGGAACTTTCTTCCAAAAAGATTTCCTGATGGAATATCCAAACAGAAATAAAAGGAGTGCAAGCCCAATCCACACCAGGAAAAATGATGTTCCGGAACCCGTTGCCAGTACCATCCCCGAATAAATAACACAAAGCACTGCCAGTACCGTAAATATTCGAAAAGCTATTTTTTTCTTCATGCTCTCTCTCCTCGTTTTCTCACAACAACCGGTATCCAGGTAATACAAAGAAATAAGAACAATGCTGCACCGGAAATCAATGCTCCCAGTTTCAGGTTTAGTGTTGTATATTTTAATACAATATCATGACTGCCTTCTTTTAATGGAATGCTGATAAAAGCATCACAGAAATGTTCATAGTCCACTTCCTTCCCATCTACAAAGACATGCCAGCCTTCATCATCCGGCACGGACAATAAAAGATTTCCTGATTTTTCCACATTGATACTGCCTTCGATGCTGCTGTCACTGTAGGATTTTAACTCCATGGTCTGCTGCGATAAAGTATGATATGCTGCCTGAAATGCCGCATCATTTAACCGGTAGCCCTGCATCAGTATCTGATCCGTATCCGTAGAAGACAGCGTAATATCTTCCCCTGCCTCACAATAGCCCAAATCCAGTAAATAGATATGGTCACATTTGGAAAATGTTCTTGTGCGGTTTCCTGTGATTGCGGTAATGGTTTTCGCATTCTTCATCGTATAATAGCCATAATAATAGCCGCTTTCCGTTACATGAATCACTGTTTTTCCATTATGCATTTCTGCATCCACCGGCTCTAAAAGATTCTCGGTTGCACCAAGGGCACAGGCGAGTTCATTCTGTGCCATAATCGGTATTCCAAGGGTAAAATCCCATTTTTCTGTCAAATCACTATCTACCATAAAACCAAACGGCAGTGTATAAGTATTTTCATATAAGTATATGCCATTCTGCTCTGATAAGAGTCTTCGATACGGACTTTCTTCTTCTGCACTGTCTGTCAGGATATATTTTACCGACAGCATTGAAGAGGTAAGCATCGTTGCACCATTATAGCAATAATAATTCTTGCCACCTTCCATTCCCATTTCCCGGTAAAAATCTGCCACATCCTTATTAATAAGAGATGAGAAAATAGACGCTGATGCATAGTTTGAAAGTGCCGACTCATTCTTGGTCATCCGGTTAAACTTATCAATACGGAAGAAACTGTCATCCTGTGCTTCTGCAGTCTTAGCAAGTGCTGCGTAATCCTCTAAATGCTGGGTATACAGTGTCCGGCTGGTAGTGGAAATACTGGTCATGTCAAGGTTTACTCCTGCTTCGGCACACACCAGAATTACTGCAAATATCGATACGATAGTCCGCATCGTCTTATCCTTCCGCCGATAGAATAACAGCAGAAACGTATAACCTAAAATCAAAAGCCCCGTCAAAAACATCTGCTCCGGTGTCACCTGTTCTAAATCTGTAAAACGGAAGCACAGAACCAGCAACAGCTCGGATAACAAAAATGCAAATAGAATTTTAAAAATGCTATTGCCCTTTTCTTCCCGCACTGCCTCATAGCCTAAGGTCAGCAGTAAAAAGGCAAATAAAAAGGTCTGTCTTGCCGGAAGTCCATCCGGGAAATGAAAACCATGCCAGATAAAATCCAGTTTATTATTTGCAAAGCTCACAAAGAAAAATGCCACCAGTAAGAGTCTTGGAATCTTTGCACCAATTCGGATCCTGCAATTCAAAAGATAAAGGAATAATAATAATAAAATTGCCGCTCCGCAGTAAAGATTTGGCATATGTCCTACCGTAGAAGACGGCTCGACACCAATGCAGAACCTTGCTGCTTCATCCAGCAGGCCAAAATACCACTCCATTTTTTCCGGAAAAGAGATTCCACCGGAACCACTTCCGCTTAATGCCACAATCTCCGGCAGAATCAGTATTGCTCCCATACCGCCTGCCAGGATGGAGCCGGTCGCAAATTTAAGAATTGCTTTTCCTATTCCGCTTTTCTGCTCTAATATCAGAATCACAAAATATAGCACCAGATAGATGCAGACCATAATGGAAATATAGTAGTTTGAAAGAATCGAAACCGCCAGTGTTACCACATAAAGCGTCATCTTCTTTCCTTCTACCAATCTTTCCAGACCCAGCAAAATAAGCGGCAATAACACCACCGTATCCAGCCACATAATATCCCAGTTATAAGCACACATAAACCCGGATAACGCATAGAATACCGCAAATAAAGCAATGCGATATCCATTATCTTTATAATGCCGGTTTAAGTAAAATGCAAAAGTAAGTCCGCTAAGTCCAATCTTAATTAGAATCAATACCGTCATAAATTCGATTACCAGATTAGACGGACATAATAATAACAGCCAGTTAAAAGGACTGGAAAGATAATATGCCATCAATGATACAAAGTCCGTACCAAGTCCTAAATTCCATGTATATAATAACCCGCTTCCGCTCTTTAACTTATTCATGAATTCCGTAAAAAACGGTGCATACTGGTGATACATATCAATATGCAGAAAACACTGATTGCCAAAAGGATAAATCTCATGGCCAATGCAGACTCCCAGTGCAAGAAAAAACGGAATGCAAAAAGCCAGTATTAACGGCATCTTTTTACTGTTTTTGATTCGAAGTAATCTTTCCTTCATTTCTATTTTTCTCCATCCCAGTCAAATAAAAGATAATACTGCAGCGTCTGATAATTAAGCCACGCATCACTGCCTTCTGCTTCCGTATGCTGCGTGGAAATCAATGGCATCTCCTCTTTTTGTTCCAGTAAATAATTCTGGTAGTCCGACAGAGGAATTCCTGCTGCTTCCATCATCTGTGTCCCCAGATAGTTGGCACTGCTCTCCTGATTTACCGCCTCATCAATATCATAATTCGCCCAGATAACATAAGGCACCTTATAACGAAGCTGATTTTCTTCTTCTGTTAAATCAGAGGATGATTTGCCTTCTAAATTCCAGATTGGCTCCACCACCGCATCTGTCGGCTGGTGGTCACCAAAGAATACGATAACCGTAGGTTCGTCCTGTGTCTCAAAATAATCAATCAGCTTTTCCAATGCTGCATCCGATAATTTTACCAGTGTCAGATATTCCGATAACTGGGTAGATACCGTTCCATCTACTGTAACATTTCCCTGAAGATTCTGATAGCCATCGGTATATGGACTGTGATTCTGCATGGTTACGTTAAAAATAAATGCCGGTGTTCCTGCATCCTTTTTCTCATAAGTCGCAATAATCTTATCTACACAGGAAGAGTTATCAATATAGCCCCGCTCATAAGTGGAACCATAGAAATCCTGTGAAGAATAAAAGCTGTCAAATCCCAGCAGCGGATATACCTTATCCCGGTTCCAGCCGGACGCATAATATGGATGCATGGCATATGTCTCATAGCCCAGGCTCTTTAAATAAGATGCCATACTCGGTGTGTCCTTTGTAATATACTGCTGGTAAGGAATACTTCCCGCCGGTAGAAATGCCATGGTATCTCCTGTCAAAAATTCAAATTCCGTATTTGCCGTATTTCCACCCTTTACCGATACATTTAAATATCCGGTCTGGGTATTCTCTGCCCCCTGTTGCAGGCTGTGAATAAATGGCATATAGTCTTCGCTTACCGGAAGTGCCTCATCGGACAGGACGCCCAAATCGGAAAATGCTTCATCCATGATGACGATAACATTCGGAAGCTGCTGTGTTGTTCCTGCTTCTCCCTGGTCTGCTGTTTCTTTCTGATTTGCTACTTCCTTCTCAACATTATTTTTCTGGTCGGATGCCGTCCAGTCAAGCCCATCCTCTTTTTCCAATAATTCCTTCGCCTTTTCTATGGAATATCCTTCCGGTTTCTCTACCTTAAGATACTGTACATCCATAAGAAATGTCACTGCAAAGCCATTTCGTTCATACATAACCGTAGGCGTAAAAAGAAACGGATAAAGCTGTAAGGAGCTTACCATTCCATCATCCTGCACCATCCAGCCAATTCCAACCATGCAGGCAAGAGAAATCACAGCACTGCCTGCACGAAGCAATATCTTTTTCCGTGAAATATGAATCTTTGCATAACGCTCTGTAAATGCCAGAAAAAGCATCAGAAGAATCAATGCAATCTGACGCGGCGGTAACGTATAGTCATAACCTCCGGCAACACTGGCGGCTGTTCCAAGAGACAGTAAATCCCACGGAACCACCGGAGCGCCCCGGAAGGAAATAACATAATAATTGGCAATGCTCAGTGCAATTCCAAGAATCGTCTCTATGCGAAGTGCGATAACTGCACTGCCGGTAACTGCCAGCAGCAGCCACACAAATACCTCAAATAAAATAAGATTTAAAATCTGTGCTCTCCATCTGGTTCTTACAAAAGGATTATAAGTCATAAATGCAGTGATATAAAAAAGCAGAATCGGATATCCGAATAAAATCGCATATTTCAGCCATTTTGGTGCTTCTGCATGATAAATCCTTTTTATGAAATTTTTTTCTTTTCTGCTTTCTTCCTGCATTTTTATTTCCTCAACTTTCCATTCTCATTACCATAACCTGCCAAGTCTGCTGCTGGCAGCCCTGCAAATGCCTGGCAATAGAAAAAAGGGAGTTTCAAAACAACTGTTTTGAAACTCCCACGTATTTCGCATGAAATTATACTCTGGATAAATACTCACCAGTTCTTGTATCGATTTTAATGACATCATCCTGCTCTACGAATAATGGAACCATTACAGTTGCACCAGTCTCAACAGTTGCAGGTTTTGTTGCACCTGTTGCAGTATCACCCTTGAATCCAGGTTCTGTCTCTGTAATCTGAAGTTCAACGAACAATGGTGGCTCAACAGCAAATACGTTGCCATTGTGAGAACAGATTTTGCACATTTCGTTCTCTTTTACAAATTTTAATGTATCACCGATGGTTGTCTGGTCTAAAGCAATCTGCTCATAGTTCTCAACATCCATGAAGTAATACAGATCTCCGTCAGAATATAAATACTGCATATCCTTACGGTCGATACGTGCCTGTGGGCATTTCTCTGTTGGACGGAAAGTTTTCTCAACTACACCGCCACTCTTGATATTCTTTAACTTGGTTCTGACAAATGCAGCACCCTTTCCAGGTTTAACGTGCTGGAATTCAATAATCTGATAAATATTTCCTTCTAATTCGATTGTAATTCCGTTTCTGAAATCTCCTGCTGAAATCATCGATATTCCTCCTAATTTTCGTTGCTAAGCATCCGCAAGAAGCTGCCAGTGGCAGGTTCTGTAGGTATTGGAAAAAATTCTCATTTCCAACTTGTCACTCACTCGTTCTATTTTATAATAAAACAAGCCATTTTTCAACCTTTTTTTGTGACTTTACCCTATCTTGATTCAATTTCGTGAATCATAGCAATACGTTTCTCATGTCTGCCACCCTGAAATTCTGCATTCAGGTATGCTTTTACGATATCCTTTGCTTTCTCAATTCCAACAATTCTTGCACCAAATGCAATGATATTGGCATTGTTATGCTCTTTTACCAGATGCGCAGTTGTTACATCAGAACATACTGCTGCACGGACACCTTTTACTTTATTGGCAGCTAAGGAGATTCCAACGCCGGTACCGCAGATTAATACGCCACAGTCTACTTCTCCAGCTGCCACAGCACGTCCTACTTTCTCACCATACTCCGGGTAGTCACAGCTTTCGGTAGAATCTGTTCCGTAATTTACTACTTCATGTCCCATTTCCTCTAAATACTTCTTGATTGCGAATTTCATTTCCACTGCACTGTGGTCATTTCCAATTCCGATTTTCATAATTTTTCTTCCTTCTTTCTCTTCCTTTTATAAAAATGTAACACTATTTTCTCTAAGTATCGTTTTAAAACAATCTGTATTTCTTCTTTCGGATGTATCGGTTTTACCAGAATCGTACGGATTCCCGCACGGTTTGCGCCATACACATCGGTAAATATCTGGTCGCCCACAAATAACGTATTCTCTGTGGTGGTTCCCAGCTCTTCCATTGCCTTAAGGTAATTCTTCGTTGCCGGCTTTCCTGCCTTATAAATATAAGAAACATTTACCGCATCATTGAACATCTTCACCCGTGGTTCTTTATTATTCGATAATAACATGCAATGATAACCCAGCTCTTTTAAATGCGCGAACAGCTTTTTCGCCCGCTCATCCGCCGGTGCTCCATGTGGCACAAGCGTATTATCAATATCAAAAATAATGCCCCGGTATCCCTCTTCATAAAGCTTATCAAAGTCTATGACATAGGTAGAATCCAGATATTCATTGGGATAAAATCTTTGCAGCATATCCTGTCTCCTTTATTTAATCAGTGCAGAAATCTGTTTAAATACCGGTCCGCCTGCCTTATGTGTCAGTTCAAATAAAATAGCTTCCTTCGATGTAATCAGAATGCCTTCCTGCTCTGCTCTCTTTAAGCCAAGTTCCTTATCCAGCTCTTTTCTTGAAGATACGCAGTCCGCTACGATAATCGGCTGATATCCTGCTGCCTTTAAATCAATGGCAGTCTGAAGGACACAGATATGCGCTTCAATTCCGCAAATCAGGACATTTTTACGCTCCTTGTCCATTGCCTCATATACAGCTTCTGTTTCATATGCAGAAAATGTGGTTTTGTCATATGCCACATCACTTCCGATTGCTTCACAAATCTCCGGGATATTATTTCCTAATCCCTTGGCATACTGTGTGGTTAATACCATTGGAATTTCCAGTAAATTAAGTCCTTTTAATAAAGCAACTGAATTTGCCACAAGTTCCTCTCTTCCAGACATTGCCGGCAAAATCTTCTCCTGATAGTCAATTACGATACATGATGTATTTTCAGCTAAAATTCTCATTTTTAATCTCCGTTTCTGTTTTTTTCATCCTACAGTATAGCAGAAGTTTTCATTCTTGCAAATAAAAAAGGTAAGATTCTTATGAATCTTACCTTCTGATATGCTTATTCTGTTCAAAAAATATGAGAAACACGTTGCAAAAAACTCTTATAAATTAAAGTTCTCTACATTTCTTACCTTGGTAGTATCAGTTGCGGTAATCTGCCGGATTCCGCTCTGTTCAATGTTCTCTCCCACAAAGAACTGATACTGCTGCAGTACCTGATCTTTGTGCATATCGGATAATGCCTTCTCAACATCCAGGCTATGTATATCACTTTCAGAACCTTTCATCTCGTAGGTACGATCCGGCTGGTACTGTGCTGCATAATCTGCTGCCCCAAAATCCTGTTCTCTTCGTACTGGAGTCTCTAAGGTATCCTTCTGCTGCTGTTCAGATGCACCGGCATCTGCTGCCGTCTTAACAACCGGTGTATCTTCTACTGCATTCCGGATATTCTGTATGCTGTTGTAATCGTAAAATCCCGCATTGGGACGAATTCCTGAAATATTCATAACGATCACGTTCCTCACATCATAATTATCTGCTACTAATTTTATCGGATAAATTCAACAAAAATTAACCCTTTTCTCCATAAAGATTTTCTTTTATTTATCCAGCATTTTCTTTAACTCATTCATAAAGGTATTTACATCCTTAAATTCACGATATACAGATGCAAAACGAACATACGCCACTGCATCTAAATCTTTAATCTTATCCATCAGAATCTCACCAATTACAGTACTTGGGATTTCCTTTTCTTCCCGATTAAAAATCTCTGTCTCCACTTCATCAACCAGTCTGGTTATCTGCTCCACGGATACCGGTCTCTTATGGCAGGCACGAAGTACACCTGCTTCAATCTTGGAACGGTCATACTGCTCTCTGCAGTTATCCTTTTTTATTACAATCAATGGAATTGTCTCAACTTTTTCATAAGTTGTGAAACGTTTTCCACAATCGTCACATAATCTTCTCCGGCGGATGGAGTTATTGTCATCTGCCGGTCTCGAATCAATTACTCTGGTATTTTCACTGCTGCAAAATGGGCACTTCATCTTTTTTCTCCTATTCTAAAAGCTACACAAAACACGCTTTGTGAATTTTGCGTAAATAATACCGTTTTTCCATCACCAAACGTTCATAAAGAACTGCTGATATCAGCTTTTACAAATATTGGTCGTACTATTTTTAGTATAACTTTCTCGTATTCTTATGTCAACTAACTTTTCACATCTTCTACACAGACATCTACCAGAATAATATCCGGTCCAATCCGCACAACACGTTTCCATGGAATAATATATTCGCATGCCGGACAAAAAATACAGAAAAATTTTCCCGGTGCAGCTACAACCAGTGCACAGATTCTTCCATTGCACTCATCCAGTTCCAAATCCACCACATTTCCCAGGCAGCAACAGTCTGCAATATTAATCACCTGCTTTTCACACAATTCACAATAGCGTATCATGTGCCTGCCCCACTGTGCCTTTTCTTCTATTTATACTATGCCGGATTTTTCAAAAGGTTCCTTATACGTTGAAACGGAATAAAATAATATCGCCATCCTGAACAACGTAATCTTTTCCTTCCAATCTTACCAGTCCCTTTTCTTTTGCTGCTGTCATGCTTCCACACTCAATCAGATGGTCATAGGATACCACCTCTGCACGTATAAATCCACGCTCGAAGTCGGTATGAATCTTTCCTGCCGCCTGCGGTGCCTTGGTTCCCTTGGTAATAGTCCATGCTCTTGTCTCATCTTCTCCTGATGTAAGGTAGCTGATAAGTCCTAACAATTTATAGCTTGCTGCAATCAGTTTCTCAAGTCCGGATTCTTTTAATCCAAGGTCCTCTAAGAACATTGCTTTTTCATCATCATCTAATTCCGCAATTTCCTGTTCAATCTGTGCGCAGATAACAAATACTTCACTGTTTTCTGCGGCTGCCTGTTCTCTTACTCTTGCAACATGTGGATTGTTTGCGCCATCATCTGCAAGGTCATCCTCACTTACATTTGCTGCATAGATAACCGGTTTTGCAGTTAATAAATTATAAGATGCAAACCATGCCTGCTCGTCCTCATCATCACTCAACGGATAAGTCTTTGCCATCTTTCCTTCTTCCAGATGTGCCTTTAAGGATTTCAAAAGTGCCTCTTCTTTTGCAAGTGTCTTGTCCATTCTTGCCTGCTTGGTAACTTTTGCAATTCTTCTTTCCAAGATTTCAATATCAGAAAAGATAAGCTCTAAATTAATGGTCTCAATATCACGAACCGGGTCAATGCTTCCGTCTACATGGACTACGTTGGTATCTTCAAAACAACGTACAACATGAACGATGGCATCTACTTCACGAATATTGGCAAGGAACTGGTTTCCAAGTCCCTCTCCTTTGCTGGCTCCTTTTACAAGTCCTGCAATATCTACAAATTCAATGACTGCCGGTGTTACTTTCTTGGAATGATACATCTCGCCTAACACTTTCAGACGGTTATCCGGTACGGTTACGATTCCCACATTCGGGTCAATGGTACAAAACGGATAATTGGCTGATTCTGCGCCTGCTTTGGTCAGTGAATTAAATAATGTACTTTTTCCTACGTTTGGTAAACCTACGATTCCAAGTTTCATCTTATCTTTTACCTGTTCGAAAATCCTTAAGTTATCAGGGTTCTCGCCTTTCTATGTTATTTTACTAAATAATTTTTCATGCAAATTTTTAAGCTGTATCAAACTCTTTTCTGCCATGTTGGCAAAAGGAGCTTAATACAGCCTATTATTATATCATAAGTCTTATTATTTTGAAACCATCAAAATTTAAAGTTCATAGTTTCCGCCTATTATCGGTGAAAACTTTATTCATCCACAGATACCTCTGCAAGATTCCGGACAGAAAAATTGCCCTTTTCAAGTTGTTCTTTGGATTCCCTCTTGTTCTTTTCAATAGCACTTGCTTTGTTGAGGTCTGTCTCTACAAACACACTATAATAAGAGCCTTCCATACCATCGTAAAGATAATACTCATTGTACTCTTCCTGCGTGATACTGCCATCATTCAGATGATTCTGTAAATTCTGCTGTGTGGTAATCATCCCTCCTGCCTGACACTTTGCTGTTGCAAGGGACACAACATTCTGTGGGCTGTATGCCACGGATGCAGGCTGTGGAGTGCTTACATTGTCTTTCGGACTATCTGTAGTCTTACCACTATTACAGGCAGCCAGTGAAAAGACCAGTACTGCGGATAATAAGATAATACTTATCTTCTTCATAGTAATCACCCATCCCTTCTCCGCAAGAGGGACAGGCTTCGTGTTCCGTGCCATCCACCCTTGCCACCATAGCGAATAGAAGAAGCATTATTCTGGCAAGTCCTAAGACCAGCTTCTTTTATCCGGCTTCCGGTTCTCTTTTTATAATACTCTTTGAATAGCATCTACTACCTGCTGCCACTCTTCCATGGCTTTCGGATAAAAATGCTCTATCTTTTCGATGTTTTTTTCTTTTCCGGCACACTCCAGCTGGTAAAAGAAATCTCCAAGCATTCTGGCTCCGATGCCCCAGGCCTCACCCTTTAGTCCATGGGACTGGGTTACGAATGTTTTCCATAATTCGTTCATCATTTCTGTATCTGTTGCAGCTTCTGAATCTATGATAGTTGCAGCTTCTTTCATTGTTACTACATGATTTACCTTAAGAGATTGGAACGCTTTCTCTAAATGATGCTGCTTCTTCTCTTTTTCTTTTACAAAGATGCCTAACAATTCTTTATAGAACTGTTCATCTCCATCCGCATAGGATAAGCCTTCTTCTGCTGCAATTCCATGCTTCTCAAGATAATGTAATAAGCCTCTTAGCTTTGTTACCTTTGTATCATCCATGTTTCCCTGGAAAACCATATTTTCTTCCGGCAGATAATCCCTAAGATATTTCTGCAGCATAATCTCCAGTGTGCCCGGTTTTACCGGCTTGGTAATATACTCTGCAAATCCTTCGTTTTTGTACAGTTCTTTTGCACCAGCTGTTGCATTAGCGGTAAATGCCACTGCCTGAGTATAATGATTTCGTCCTTTCTCATCTGCACGGATGAGGTGCAGCGTCTCTATGCCATCCGGCTTTGGCATCATATGGTCTAAAAGAAGTAAATCATATGTTTTCTCTTCACATTTTTGAACGGCAGTATTTCCATCCATCACGGTTTCCATTTTAACCTTTGTCTTATGTAAAAGATGTTCTAATACCATCAGATTCTGCTCATTATCATCTACCGCAAGAATGGTAAAGCTGCTGTAATCCGCATTCATACTTTTCGCACTCTGTTTTGTAAAATGATGTTTTTCCGATACTTCTACCCACGGAATCCGAACCGTAAAGGTACTTCCCTTTGTCACTTCACTAATCAGGCTAAGACTTCCACCCATAGCCTCTGCCAGTTGTCTTGCAATATCCAGTCCGAGACCGATTCCGTCTTTTCTGCTGTTTCTGGCATTATTGCCCCGTTCAAAGATTTCAAAGATTTTATCCTGCTCTTCTTTTCCTATTCCGATTCCACTGTCAGTCACAGTTATCTTTAAAAAGGTATCTCCATTTTCCACCGCTTTTTCTACACCCAGCTCCACAAAGCCTTCATCTGTGTATTTCAACGCATTTTCCAGAAGATTAATGATAATCTGACGGATATGTGCCTTGTCTCCATAGAAATGTTTTCCTGGTTTTAATAATGGTTCCTCCATCCGCAGCCGGAAGCTTAAAGATTTCTTCTCTGCCTGTGGTCTCATCTGGGCTGCTGCGTCATTGATAACATCTTCTAAAGCAAATGCATCCTTCTTTATCTGAAGCGTACCACTTTCTAACCGTGAAGCATCTAACACTTCTTCTATCAGTGCAATCATACTGTCACCGGCAGATGCAATTTCTCTGGTATATCTACGGATTTTCTCTTCTGATGTCTCTTCCGCAATCACTTCATTCATACCAAGTATCGTATGCATCGGAGTCCGCAGCTCATGGCTCACTTTCATTAAAAATCTGGTCTTGGCTTCATCCGCACTACGAAGTCTCTGCATCATTTCCAAGTTTTCTGTCTGATCGATAAACCAGAGCATGCAGCCATCTTTTTCACCATTTTCCACAATATCTTCCATACGAAGTTCATAGATGCGGTCATTTTTATGCAACAGCCTTTCCCGGTTTGTCAGTGCCTGCAGGATTTCTTTTTGCCTGCTTGCGGCACTTCCTACCTTTATTTCCGGGAAAAGTTCCTTCATACGCTGATTGACGGAGATAATTTTATTTTCTGCATCCAGGATAATCAGGCCTTCTTTTCCATGATTAAATGCATTATCCACCGCAGCCTGCAGAGAACCAAAATATCCATAACGAATCATTGCCATCATCATGCAGAACATCATAATTGTCATGGCAATGACTACCGGATTATAACTGCCAAATACACCCAGACCCTTTAAGATTAATTCCAGTGCAAAAGTTCCCACACCTGCTATCATATAGAGAATCCGTTTCTTATGAATCGGCGAACTCTCCCTGTAACGCATGATACACAAAATAAATACTGCCAGTATAACGACTGCAAGATGGATATAATGAATCACCCAGATAATCCCGTCTGTCCAACATACTGGATGCACAGCCCGGCAAGTGCCTCACCAACGGTATCCGAATGCACCAGTTCCAGATGAACTCCCACCACAAACAGCATGGTAAAAATATCATAAATAATAAATGCAAGCTGTGCTTTGGAAAGCTTTTTATGAAGGCAGACTGCCAACATAAAAAGCATCAGGATAAGCGCTATAATATTTACCGACACAAGAAAATAGAACATACTTCTTTTCCTTTCGCAAAAGTCTTTTTGATCCTTTTACCATATTATAGCGGAATGCCTGATGCTTTTCCACTGATTTTATTTTGCAAACAAAGGAGTAGATAAATAGCGGTCTCCGGAATCTGGAAGCAATACCACAATGTTCTTTCCTTTATTTTCTTTTCTTTTTGCCAGCTCAACAGCTGCCTTTAATGCAGCTCCTGCACTGATTCCCACAAGAATTCCCTCGCTGCGGGCAAATGCTCTTCCTTCTTCAAAGGCATCATCATTTTTGATTGGAATAATCTCATCGTAAACAGAAGTATCCAGTGTGTCCGGAATAAATCCGGCACCGATTCCCTGAATTTTATGCGGTCCGACTTTTCCCTGTGAAAGAACCGGACTGGTTGCAGGTTCTACTGCAACAATGTGTACGGACTTCTTCTGCTTTTTCAGATATTTTCCAACTCCGGTTATGGTTCCACCGGTTCCGACTCCTGCCACAAAGATATCAACCTTACCTTCTGTCTGTTCCCAGATTTCCGGTCCGGTGGTCTCTTCATGGGCTTTTGGATTTGCCGGATTTTCAAACTGTCCTAAAATAATAGAATCCGGAATTTCTTTATGAAGTTCTTCTGCTTTCTCGATAGCACCCTTCATACCCTTATATCCGGAGGTCAGCACAATCTGTGCTCCATATGCCTGCAAAAGATTACGACGCTCTACCGTCATGGTTTCCGGCAATGTTAAAATTGCATGATATCCTTTTGCAGCTGCTACAGAAGCAAGTCCGATTCCGGTATTACCGGAGGTAGGCTCGATAATCGTAGCACCCGGCTTTAATTTGCCCGTTCTCTCTGCATCCTCAATCATGGCAAGTGCCACACGGTCTTTTACAGAACCTGCCGGATTAAAATATTCCAGCTTGCCAATAATCGCCGCATCTTCTACACCAGCCTCTTTCATATAATTATGAAGATAGAGCATCGGAGTCTTTCCTATCAGTTCCGAAGCACTGTCCACTATTCCTTTCACACACGTTTCCTTCTTTCTATTCCATTCCTTTGATATATCCGGTTGCAGACTGAATTGCCACTGCACCATCTGCAACCGCTGTGACTACCTGACGCAGGCTCTTGGTCCGCACATCACCTGCCACAAACAGTCCGGAAAGACTGCTGCTGCAGTCTTCTCCTGCAATCACATAGCCTTTCTCATCAAGAACACCAAGGTTCTTTAATAATTCTGTATTCGGAATCATTCCAACAGCTTCAAAAACACCATCTACAGCTATTGTCTCACCGTTATCTAAAATAATACCATCTACTTTATCTTCTCCGGTGATTTCCTGTACTCTTGTATTCGTAAGTATCGTTACATTGGAAAGCTCTTCTAATTTCTTTTTTGTCTTCTCTGCACCACGGAATTCTGCTCTCCGGTGAATGAGATATACCTGTTCGCAGATATCGGATAAATACAATGCATCATCCAATGCGGTATCTCCACCACCGATGACTGCAGCTTTCTTTCCCTTATAAAAGGCACCATCACAGACCGCACAAAAAGAGACACCTTTTGCCAGTAATTTTTCTTCTCCCGGTACACCTAATCTGCGGTTCTGACAGCCTGCCGCATAAACTACGGTTTTCGCTTCTATGGTCTTTCCATCTTCACAGGAAATGACAAAGCTTTTCTCTTTTTTTGCAATAGCTGTAACTTCTGCTTCTTCGATGGTTACTCCGAGTCCCTCTGCATGCTCTAAGAATGCTTCTCCTAAAGAATAACCATCTTTACCCGGCAGCCCCGGGTAATTATCTACCCGGCTGCTGTATGCAATCTGTCCGGTTCCAAGATATTCTTTTTCCAGTACAACTGCATCAAGGTTTGCCCGCTTAGCATAAATTGCTGCACTTAAACCTGCAGGTCCGCTTCCAATGATAACTACATCTAACATATTACCAGATCTTCCTTCGTTGATTCGTCACCTTCAATATGAAATGAATTGAGTACCGGCTGTTCCGGCTCCATCAGAGAGAGAATCATATAGCTTGCCTTACTGTCATATGCAAGACGCTTATCTTCTTCGGATGGTCTTGAAGGGGATTCCGGATGGGAATGCCAGTTGCCTAAAGGTATAAGACCATTGGCACGCATATCCTTTACGGCTGCTAACTGCTCTTTTGGATCCAGTGTAAAATGCTCATTGGAATGGTCGATATTGGTCAACAGATAGACCTTTTCTACGACCTTATCCTCTCCGTCTTTGGTTCCGGCAATCAGTCCGCAAGCCTCTTCCGGTACACAGCTTTTGGCATGTGCCAGTATTTTTTCATAATCTGCTTTTTTTAATGAAATCATGCTATCCTCTTTCTATGTTTCATGGGTTATGTATCTGATAACATTCCTTTACTGATACACTTATTTATCTGTACATTCTGCCTGTTCATAATCAATCAGTTCTGTTATGGTCGGATGTTCTCCACAAACAGCACATCCCTTTCCATTCCAAGGAAGTTTAATCTTATGGAATTCCTGCTTAATTGCATCATAGGTTAATAACTGACCGGTCAGCAGATCTCCTACTCCAAGGATGTATTTGATTGCTTCCATTGCCTGAAGGCTTCCGATAACACCACCCATTGCACCGATGACACCAGCCTGCTTACAGGTCGGTACTGCATCCTTTGGTGGTGGATTCTTAAATACACAACGGTAACATGGTCCTTCTCCCGGAACATAAGTCATTAACTGACCTTTGAAACGGATGATTCCTGCATGGGAAAATGGTTTCTTTGCCATAACACAGGCATCATTAATTAAGAATTTTGCCGGGAAGTTATCGGTTCCATCAATGATAAAATCATAATCTGCAATGATGTCCATAATATTTTCACTGGTAATAAACTCACGATATGTACGAACTTCTACATCCGGGTTCATTGCATTAATGGTCTCTTTTGCAGACTGTACTTTTGCTTTGCCAACATCTGCTGTCTGGTGAATAACCTGTCTCTGAAGGTTACTTAAATCTACTTCATCCGCATCGGCAATTCCGATGGTTCCTACACCTGCTGCTCCAAGATACATTGCTACCGGTGCACCAAGTCCGCCTGCTCCGATAATTAAAACTTTTGCATTTAAAAGCTTTTTCTGACCCTTAGCGCCGACTTCTTTTAAAATAATATGTCTGGAATAACGTTCAATCTGCTCATCCGTTAATGCCATAGCTTCCACCTCCCATGAAGTAAAGGAATTCTACATTATCACCATCCTTAAGAACGGTTGTTGCCTTTGCTTCTGTTTCTATAAATTCATCGTTAATGGATACGGTTACATATTCCGGTGTTTCTACATTTTCCTGCTCAATTAATTCCGGAAGTGTTAATCCGTCTTTTACTTCTTTCTTTTCGCCTGCTACTGTAATCTGCATAATTTCCTTCCTCTCACTTTTCTTTATTTTTATTTGTCAAGGGACTGGGTAATCCACTCCTCAAGTACCGCTTTTTTCTCTGCACCACTCTTACGGGCAATTTCTTCTCCATCCTTGAAGAGTACAATGGTTGGTACAGACATTACACTGTATTTTTCTGCCAGTTCTGAATCAAAGTTGGTATTTACTTTATAGACATTTAATTTCTCTGCCTGCTCGTCTGCGATAGCACCAATGACCGGTGACATCTTCTTGCATGGAACACAGCTGTCGGAGTAAAAATCAATCAGCACCGGAAGGCTGCTCTTTAATACTTTTTCATCGAAAGTGTCTTTTGTTACGCGTTCTGCCATTTCTTTCTCCCTTCCAGATGTTTAGTCCTCAACCTTCTTTACAATAAGGTTATAGGTTCCATCTTCGTTGTTGACCAGTTTTAAAATCTGATGTCCTTCTTCTTTGATACTGCGTGGTACATTCTGTACCGGCTCGCCGTCATTCATGCGGATTGCAATGACTTCGCCATCCTCTAACTCATCAATTGCAACCTTTGCCTTTACAAAAGTAAGGGGGCATACTTTATCGGTAATATCTACTGTATCATCAATTTTGATTCCTTCGATTTCCATCTTATATCTCCTTTTTCATCTTTATTTTCTTTTTCTGCTGCTTCCGGCAACTTTATTTTTCTTCAAATGCATCGCGGATTACTTTGCGGAATTCATCTTCTCCTACACGCTGTAAGAGTAAACGGAAACGTTCACCCGGATTTGCATGCTCTTCAAAGAATCCAATGGCTGCATCGGTTACACGGAATAATGTTTCTTCATCGGTAATCAGTGGAAGTAACTGTTCTCCTTTATAAATATGATTTCCAAATAATCCACCAAAGGATACGATATAGCCGCTCTTTCCTTCCCATGCATCTGTCGGGCAGGATTTTACACAACGACCGCAGTTAGTACATTTATCATAATCAATGGTAACTTCTGTTCCGGTACATTTGATAGCATCCTCACGGCAGGCCTTTTCACAGACACCGCAGTTGATACATTTGTCTGCTACCCAGCTTACTTCCATACCACCTTTTACTCCGATATCATTTTCCTCTGCCTTAAGACAGTTGTTCTGACATCCGGTAACACCAAATTTGAATTTGTGCGGAAGCTCTCTTCCGAAATAATGTTCATCTAATTTTTTTGCCAGGCTATAGGTATCGATACATCCGCTCGGGCAGATTTCAGAGCCCTGACATGCGGTAACGGTACGGACTCTCGGTCCACATACACCAGGTTTTACACCGCCGTCTGCTAACTTTGCACGAACCTCTTCTATATCTTCAAAGTTAATAAATGGAATCTCAATGCCCTGTCTGGAAGTCATATGAACATAGCCTTTTCCATATTTTTCTGCTACATCTGCTACTGCTTTAATATTTTCTGCTGTCAGATTTCCTCCAACTACCTGAATTCTTAAAGAAAAGAATCCTTTCTGTTTCTGGCGCATAAATCCGCCTTTTTTCAATGCCGCATAATCAATTTTTGCCATTGTCTGCTTCCTCCATTTACTCTTCGCTTTTCTCTGGTTTGCTCTGATCCATTGCCTGTCTGAAGTCTTCGATTAAATCTTCGATATCTTCAATTCCGACACTGATACGAATCAGATCATCAAATACTCCGGCGTCTCTTTTTTCTTCCGGGGTACTGTGTACATTTAATGTAGATTCCGGATGAATCACTAATGTTTTCGTATCTCCGATATTGGAAATAATCAGCGGAAGCTTTAATGCATTGATTATCTCAAATGCCCGTTTCTTGCTTCCGGTCCGTATGGTTAAGATTCCACCAAAACGGTCCTTAAACTGTTTCTTTGCGATTTCATGCCATGGACTGCTTTCCAATCCCGGATAATTGACTGTTACATCCGGATATTCTCTTACAAAAAACCTTGCCAGTTCTGCTGCATTGTCACAGATACGCTCCATTCTGATTCCCAGTGTCTCTAAGCCGATGCAGTTATAAAATGCATTCTGAGGAGACAAACAGGCTCCTGTATTGCGGAACAGTCCATTACGAAGCTTGGCAGTATAGGCAAATGGTCCAAACTTCTTAAACTCTGCCATGCCAGGATATTTTTCCACATCCCACTTAAATCTGCCGCTGTCCGTAATAATTCCGCTGATGGAATTGCTGTGACCGTTAATGTATTTAGAGGAAGAATTCATTACAATATCCGCTCCTAAGGAAAGCGGCTTCACTAAGAATGCAGTAGCAACCGTATTATCTATAATGAGCGGTATCTGATGCTCATGTGCCAGATTTGCAAGTGCCGTAATATCTGTCACATCAAGTCTTGGATTACCAATGGTCTCTGCAAAATAAAGACGGGTATGTTCATTGGTCTTTGCTTCAAATGCAGCCAGGTCATTGTTTTCCACATAATGTGTCGTGATACCAAATGCCTCTAAGTCACGGAATAAATCAATGCTTCCGCCATAGAGACTGGCACTGGATACGATTTCATCGCCGGAACGAAGGATATTACAAAATGCATTGTAGAGTGCTGCCATTCCTGATGCACAGGCAACGCTTGCTACGCCACCCTCTAATGCCGTTACTCTTTTTTCAAATGCATCTACCGTAGGATTACTGATTCTCGTATAGGAATATCCCGGTGCCTGGTTATGAAAAATCTTTTCTAGCTTCTCTGCCGACTCATGTGCGAATGCACTGGATTGATAAATCAGAGTTGTTGTTGCACCTGTATTCGGTTCTCCCTGAAAATCTCCATGTAATAATGCGGTATTAAACTTCATCTTACGCTCCAATTCCTGCACGTCTTATTGTGCACTAAATACTTTGAACTGCCTTAGGAAATCTATTTACGATTATTCCTATTGGTTTTGTATGAATTATATTTTACTATATTTTTCTAATTTGTCAATACTAATTTATAAGAGCATTGTTATTTCTCTCAGAATATGTTATTTTATTCACGCAAGCCGCGTAAATAAGCGCTTTCTTGCAACAATACATTTCAGGAAACACGATATATATTTCTGAAATTACGGAAAGGATTTCCTATGTACACGAGAAAAAAAATCATTTTATCTTTTGCCGGAATGTTTTTCCTGCTGCTTCTTATGATGCTGGCAAGTCTTTTTTTCGGCAGTGTTTTATTAAATCCGAAAGAGATTTTATCCTGTCTGATTCACAATGACCGGACTTCTGTCACAGGTCTCTTACTCTTTCATATCAGAATTCCACGGATGTTTGGTGCCATTGCTGCCGGCATGGGTCTATCCTGCGCCGGAGTTATCTTACAGACCGTTATGAATAATTCCCTTGCCAGCCCGAACACCATTGGTGTCAATTCCGGAGCCGGATTTGCCGTTATGATTGGACTCGCCATCTTCCATGGCCGTGCAACCCACAATGCCATTTTTGCTTTTGCAGGTGCCTTCCTTACGACACTTCTTATTTTTGCGCTGGCATATATGGCAGACAGCAAACGTACTACCATCATTCTTGCCGGTATTACTGTTTCTTCTTTTTTAAGTGCCGGAATCAATACCGTAAAATTATTAAGTGATGATATTACTTTAAACCTCACTACCTTTATGATTGGTTCTCTTTCTGATGTCACCACAAAAATGCTTTTTGCTCCCGGCATTGCGATTGTCATTGCGGTTATCATTTCCTGCTTTTTCGGAAGCCACATGAATGTTCTGAGCCTTGGAGAAGATGTTGCCCGCTCTCTTGGGATACCGGTATCACTGCTCCGTTTTCTGCTGTTGATGCTTTCCAGTATACTGGCAGGATGTGTGGTAAGCTATGCAGGTCTTTTAAGCTTCGTCGGACTGATTGTTCCACATATTGCAAGGCGGCTCTTCGGCAATGATATGCGGCTTTTAGTTCCCCTTTGTGCCCTTTTAGGTGCAAGCTTCGTCCTCTTCTGTGACACCCTGGGTCGTGTCATTGCCGCACCATATGAACTTCCTGCCGGCATTATTCTTTCTTTTGTTGGCGGACCATTCTTCTTATATCTTTTATTAGGAAAGAAAGGAGGACGCAGAGTTCATGCTTAAATTTGATTCCGTTTCCATTGGCTATCACAAAGTGCCGCTGATTAAAAATCTGTACGTTGAGATTCCTACCGGCAGTATCACAACCATCGTAGGACCAAATGGCTGTGGCAAAACAACGCTGATTTCCGTATTAAATAAATCCAGCCAGCTTCTTAACGGCTCTATCACATTAGATGGCGAAGACATTTATCATATGAATGGACACCTGCGTGCCCAGAAAATTGCATTTTTACCGCAGATTCGTGAAGTGATTCCTGCCCTTCCGGTTCATACCTTAGTGGAACATGGACGCTTTCCATATCTTGGTTTTTCGAGACGCCTCACCGAAGAAGACCGCAAACTGGTGGAAGATGCCATGGAATTTACCCATGTTACGGATTACCGCAACGTTGCAACCGACACTCTTTCCGGTGGGATAAGACAGCGTGTTTTCTTTGCCATGACTTTAGCCCAGAACTGCAATATCATTATTTTGGATGAACCGACTACCTTCTTAGACTTGGAAAGCCAGAATAATTTCTACCGGATGCTTCCGGTTTTAAAAGCCCAGGGAAAAACAATTCTTTTGGTGCTGCACGACCTTGCCAAAGCACTGACCATTTCAGACAAACTCATCGTCATGGAATCCGGTGCCATCTGCTTCCAGGGAACTCCTGATGAATGCGTACAAAAAAACGTCTTAAATAAAGTATTTCATACTTCACTTAAGACGTTCTCTGATGCAGAAGGAACTTACTACTTCTTTGAGTAAGTTCCTTACTTTTCCAATGTTTCATTCATGCTTCCCATACGGTAACCGCAAAGGTCTAAGGTTACATAGGTAAATCCATATTCCCGGAAAGCTTTTGTAATTCTCTCCCGGTTCTCCTTTTCCATCAGCTTTGGAAATTCTTCCGGCTCAATCTCAATTCTTGCCATCATTCCATGAATTCTTACCCGCACCTGATGAAACCCTAAATCCAGTAATAATTGTTCTGCGTTATCCACCATTGTAAGTTTCTCTTCGGATATGGTCTCTCCATAGACAAAGCGGGAAGACAGACAGGCAAAGGACTGCTTTTCCCAGGTTGGAAGATTCAATGCTTTCGAAAGAACACGGATATCCTGCTTGGTAAAGCCGCAGTCTCTAAGCGGACTTTTTATTCCAAGCTCTGCCACTGCTTTTAATCCCGGGCGATAATCTCCATTATCATCAAGATTAGAGCCTTCCGCTACATAGGCAATTTTCTGTTCTTCTGCAATTTTTAATATCTTTTCAAATAATTCATGCTTGCAAAGATAACAGCGGTTCTTGGGATTCTGTGCAAATCCTTCAATTTCAAGTTCTTCCGATTCTGTGATAAAATGTCTTATATTTTCCTTCTGGCAAAAGGCTTCTGCTTCCTTTAATTCTCTCTTCGGGAAAGAGCAGGAAGATGCAGTTACTGCAATGGCCCGCTCTCCTAATACATCGTGTGCCACTTTCAAAAGATAGGTAGAATCCACACCACTTGAGAATGCAACTGCCACGCTGCCAAGTTTTTCAAAATATTGTTTTAACGTTTCCTGCTTTTTTAACTGCTCCGGAGTTGGCGCTGCTATTTTATCCATTTCTTATGCCTCTACTTTGTTTCTTCTCTGAGTTCTTTCACCGTAGCAAGCTCCAGACCGACCTTTTCTGCAATCACATCATCTGTCAGGAGGTCTAAAAGGTTTCTTGCAACACTGATTTTTTCTCTGGCAATTCCACGAGCTTCACCAATCCTGATGCCCTGCGCTTCGCCAATCTTAATGCCCTGTGCTTCACCAATTTCTATTCCCTTATTGGTCATCTCTTCCGCAAATGTACACATTGTAATCACCTCTCCTGCTTTCGCACGTTCTGCTACTGTTTTCTCTATTTTGACATAGGTTTCATCATTTGTAAACACCCGAAGCAGATTCAAAACTGCTTCCACATGGCGGATTGCCTCGGGATGTTCCTTTGGATTATATCTTCCAAGACGTTTCTCTGAAAAAAAATCTGCCACAATTTTAAAATCACTTTTAAACGCTTTTCGAATTTTCTCCGGCAAAAATGCAATATTAAAAACAAAAATTTTATAATCATTTACATAAGGTCTCAGTTCCGGCGAAACATCCAAAATATCCAATAGTGCATTCGGACTTTTCCATTCTATATCACTGAAATTTAAAACAATTGTAATTGCCGGATATTTTCGTTCTTCTCCACAATCAATCTGTGCCCGATACACCGCATAATCATACCCCATAATCCGGATAGGCATATTTTTGTCTATTACACTCTCATTTTCTATTCCAAAAGATGCCACCTTATATAAACCATGCTTATACAATTTGGCAGTGTCACGGAATTGATTCCTAAGATTGTTTTCTTCTGCCTTATAAATGCCTTCTGTTGGTCCCGCTTCCAATCCTTCTTCCAAAAGAACCTCCTTTTGAAAAAGTAATACATTATATATGTCAGCAAAAACATCTGAAAATGATTCCAGATATTTTTCTGCCAAATCCTTCTCTGCCAAGTATTTTCCCCCTGTTAAATAAATATTTTGGATAAAAAAGATTCTGAAAATATGAATATAAGATTATCACGAATGCAAGCAATTCAACATGCCTGCATAATAGATGAATGTCGAATATTATTATGAACTGATTTTACTTAAGATATAATAGCAAAAATATTCCGAAGAGCACAAGTACTCTGTGGAATATTTTAATATAATTTTATACAGTTTATATTTTCTTTATAATGTCAGGCTGCTGTCACTGCGCTCTATAATTGGGAAGCTGTCCTTTGTGTTCAAATCTTCTATTACCGCCTCTAATTCTAAAAGTTTTTTAAAATCGTTGGTGTCAATTTTATCTTTTACACTTTCTATCTGTTTTTCAGCAATCTTAAAGAATATCTCTTTTGGTAATATTACGGTTACAACATCCTCTTCATCCTTCTGATAATTTTCATAAGAAAGTAATGCCCCATAATATAGATGGACATAAAATTTTTGTTCTACTGTTACTTCCTTTCCCTGATAAACAGTTTTCTCTGTTCCTTCTGCATTATCATTTACGAAAATCAGATTCAGCTTCAGTTCTTTATCACCGGCTTTCTTTCCATCAATCAACGTACCTATGTATCCCAGCATATATTTTGGACTCATCCGATACATCATATCTTTATTTTTCACTCTGGAAAGCTTCCTTTCGCCCACACCGTTTCTAAGTTCATATGCTCCCTGTAAATATGCATTTCTCCAGATGCTTGACTCTGACTGATATGCCAGCTGTTCAAAGGCATCTGCACATAACTGTCTTGCTTTTTTGTTTTCCGGATTTGCAATTACCAGTTTGTTGGTTACATTTGCAGCCTTTTTATATTCCCCTCTCAGGAAATCTTTTTCAGCTTTTTCCAATATTTTTTCTTCTGGTCCTGCATAATCAACAAATAACTTTGCTTCCTGCAACTCTGTCAGTGGGTCCAATTCAACCGGATTGGCATTGTAAAATCCAAGATATTTTGTATATACTGCTCTGGCATTAATTTCAACACTTCCATAATATGGTCTGGTAAACCAGTTAGCAGCAAGCTTCTCCGGTATTTTAATTTCTTTTGCAATCTCCTTTGCCGTCAGTCCTTTATTTGCCAGATATAATGTCTGATCATGCAGATAGCGGTAAAATGCTGCATTATTCAGTAGATACTTTTTCACTCCATCCGGTTCTTCTTTTGTATTATAGTGCGGCCAGTGATGAGACTGAAATACAACATCTGAACGATCAGCAAATAATATGATTGCTTCCTGTATATAATTTGCCCATGCACTGGAATCCCTGAGCTGTGCACCCCGAATCGGATATAAATTATGTAATGTTCCACAGCAATTTTCCGCAATCCACAGTGCCCGGTAATCTTTAAAATAATTATTCATCTCAGCAGGTGCTTCTGTTCCCGGTGTCAACTGAAATTCAATTTCAAGTCCGTCAATAAAAAGCGTCTGATTCTTTTCAATGCGATTCGTTGGTGTAATAAAGGAAGCAGTTCCCTTTGGATGGTCAATTCCAAGTCCACCAGAAACAACGCCTTTTTCGCTGCTTCCAACCTTACGTCCAAATTGATAATCATTACGCCGGTCCATTGCGGTTCCGGCAAAAATATACTCTTTTATACATTCTTCATCAAAGCCGGCCGGAACATAAATCGGAATTTTACCCTCTTCCGGATTACCAACATTTTCTTCATCTGCAACTCCCTTTATTCCACCGAAATGATCCCAATGAGAATGACTGATAATAACTGCCTTCACATTACTTCTTACATCTGTATGTAATGCTTCCGAAAGTAAATCCAGGGCTTTTCTTGCAGTTTCTACTGTAGTCATTACATCCTGAACAATCCAGCCAGTCTTTCCCTTAATAATTGTCAGATTCGATAAATCTAATCCACGAACCTGATAAATGGCATCCTTTACTACCTCAAATACGCCTGCGCTGTAGCAGCTTTTTCCATTTAACCATAAGCTCGGATGAATCGTATCAGAAACAGCATCGTTTTCATAAAAAGAAAACTGATTCAGATCCCAGACTGTATTTCCAGCCTCTGTCTCTATTTTTATTCCCTTTGCAGACTTTATCTGATTACTTGTTGCCAGCTCGTATTCACTGCAGTCGGCATGTTCCAGATTAATGCCAAATTTTTTTGCAAAATTACTGTTGATTTTTTTCGTATACTCTGTTGCTTCTTTTTGTAAATTATTATAGCAAAATACGCACATTATTCTTCCTCCCTCCTAAAAATCTACTTCATCCGGATATAACTCTTTTATTACTGTTGTATCAAAAAAGTCTAACGCATTATAATCCTTATCAAATCTTCCTTCTTCAACCGCCCAGGCTTTCACCTCATTAAAATGATCCAGTGTATGCTGTTTTAACGATACACTATATTCAATGGATTCAAAATTATCTAAGGACTGTTCTTTTGGAATGTTAATCTCATCCTCCAGAATCTGTGCTGCTTCTTCTTTATTCTCAACCAGCCATTCTTCGGTCTCTTTTACTGCCTTTAAAAACTTTTTTATATCATCCGGATGATTTTCAATATAATCCGTCGAGCTCAGATAATACAAATCCACTTCAAGTCCAAGGTCCTCCATTGTAACAAGTGGTTCCATTCCAGCTTCCTTCATTTTTGTGGCATTTGTTCCATTTGCCCAGAATGCAACTCCCTGTCCCGATGTCATAACACTCAAAGCATCCTGTGCACTGTCAACATTCAGTATCTGCCGGTCTTCCACTGGAACATTTCCTGCATCCAGTGTTTTTGCATTCCAATAATCCCAAACGGTTCCCGGCAATGTAATCACTCCCTGACCTGCAAGATCTGATAACGATGATACCTTATCCGGATTGACATATAATTTACTGTCCACTCCAGTTGAAAAATTAGCAATAATACGTAAATTTGTATCATCCTGTGAATTTCCAATACGGTTCACAGCCGCATAATCTGCCAGGAATCCAATATCTGCCTGACCTGTTGTAACCGCATCCACTGTATTAATTCCTGCTGCATATTCTGTCAGTTCAAGATTAATTCCATTTTTTTCAAAAAAGCCTTTGTTTTTTCCAACAACCGCAAGATACTGGTCTGCGTAATTAGTCATTACACCAAGTCTTATGGTTACTTCTTCTGCCTCTTTCTCTGTCTTTGCCGTGCTATCCGGAGTGCCGCTCTTTTCTCCGCAGCCTCCCAGTACACCTGCTGTCAATATTGAGCTTAAAATAATAGCTAATAATTTTCTCTTCATTTTTTCATCCTTTCTCTGTTTCTGTTTTATAAAATCATTTTTCCCAACTGTAAAATTCTTTTTCCTGCATATGCAAAAAAACTTTTATAGCCGCTGCAAAGATAATTTACCTGGAGATTTCCATTGTATTCCATATCTCTCCACCGTCTGCAGCCTCCTCTGCAAAGTGAAAAATATTCACACCTTTTGCATTCTGGCTGAACTACTGATGAACTTTTCATAAACTGTACTGATTTTTTACTTCGATACAACTTGTCAAAACCATCTGAAACTGTTCCAAGTTTCCATTCGTCCCTTGTGTAAAAATCGCAAGGGTAAACATCCCCATTGCTTTCTACTACCATATAAGTATTGCACCGTCCACACATTCCACATTCCTCCGGGGCATACCCTGCAGACATTTTAACAAGATTTGAAAACATTCGAATTTCCGTCTGCCTGTCTGTCATAAAATCCTCATACCATAAATCAAATAGGCGGCACAAAAATTCACCATATGCTTCCGGAGTAAGCAAATAATCTCCGATTCCGTTGTTTGTTTCATCCAGACATGGTATAAACTGCATATATCGAAATCCTTTTCTCTGAAAAAAGCGGTAAATTCCATCCACTTTTTCTACCGTTTTTGCTGTTACAACACTGACTACATTAAAACTCACTCCATACTTCTTAAAAAGCGAAACCGTTTGCATTATAGAATCAAATATACTTTCTCCTGCATAATTTATACGGCAATAGTCATTCATTGCCCTTGGTCCATCCAATGATAATCCTACCAGGAATTCTTCCCTTGCCAGAAACTGTGCCCATTCGTCATCAATTAGTGTTCCATTTGTCTGTATTGTGTTTTCTATCACCAGTCCTTTTGTATTATACTTTCTTTCTAATGCGACAAAATTTTGAAAAAAGGAAAGTCCAGCTAATGTTGGCTCACCTCCCTGAAAGGCAAAACACAATCTTCCTGTTGCATATTTTATTGCTTCCCGGACAAGGTTCTCTGCACCTTCATTGCTCATGAGTTCATTTTCAGGTACTTTTCTGCTATCTGCTATTGAATGATAAAAGCAGTATTTGCATGCCAGATTACATCTGGCAGATGCAGGCTTTACCAAGATACTTATTGCCGGCATTTTATATTTCTCCTTTTACACTTCTATTTTCTGTCAATTACTCCCTCAGGTACAGGTGTAAATGGAACTACGCTCTTTCCTTTTCTCTCCGAAAGAATAGCATCAATTCCGCCTCTCTCTTCTACCATTTTTTCCTGTGCCTTAAGAGATAACTCATCTAACTGTTCTGGATTTACAATCTGATATAATTTTCTTTTTAATTGTTCAACAATATCTGCAAATTCTTTCCGATTGCCCAGATCATTCTGTTCTTTTGGATCTTTTTCCAAATCAAATAGCTGACACTGACTGTTTCCTGCAAAATAAACCAATTTATAATTTTTCATTCGCAGCATAAATACACTGTGTTCGTACCCTACACTGAAATATTCACTATATATACAACGTTCCTTCTTTGTTTTTTCCTGTATCACCTGCCGTAATGAAATACCGGGCAGATTTTTCTCTCTTTCTGTCTCTGGTAATCCATAAAAATCAAGTAATGTCGGATATACATCCACAATTGATATTGGTTCCTTAATTCTTTTTCCCTGCGGAATATCAGGGCCAGCCATAATAAACGGTATCCTTACTGACTCTTCAAACATATTGCTCTTAAAAAAGAGTCCATGTGAACCGGCACAATCTCCGTGATCATCTAAATATATCACCCTCGTATCATCCGTTAATCCTGCTTCATCCAAAGTGTTTAAAACCCGTCCGATCATATCATCCAGAAATGATACCATTCCATAATAGGCTGCTATTGTTTTTTGAATTTCAAAATCTGTAACCAGTCCTTCATTCAATCGTTTTTTATTTCTGAATTCCCGCATAACCGGATGAAGATTCGTATCATCATGCCACTCTTTTGCTACTGCAAACTGACTATAGGGTTCATATTGTTTTATGTACTCTTCAGGTACCAGATACGGATTATGAGGTGTTGTAAATCCCACATACAGACACCATGGATTTTTTTCTTTCTGCGCCTCTGTCCTCAGATATTCCGCCGCTGCATCTGCGATACATCGGTCATATTTCACATAATCTGCCTCTCCTTCCCCTGCAATCTTAATCTGATTGATACTGACATTTGACTTAATTCCCTTTAACGTCCGAATTGCAGTCAACGGATCTCCAAGACCATTCGTTACATTCATCGGAATCCTCTGTCCGGGAAATGTTTTCTCACTTGCATCCTTATAATGAAGTTTCCCAATTGTAGTAACTGTAACGCCTGCTTCTTTCAATCTACTTCCCCAAGACGGTATCTCCCCTGCAAAGGCATGACAGTTGTCCCAATATCCATGGGTAGAAGAATATTCACCAGTTGCAAAAGACGCCCGTGCTGGCACACAAATCGGATTAGATGTATAAGCATTTTCAAAAAGTGTGCCTCTTCTTGCCAATCGATCAATATTTGGAGTTTTTACAATTTTATTTCCATAGCACCCTGTAACTCTTGCATTATGCTGATCACTAAATATAATTAATGTATTCTTTTGATTCATTGTAATCTCCTTTAAAATATTTCTGCATCTGGTAATGCATTTTTTAACGGTTCTGTGTTTATAAATTTTTGTATATTATAAGACTTTTCATAAAATCCTTTTTCAGCATTAAATTCCTGTATTTCTTCCAAATGATTTTCTGTATCTTTTGAAAAATCAAGTCCCAGTGTTGCAGAAGACAAATTTGCCTGAATCAGAGTTTCTTCTACCCCAAGTTTATCTGCAATTATTTTCACTGCTTCACTCTGATTTTCTTCAATCCAGTCTTCTGTTTCTTTTACCGCTTTCAGAAAGTTTTCTGTTGTGGTTTTATTTGATGCAATGTAATTATCAGATGCCACATAATAATCATCTACTGACGCATTCAATTCTTCCATTCCAATCAATTTTTCAAAACCAATTTCCTGAATTTTTTGTGCTGCATTTCCATTTGCCCAGTATGCAACAGCTTCGTTCTGTGACAAAACTCCAATTGCTTCCTGTCCACTACTGACATTCAAAACATTTACATCATTCTCTGTAATACCAAGTTTCTGATATGTTAATGCATATAAATAATCCAATATTGTACCTGGATTTGTAACAACTGCCTTTCCCTTCAAATCTTCCAGTGTAGAAACCTGTTTTGGATTTACATATAATGCATAATTTTGAGAACTTTCAAATTTTCCAATCAGCTTTCCCTGGAAATTTTCTTCTGTATTTCCAATTCTATTCACAATTGCAAAATCTGCCGCCTTTCCAATATCCACCTGTCCACTGGTTGTTGCATCAATAGTTTCTATTCCGGTTGCAAATTCCACCAATTCAATATCAATTCCATTCTCTTCAAAAAATCCCTCTTTCTCTCCAATCAATGCAATATAATGATCGTTTAGTCCTGTGGTAACTCCCAAACGAAGTGTCTCTTTTTCTTTATTTTCACTTTTGCTTCCGCATCCTGTCATTCCAAGAACTAATACCAACACAAGTGATAATCCTATTACTCTTTTCTTCATGATAAATTTCTCCTCTCTCCTACCGCACGCCAAACCGGTATAAAAACTTTTTACCGGCAAACTGCAACAGTCGGTCTGCTAAAAAACCGATAATTCCAAGGGTCAGAATTCCGGTAAATATCCAGTCAGTCTTATAATAAAGTCTTGACGTATAAATGAGATATCCGATTCCCTCGGATGCTGCCAGCATCTCTGCTGCTACGATACAAATGATTGCTCCGCTGAGTCCTAACCGGATTCCGGTAAAAATATTTGGCACCGCTGATGGTATAATGACGGTAAAAAAGGTCTTGACGCCGCTGGCTCCTAAGGACTTGGAAGCCTCCACCAACGCTCCGTCTACGCCCCTCACACCTGCAATGGTATTAATCATAACCGGGAAAATAACCGCATAGAAAATCAAAGCGACCTTGGATTTTTCCCCTACACCAAACCACATCAGAAACAGTGTAATAAATCCGATGGCAGGTACAAACCGGAAGAAATTTAAAAACGGTTCAAATACCAGTCCCACCTTCTTAAAGTGTCCGATGCAGAGTCCTGCCGGAACTGCAAATACAATTCCAAGCAGCCATCCTTTTAACACTCGCTGCATACTAATCAGAATATCTCTTTGCAAATCTCCACTGGTAATTAACTTTCCTGCTCCTGCAAATGTTGTCAAAGGTCCCGGCAAAAAATCATCACTGTAAAAATAAGACCCAAACTGCCAGATAAAAAGCAGTAATATCCAGCTTATCAACCCGCATTTTAATATAAATGTAAGAATCGTCGCGGATTTATTTTTCTTTTTATTTTCTTCTGTATTTTTTTCATTTGTTCTGCTGTCCTTTATTCTGCTGTCTTTCATTCCTTTTTCTTTCGTTTTTTGTGCTATTTTATTTGTCTCTTTCATGCTTTCCTCCTCCAGCCTCACATTAACTTAAGAAACACGTTATATCATTTTATATCCAATTTTTCTTACTAATCGCATAGCGAAACCTTTCCGGCTCACTTTCTTTTTCATTAAATATAGAAAATATCCTGCTCCTGCAATCCTTCGTTTTGGATTAGATGTGCTTCCTCGTCTTTTATTGCAAAAAGCCGGTATACCATCACTTCCACTTTCTCGCCCTTTTGAAATGGCTCTTCCTCAAAGGACTGAGTTGCTTTTAAGAGCATGCCAGCTACATTTACGGTAAGTTCGATATAATTTCCACGGAAAGCCGTCTTTTCAATCACTCCATCCGAAAACAGGCTCGGATACTGCTTGGTGCTTCCATGCTTTACCACTTTGACGAATTCCGGTCGGATAATTGCCGCATCATCTCCACCTTTGTTTTCAAAACCATTTAATTTATCATAGCCATAAATCAGCGTGGACTCTCCAATAAACTGCGCTACAAATGGAGTCTTTGGATTCTTATATATCTCCGCCGGTTCTCCCATCTGTTCTACCCGTCCAAGATTCGTTACGATAATCTCATCTGCCACTTCCACTGCCTCATCCTGGTCATGAGTTACGAAAATGCTGGTAATGCCAATCTTTTCTATCATTTCTTTTAACCAGCTTCGAAGCTCCTTTCTGACCTTTGCATCAATGGCTGCAAACGGTTCATCCAGAAGAAGTACCTGTGGATTCGGAGCCAGTGCCCGGGCAAAGGCAACACGCTGTCTCTGCCCGCCGGATAACTGCCCCGGATATCGTTTTTCCAGTCCCGGTAATCCTACTAACTCTAAAAGTTCTTTTACTCTTTTTTCTATGGTTTCCTTCTTTTCTTTCCGGATTTTTAAGCCATAAGCAATGTTGTCATAAACCGTAAGATATGGAAATAATGCATAGTTCTGAAATACAAAGCCTATTCCACGTTCCTGGACGGATACTTCATTGACGCATTTTCCGTCAATAAAAATATCTCCATTGTCCTGATGCTCCAGACCGGCTATCATCCGAAGAATTGTTGTTTTTCCACTTCCGCTTGGTCCTAAAAGTGCAATCAGTTTTCCTTTCTCTATTCCAAAGCTGACATCCTTTGATGCCTGATATGTACCAAATGTTTTATTTATATTTTTTAACTCGATATACATGCCGGTCTTCCTTTCCTGCTCTTTTCTCTGAAATTTATAAAATCTCCTGAATTATCGGTGGTTTCCACTCGCCTGTAATCACTTCATCTTTGGTAAGATAAATTCGTAAAATAAGATTAAAGGCTTCTTCTCCTGACGGCAGCCAGTTTGGAATCCATTCTGCCTTTGGTTTTTCTTTCTGCACCAGAATATCAATACTGCCATCCTCATTTGCTTTTAAGGCATCACGGTCATTGATTCCATAACGGCCGATTTCGTTTTCCACAAGATAACGCTCTTTGCTGTCATATAATGTGATAGACCAGAATCCATCTTTCTCTACCGGTGGCAGCTGGCCCTTTTCAAAATGAATCTTATACTTTTTCTTACCATCTAATTCATTTCCGTTGGAATCGGTATAAGCAGATGGATATACGCACATGGTTACCGGGTTGGCTCCTAAGCCATTTCTTGCTACATTTGCCCGCAGGAAATAATTATCTTTATAGACTCCAATTGCTTCATCCGGATAAATCCAGCCCGGGAATTTTTCATCTCCCTTTAAGCCGCCTGCTGTTTCATGGGCAAAACGCTTCTTGATTTCTTCTTCCAGTTCTTTTTCCGCTGTTTCTTCTTTTTCTTCATAGACACCGCCTGCTTTGATGCCATATTTTTCCCATGTTTTTAAGTTTTCCGGTGCATAAGCATCCACATTTTCTTTCAACAGTTCATTGAAAATTCCAAAGAATTCCTTTAAGGAAAGGCTGCTGATTTTCTCAATCGGCTTATATTCCAAATCTTCCTGATACTGCGGATAGAGTACTTCCTGAATGGTATTCTGAAACGGGCTTAATGTGATTTCCCTTTGAATCCGCTTTACTTCTTCGATATCCTCTCTGCCATAGATAATGGTTCGGATAATTAACCAGTTCCGGTTCGTTGGAAGTGAAATTGCTTTGTACTGCGCCGGTATTTCACCTTTATAATCCGGTCCGATAATCAGATAATCTGTTTCTTCTGCTCCGTCTCCGCCGGTTCCTACAATATGTTCGCAATTGGTATAAGCGTCTAAAATTGCAATGGACACATAGCGGTCAAGCTGCGGCTTATGAAAAACCAGTGCGCCATCCTTTAAGTCAAGCCATGCCTGTGAATAAACCGTATCAATATTTGGTGCTACTACATTTTTAAAAGTCGCATCTGCTAAAGCGGCGGTGTGATATAAAGTATTGGTTTTTAACCGCTCTTCTCCTCCTCTTTTCGAATTGAGATAGGACCGTCTGGTCAATTCTTCTATCACTGCCGGATATGCATATACATACGCTTCATAAATATCTTCCAAAAATTCTTTCTTTCCCATGTCTGTTCTCCTTTTCATTTTTCTTTTTTCGTTTTCATTTTTTATCTCATTTCCATTTTTCTTTTTTATTTCTCTTTTTTATTTCATTATGCTTTTAATTCTCGACTGCATCCGGGAACAGCTTCCCTAATGCTGTTGTATCCACAAAATCTTTTATATCATAGTCTTTTTCAAACATTCCGGCTCCCACTGCCCATTCCTTGATTCCATCCAGATGGTCAACGGAATCCTGTTTAAAATCAAGTAATAATGTAGAGGCCTCGATATTGGCGGCTGCCTGGTCTTTTGGAATTCCGATTTTATTTTCTACGATTCCCGCTGCTTCCTCCGGATTTGCAGTAATCCATTCTTCCGTTTCTTTGATTGCCGCCAGGAAATCTTCTACCAGATCTTCATGCTCTGTCAAAATGTCTTTGGAAGCAACATAATAAGCGTCTACGGAAATTCCCAAATCATCCATGGTTAAAAATTTCTTCATGCCATGCTCTTCTAATTTCTTGGCAGATGCTCCGCTGCTCCATCCGGCAACCACTTCTCCGCTGTCTACCACTCCAAGCATTGCCTGCGTACTGTCGATATTTACAAGCTTCTGCTCATCTGCAGCAATTCCTGCTTTCTCATAAGTTAATGCTGCATAATAGTCTGTGATTGTTCCCGGTATTGTTCCAAATCCTTTTCCTGCCAGGTCAGATAAATCTTTTACCTCATCTTCATTGACATATAAGCCCCAGCTTGTTGCAGTTACATATCTTCCAATAATTTTCGAATCAAAGTTATCCTGCGTATTGCCGATTCGGTTGACTCCCGCAAAATCTGCAATCATTCCGATATCAAGCTGTCCGGTTACAATGGCATCTATCGTATTAATGCCGGAAGCAAATTCCGTGGTCTCTAAATCAATGCCATGCTTTTGAAAGATTCCCTGCTCCGTTCCAACCACTGCCAGGTAATGGTCAATGCCTCCTGTCCAGACACCCAAGCGTACGGTCTGTGTTTCTCCGGCTTCCGTTGTCAGCTCTTCACTGCTTCCTTTCGCCTGCTCAGTAGTTTTCTTTTCGGTTGTATTTCCGCATCCGGTAACTCCAAGTACCAGTGCTGCGGTTAATAATAATCCTAACATTCTTTTTTTCATAATAAGTTCCTCCTGTTTCATGATTGTTTCCTGTTGTAATTCGCTTTGACGTCTTGCTTGATGTATTTATACCGCTATTCCTACAACTTTTCTAGGCTATTTACTGTAACCGTTTACACAGGGAATAAAAAAAGCATGAAATCAAGCTTTTTTTTGCTTCATTTCATGCTTTTTTGTGATTATTATTTCCTGTTTTCTGTTTTATGTGTAAACGTATACATCCTTATTTTAAAGTAAATTCAGCACTTTTTGTTCTGATTCATGGCTGTCTTTTTCATATTTCTGTAGAATTTTATGTAAACGTTTGCATATATGTGCTTTTACGGTATCTTCTTAGATATAATACTCCAGCCGGTTGGTATTTTCCACGGAAGTACAGCTTTCCCTTATCATAAGATTCCCTTCTAACTCTGTTCTTACAATTGCCTTGTGTCCGCCACTCAGCCGGTCTAGTAAAAGGTCAATGGTAAACTTTCCCATTTCTTCTCTTGGCAGCCTTACGGTGGTAAGCATCGGCTGGGTATACTGTGCTTCCTCAATATCATCACTGGCAATAATGGATGGCACATAATAGCGGTTGCGGTACTTGTTCAGGCACTTTAACATTCCAATGGCAATCAAATCATTGGCACAGTATATGGCAGTAGGCGGATTCTCACTCTGAATCAGCTTCTCCATGACAGCATATCCATTAGCCTCCGTATGCTCCGTTTCAATGACATATTGAATGTCCATCTCGATATTGTGATGAAAAAGTGTTTCCTGATATCCCTTATAGCGGGACTCATTGTGGCAGTCTCCCACATATCCAATCTTACGATGTCCCAGAGAAATCAGATACTCCAATGCCTTTGCCGCAATTCTTCTTCCATCACAGATGACCTCATCTACCTGATAATTGGTAGAATTACGATTTACTGAAACAATTCCTTTATAGTAGGAAGACAGCTTCTTTAGTACCTGGGGCTCACACTTTCCAAGTATGATTAAACCGTCGCTGTTTTGCTGCTTCTCCGCCATCATATCTGCTATGATACGGTCTGTATTCTCCAGCCGGCACTTTCTCTCATTGGAAAAAATGGGCTGATGCCAGAGACTTACCAGAATGCAGCTTCTTTTATGTATCTGGCTTTCAATAATCCGCAGCAGTTCACTGAAAAACGGGTCTTCCTGATTATTTCCCGTCCGGGTCATTAAAATATCAAGGTAATACATCGTATCTTTTGTAGTACTCTTACCCATTTTCAGATTTCTGGCTGCCTCATTGGGCATATAGTTCATCTCTCTTGCAATCTGCCAGATTTTCTCCCGCAATTCTTCGGAAGAACATTTATAATCCGGATTATTTAAAACGCGGGATACCGTGGCTGTCGAAACGCCTGCTATCGCCGCAATTTTCTTAATCGACATATCAATCCCTCCTGTATCCCGCATTTTTACGGGGAACCGCAAAAGCGTATTTCCCGCTATTTTTTTATTTTTATAACTAATTTTTTTACAACTGATTTCCTATAACCAGATTTCTTTTATAACCAGATTTCATCCTTGAAAATAATCTTACGATAGGTCTCAAAGTGTAACCACTTATTGAAGAAGTCGCTGGATGGCTTTTCACCTGCTGCAGCCAAATCGTCCAAGAATGCCTGTGCATCCTGTGCAGATGTAATGGCAACGGCAAATCCTCTTCCGTTGATGACCGGAACATTGCTGTACTGGTATTCTGCCAGAGGTGCAATCTTTTCTACCTTACGGCCACGAACCTGTACAAAGATTCTCTCTCTTAAGATTACAATATCGAAGTCATCCGGATACTGATAGCTTTCTCCGCTTACCGGAATCTCATCTCCAATGGTATAGGTCTTCTGAACCGGACGTACCTTGGCAATAGTCATGCTCTCAAGGTTATAATAGAACTCTTCGAAAATGTCCCCATTTCCCTTAAGGCTTCCATATACGAAAGCTGCTTTTAAATCCTTGCTCTCATCTACGGTTGCATCTTCTACTACACCACAGGCAGAAGTCATATTGGAAATACGGTCAATCAGAATCAGCTCTCCTAAAGTCTTATGCTTTTTGAATTCATCGATGACAATCGGCTCCTGCAAATCAAGGTCGCAGACTGCAATCTCATTTTTCTTAAGCTGTCCTGCCGGAATAAATTCACCGGTATTTACATCAATCTTATACTGAATGTTCTTTAAGATACCAGGAATCTGCTTGGTTCCAAGTTTTACCAGATAATCGGTTCCCGGTGTCAGCTCCTCATCATCCATCCAGAGAATGGTTGCAGTAAAGGATTTGCTGATTGGCAGGTTATTGCCGGATGCAATGACACAACCTCTGGATACGTCTACTTCTTTATCAAGCTGCAGGGTAACCGGATGTCCCATGAATGCACTCTGGCTGTCTTTATCTCCTACTAAAATACTCTTGATATGTGCACGCTCATTGCTTGGCAAGGTAACGATTTCGTCTCCGACCTTTACTTCACCGGATTCAATCTGTCCCTGGAATCCACGGAAAGTATGGTCCGGACGGCACACTCTCTGTACCGGCATATAGAAGCCCTCTTCCTGCTTCTTCTCTGTTACATCTACTTTTTCAAGGTATGGAAGCAGTGCCTCTCCCTTATACCAGCCAATCTTATCAGACTTGGTTGTTACATTATCACCTTCTGTTGCAGAAACCGGAATAATGTAAATGCTCTCTAACTTCAGTTCGTCTGCTAATTCTTTAATCTGCGCTTCGATTTCTTTGAAACGCTCTTCGCTGTAGTCTACCAGATCCATTTTGTTTACTGCGAATACAAAGAATTTGATTCCCATTAATGCACAGATTCTGGCATGTCTTCTGGTCTGCACCAGTACACCCTGTTTTGCATCAATTAAGATAACTGCAAGGTCTGCAAAGGATGCACCAACTGCCATGTTTCTGGTGTACTCTTCATGCCCCGGTGTATCTGCTACGATAAAGCTTCTGTTGTCTGTTGTAAAATAACGGTATGCAACGTCAATGGTAATACCCTGCTCACGTTCTGCCATCAGTCCGTCTAACAGAAGAGAATAGTCAATTGCTCCGCCGCGGCTTCCTACTTTGGAATCCAGTTCCAGTGCTTTTTCCTGGTCTGTATACAAAAGCTTTGCATCATAAAGGATGTGTCCAATCAAAGTGGACTTTCCGTCATCCACACTACCGCATGTAATAAATTTTAATAATCCACTCATCTTAGAAATACCCCTCTCTCTTTCTTCTTTCCATACTGCCTGCTGCTTCGTTATCAATGACACGGGTGGTTCTCTCGGAAGATACTGCACTTAAAGTCTCATCGATAATTTCATCTAATGTAGTTGCTGTTGACTCCGTTCCTCCGGTCAAAGGATAGCATCCTAAGGTACGGAAACGTACACTCTTGTACTGGATTTCTTCTCCCGGAAGCAGACGCATACGGTCATCATCCACCATGATAATATTTCCATCACGATATACTACCGGACGTACTGCTGCAAAATATAATGGAACGATGTCAATTTTTTCACGTTTGATATACTGCCAGATATCGGTCTCTGTCCAGTTGGAAATCGGGAATACACGAATGCTCTCGCCCTTATTGATTTTGGCGTTGTAAAGCTTCCACATTTCCGGTCTCTGGTTCTTCGGATCCCAGGCATGATTTTCATTACGGAAGGAGAAAATTCTTTCCTTTGCACGGGATTTCTCTTCATCTCGTCTGCCGCCACCAAAAGCTGCGGTAAATCCATATTTATTTAATGCCTGTTTCAATGCCTGTGTTTTCATGATATCGGTATATGCTGAGCCATGGTCGAATGGGTTAATGCCCTTCTTTACACCATCTTCATTGATATACTCTAACATTTCAATGCCAAGCTTCTTTGCTGTCTCATCACGGAATTTAATCATTTCCTTGAATTTCCATGTGGTATTTACATGCAGGAATGGAAATGGCGGCTTCTCCGGATAAAATGCTTTCATGGCAAGATGCAGCATTACGGAGCTGTCTTTTCCAATGGAGTAAAGCATAACCGGCTTCTCGCACTCTGCGGCCACCTCTCTTATGATGTAAATTGCTTCTGCTTCCAGTTCATCCAAATGTGATAATTCACCCATACTTACCTCTTTCTGCCACCCTGTGGCGATTTATTAATATTGATTTGATTGCTTTCTGTCGATAACGATGGTCTCTACGGTGCCATCCCGTTTCTCTATCTTCCAGTCCAGATACTGATCCCGGCTTGCTACACTCATCTTACTTCCCATGCCGCCCATATCTGCGCCTAAGTAAAGCGCTATGGCATCTACCTTACATTCCTTTATACAGGAGCAACAGCCCCAGCAGTCCTTCGGATAAAGCATACATGCCTTTCCGTCAGAACCCATTCCAATCAGTGTCCCCGGACAGACCTGACTGCATCTGCCACATCCCACACATTTGCTTTGATTAATAGCTATGCTCATAGGTCTCACCTCGCTTTACTAATTCCCGGAAGAGCACATGGATTTTACCATTTTCTTTTCTGGTATTGACATATTTTAACCACTCATCACTCTTATCCGGATAATCTAAGTTTTCTGCAAAACTGTGCCAGCGGGTTTCCTTTCTGGCTCTCAGATGATAAATCAGTGTCTCGCAGACCGTCAGCCGATTCTTAAGTTCATAGACAAACATCAGCTCATGCATATTGGAAGCTCCAAGCTCCTTCGAAAGTTCCTTCAACTTTTCGATTTTCTCTTCTGCCAGATTCAACTGGTTTTCATTAAACTGATAATGATTACTGATTCCGCCTGCATAGGTATCCATTACCTTCTGCATGGCTTCCTCTAACTGTTCCGTATCATATAAGCCGGACTGATTTGTTAAAATTTTATCATATTCTTTTATCTTTTCTTCAAATCTGCTGTCACAGAATGCTTTCTCTTCTCCGGTCATTTCATGGCTTGCAGCATTTTCTTCTGCAAGGTCTTCTACCATTGCTTTTGCTGCAATCTCGCCCTCTACCATGGCTCCTGTCACATATTTCTGCGGACAGCCTCCTGCCACATCTCCGGCTGCATACAGTCCGTGAATCGTAGACTCTCTTCTGGTATCAACCCAGTAACCACTGGCGGTATGTCCGCCTACCACATACGGCTCAGTTCCTTCGATTTCCACATTCTGTTCACTCGGGTTCTTTCCCTGTTCAATCCATTTTAAGGTCTGGCTCGGTGCCATGTTAAGATAAGCTTTCTTTAAGGAATCATCCTGCTCGGCACTGATTCCTTCTGTCCGAAGGTAACATGGACCATGTCCTAATAAATTCTCTTTTACAGTTCCATACACACGCTGTGAAGTGGTAAGTCCGTATTTTGTCTCATACACTTCCCCAAGGGCATTTACCTGCTTTGCTCCCACACCCTGTGCAATGGTTCCGGTCGGTGCGATGGTATCTTTGCAACGCAGTGCAATAAAACGCATTTCAAAGGTAGTCATCTCTGCTCCGGATTCAATTCCCATGGCATAACCGGCTCCGGTATTAAATGGCGGATACCACATCTTATGTCTGGAAAATCCCGGATTGTTCGGCCGATAAAGACCGGATGCTCCACCGGTTGCACAAAGCACTTTCTTTGCCCGGATTTCTACTGCTGTCTCATCTTCAATGGAAAATCCCACTGCACCGTAAATCCGGTTCTCCTTTACCAGATAATCGGTAATGGCTACCCGGTTTAAAATCGTAACATTCGGCAGTGCCTCCACTGCAGAAGCAAGTAATGGCTTGATGTTCTCACCGTTGATTTTGATATTCCGGTTTCCTCTTGCCACATATTTGCCATTTTCATCTTTTAAAATGACAAGACCAAGCTTCTCCATTTTCTCTGTTACGCGGTTTAAGCCCTCCGACATGGTAAGGAGCAAATCCTCTCTTACGATGCCGTCTGCATCCTTTTTGGCATAATCCACATAATCTTCCGGCTTTCTGCCCTCTACGATATATGCATTAATGGCATTTACTCCGGCTGCAAGACAGCCGCTTCTTTTGATGTTGGCTTTCTCTGCAATAATGACTTTCGCATCGGACTGCTCTGCAATGGTCAGTGCTGCATAACAGCCTGCGGTTCCACCGCCAATAATTAAAATGTCTGTATCCAATACTTTCCTGTTCTTAATTTCCATAGCACCTTAGATGTAGAATACATCGTCCTCCTGCATTTCTTTATTTTCACAGAGATAAGTCCGCTCTTTGTCAAGCACATATAACCGGTAAATCAAAAGGCTTACCTTCTCTCCGATTTCAAGACTTTCTTTTTCCAATGGCCATTCACAGATAATCTCTATGCCGCCTACGTCTACCGTAACATCCAGACGGTTTCCACGGAATACGACATCCTTTACAATGCCATCCTGGGATGCACTCATATAGCGGTCAATTTTGCCAAATTTATGTATCTTTACGAATTCCGGGCGGATGACCGCTTTCGCTGCGCCCTCGATTTTATCAAATCCATGCAGTTCTTCGTAATTTTCCACCAGGGAAGAACGACCGATGAACTGTGCCACAAATGGGGTATCCGGTGTATTGTAAATCTCCGCCGGTGTTCCAATCTGTTCGATGGTTCCATGATTGGTGATGATAATTTCATCTGCCACCTCAACGGCTTCATCCTGGTCATGGGTTACGAAAATGCTGGTGATTCCAAGCTTGGTAACCACGCTGCGGAGCCAGAGTCTCAATTCAGAACGAACCTTGGCATCAATTGCTGCAAACGGTTCATCTAAAAGCAGTACCTGTGGCCTTGGTGCCAGTGCTCTTGCAAAAGCAACTCTCTGCCGCTGTCCTCCGGACAACTGGTTCGGATACCGCTTCTCCATACCGGAAAGTCCGGTAATCTCCAAAAGCTCCGTTACCCGCTTCTTAATCTCTTTCTTTGGCACCTTCTGAAGCTCCAGTCCAAATGCCACATTGTCATATACGGTCATATAGCGGAACAGTGCATAATTCTGAAAAACGAATCCGATGCCTCGTTTGGAAGCCGGTACATCATTTACCCGCTTTCCGTCGATGTAAATGTCTCCGGAATTTGGCATTTCCAGTCCTGCAATCATACGAAGCAGTGTTGTTTTTCCACTGCCGGATGGTCCAAGCAGTGCCACCAGCTTTCCTTTTTCAATGCCAAAGCTGACATGATCAGAAGCTTTAAAATCGCCATATTGTTTGCATATATCTTTCATTTCAACATACATATCAGCGGCTCTCCCTTCTTGTTTTTGCCCGATATTCCAGAATGTTTCGAAGGAATAATATGATAACTGCCAGAATAACTAAAAGCGAGGATACTGCAAATGCTGCAGTAATGGACTGCTCTGTACCTGACATATATAACGCATCAATTTCCAGCGGAAGTGTAAAAGTCTCTCCTCTCGTCTTTGACAGTGCATTGACCGCACCGAACTCTCCCAATGCTCTTGAAGTACAAAGGATGACTCCATAGAGCAACGCCCATTTCATCTGCGGGAACGTAATCTTAAAAAAGATTTTCAGTCCACCGGCTCCCATCAGGGCGGCTGCTTCTTCTTCGTCCTTGCCCTGGGCATTTAAAACCGGAATCACTTCCCTTGATACATAAGGGAATGTTACAAATATCGTTGCTAAGATAACGCCCGGAATTGCAAATGCAATTCTGATATTCGTTCCAAAGAACTGGTTGATTGCCCGGATAAATGGATATGTCCAGCCCAGTCTTCCAAATGTCATTAAAAATGCCAGTCCTACGATAACCGGTGAAATGGAAAACGGAATATCGATTAAAGTTGCCAGCACCTGTTTTCCACGGAAGGAAAACTTGGTTAAAAGCCAGGAAACACATAATCCAAAAAATGTGTTAATCACTACGGCTGCCACTGTTGCAAGCAGTGTTACCTTTAAGGCACTCTTTACATAATCCGTCCGGATGGACTGTATGTAAAAGGCAAATCCTTCTTTTAAGGAACTTGCGATGATGCAAATCAGCGGAAGAACCAGCATCAGGAATATGAACAGTACACTGACTGTAATCAGAATATGACGCGTACGTTTTTTTCTTTTTTCCAGTTTTTCAAGCTCGTTCATACTTTTCTCCTTCTATAACTGATTCGTGCGTTGTGCCTGCTTCATCTGAATGATATTTACTGCAAATAAAATAAGGAATGATATGATTAACATAACCAGTGCAATTGCTGTTGCAGAGGCATAATCGATATAATTTAATTTCTGCATAATAACATAGGAAATTACCTGTGTATGTTCCTTGGCACTGTTGCCGGATATATAGATAACACTTCCATATTCTCCTACTCCTCTTGCAAATGCCAGTCCAAATCCGGTTAAAATTGCCGGTTTCATCTCAGATAAGATTACCTTGAAAAATGTTTTCGACGGTGTTGCTCCAAGGATATAAGCTGCTTCTTCGTACTGTCCGTCTAATTTTTCCAATATCGGCTGAACGGAACGCACAACAAATGGGATTCCCACAAATACCAGCGCAATGACCAGTCCCACATGGGTATATGCTACTTTTATTCCAAGAGCTGCTAACGGCTTTCCGATGACTCCGGTATCGGAATACATCTTTGATAAAGTAATACCTGCAACTGCAGTAGGCAGTGCAAATGGAAGTTCAATAAATCCATCTAAAATCCGTTTTCCCGGAAAATCATACCGGGTCAGCGTCCAGGCTAGTATCACACCAAACACCACATTGATACATGCTGCTAAGAAAGAACATCCGATGCTGGTGGCAAATGCATATAATACATTTGACTTGGTCAGAAGTCCGAAAAATTCTGACGGAGATAACTTTAAGGAATATACCATTACGGATGCCAGTGGAATCAGTACAATCAGTGAAAGCATTGTAACGGTAATTCCAAGTGTTAAATGAAATCCCGGTATGACTCTGATTTTTTTATTTTTACTGAATCGTCTTTTCATACTTGCCTCTTCTTCTAGTAGTTATATATCTCATCGAACCAGGCATCATCATCAAAATAATCTTTGTATGCCTGATCCCAGCCACCAAAATCATCAATGCTCCAAAGTGTCATCGTCAGATCAAAGGTATCTTCATATTCCTTTAAAATCTCCTGATTGGATGGACGGTAACCATTCTCTGCGGCGAGCCGCTGTGCATCATCTTCATATAAATAAGATAAATATGCTTCTGCCACATCTCTTGTTCCATTGAAATCTACATTATCATCTACCACTGCTACACTGGGCTGTGCCAAGATACTGACTGTCGGAGAAATCAGTTCATATTCTCCCGGATAATTCTTAAGTACCGTCATGGCTTCATTTTCCCATGCAATCAGTACATCGCCTTTTCCATTTTCCACAAAGGTGGTTGTTGAGCCTCTTGCCCCGGAATCCATCACGGAAACGTTGGCATAAAGTTCTTTTAAGAATTCCTTCTGTTCTGCTTCACTGTAACCTTTTTCCTTCGCATAGCTTAATGCTGCCAGGAAGTTCCAGCATGCACCGCCGCTGCTCTTCGGATCCGGTGTGATTACTTCAACGCCGGGCTGAATCAAGTCATCCCAGTCTTTGATATTTTTCTCATTTCCCTTTCGTACCAGAAAGACAATGGTTGAAGTATATGGTGCGGATTCATCCGGGAACTGATTCATCCAGCCCTCATTAATCAATCCGGTATCTTCTATCAGTGAAATGTCATGTGCCAGTGCCAGTGTCACCACATCCGCATTACAGCCTTCCACTACAGAACGTGCCTGCATGCCGGAGCCTCCATGAGACTGGATGACTTCCACCTTTTTCCCGGTTTCCGCTTCATAATGCTGTATAAACAAATCATTGTATGCTTCATAAAACTCTCTGGTCGGGTCATAGGAAACATTGGTTATGGTAATGACATCACTCTTTTGTCTGCCACATCCACTAAGCAGTAACATCATAGCTGCAAGCAAAAGCGCAGTGATGCGGTAACGATATGTAGTTTTCTTTCCCTGCTGTTTTCTGCTCTTCTGCATGTCTTCCAACATTTCCTTTCTGTTTTAATTGATTTTATAATTCAAATAAGGAGGTGGATAAATACCGCTCTCCGCTGTCCGGCATTAAGATAACAATATTTTTATCTTTATTCTCCGGTCTGCCTGCCAGTTCTTCTGCTGCATGTAAGACTGCACCGGATGAGATTCCAATCAGAAGTCCATCAGTCTTTGCTACTTCTCTTGTAGTATCAAATGCCACATCATTATCTACCGGAATAATCTCATCTACCAGTGATAAATCCATAACCTTCGGAATAAATCCTGCGCCGATTCCCTGTATCTTATGTGGTCCCGGTTCTTTTCCGGAAAGAACCGCGGAAGTTGCAGGTTCTACTGCCACAATCTTAATGTCTGCTTTCTTCGCCTTTAATCCTCTTGCTGTTCCGGTAAGTGTTCCACCGGTTCCTACGGAAGCTACAAAGATATCTATCTTGCCATCCGTATCCCGCCAGATTTCTTCTGCGGTAGTAAGCTCATGGATTCTTGGATTGGCTGGATTTTCAAACTGCTGTGGAATAAATGCATTTCCATATTCTTCTTTTAACTGGGCTGCTTTCTCAATTGCACCCCGCATGCCAAGCCGCCCCTGGGTCAGTACCACTTCTGCGCCAAGTGCGGTTACAATCTTTCTTCGCTCAACGCTCATGGTATCCGGCATGGTTAAAATCAGATGCAGCTTCTTTGCCGCACATACAAATGCCAGCCCGATTCCGGTATTGCCACTGGTTGGCTCTATAATAACGGTCTTGTCATTAATCAGTCCGTCTTTTATTCCCTGTTCTATCATCGCTTCTGCCACACGGTCTTTTACGCTGCCCAATGGATTAAAATACTCAAGTTTTGCTAAAAGGTGTGCCGGAAGATTCTTTGCTTCTTCGTAATTTTTCAGTTCCAGTATTGGTGTATTACCAACTAATTCTGTCAGAGATTGTGCTATTTTCGCCATTTCCTTTTTTCTCCTTCCCTGTAACTATTTACCATAATACCCTATAATTCATATATGGTCAATAGGAAATGTAAGAAATTTTTTTCAGGACTTCGATTTTTCCGAAAAGTCCTGAAATTTTTCTTTTTCTTACTCCGGTAAACGGACGGTATCTCCTACTACAATCACTGCCGGCATTGGAATCTGTTTCTCCTGCACTTCTTTTTCGATGGTAAGAAGTGTTCCATAGGCTGCCCGGCTGCTTCCATCGGGAGCTCCATGAATTACTGCCACCGGCGTCTCTGCCGCGGCACCGCCGTTTTGCAATTCGCTTACAATCTCCGCAAGTCTTGTATATCCCATCAGAAAGACACAGGTTCCATCCATGGCAGCCATTTTATGAATCTCATCTTTTAATGATTCTTCATCTCCGGCAAAATGCCCGGTCATTACATGAAAGCTCCGGCTGACCTTCCGCTCCGTCACCGGAATTCCGGCAAGCTCCGGCACTGCAATGCAGGAGGAAATACCGGGGATTACTTCTGTTTCAATGCCAGCCTCCGTCAGTGCATCTACTTCTTCATTTCCTCTGCCAAAGACAAATGGATCACCGCCTTTTAACCTTACAACATGCGCGCCTTCTCTTGCTTTCTCTATCAGCAGTGCATTAATCTCTTCCTGCTTCATGCTGTGTCTGCCACTGCGTTTTCCTACACAGATTTTCTCACAGTTTTCAATGGAAAAATCCAAAAGCCTTGTATCGATTAAGGCATCATATATCAGCACCTGCGCTTTTCTGATTTCCTGCATGCCGCGCAGTGTTATGTATTCATAGGACAGACAGCCGGCTCCCACCAGAACCACTTTTCCGGGACATATTTTTCTGACCGGACAAGCTTCTTTTCCGGATTGTGTTTTCTCGTCCGAAGGTGTTTCTTTTCCGAATTGTACTTCCCTGTCCAAAGGTGCTTCTTTATCCACAAATACATCTTTTGGAGTTTTGCTTTGATATTTTTCCAGAAAAATTTCGCATTCAGCTTCTGTCAGGGGACGTCCTTTTTCCATACACACATCCGCCAATTCCATCAGGAAAGCTGCTCTCTTTTTGTCATCTTCGATTGCCACCTTCGCAAAGGGACGAATCTTTTCAAGATAATCTAAGATTTCTTCCATCCGCTCCGGGATGTCTGCACTTAACCGGGTGCGAAATGTAGTTGCTACTCTTGGACTTGCTCCTTCGGTAGAAATACCGATACTGAGCTTTCCTTCCCGAATCAGCGAAGGGAACAGGAATCCACATTTTTCCTTATCATCTACAACATTTACCAGAATATGCTTCTCTTCACAAAGCTTTGCAATTCTTGTATTCAATGCTTCATCCGAGGTTGCCGCAATGACGAAATCCATTTTTTCCAAATCCGTATCTTCAAAAGCTCGCTCGGATAAAATAAGTTTTGACGTATCTTCGTTCTTTTTCCTTTTCTCTTTTATTTCTTCGAAAAGTTTTCGGATTCCATCGTCAATCTTCGGTGCAACAACCAGAAGTTCCGGTTCATATGGCAGAAGCTTTCTTACCTTGCGTTCTGCCACAATGCCGCCTCCAACAATCAGTCCTCTTTTTCCTTTCAGTTCCACAAAAAATGGAAAATATCCCATCCCGCTTCTCCTTTATTGCATACTCTTTATTGCCTGCTATTTTACTGATCTTTCACTCAAGATTCTGCGTCTTAGTTTTCCGGATATAAAATGTCTGCCAGCTCTTTATATGCTTCTCCCCAGCGGGCATTCGGTTTCAGATTGTAAAGCCGTTTATCCAGTACATAATAATGATTTTCTTTTACTGCGGTAAGACTGCTCCATACCGGGCTGTCAATTAAGGTTTCCTGCACATTTTCCAGTGCCGCATCCGTATCACTTCCCTGTGTGGTCACGAAAATGTAATCCGGGTCTGCAGTTACGATTGCTTCAAGGCTCAAGTTGTCTAATAATCCGCTGTCGCTGTCCGCAATATTCACGCAGCCTAAATCCTTTAACAGCTCACCGCCTACGCTGCCTTCACTTCCTTTGGCTTTTACGCCACTTGCTGCTGCACGTAAAAATAATACGCTTGGATGAGAGTCATCTACTCTGGTCTTGATTTCTTCAATCTGTTTCTGAACTTCAAGTCCGTTTTTCTCATACAAATCTTTTCTTCCGGTAATATCTGTACAGATGTCTAACATCTGAAGATATGCATCAAAATCAGATACATCAAAATATGCTACTGTAATACCTGCTTCTGTCAGCATATTTTCCATCTCTACATTAGAAGTGGTATTGGTACTTGCAATTACAAGATCCGGCTGTGCAGCAAGTAATGCTTCTGTATTTGGCTCCTGGATGCTTCCAAGATTTACCACATCATCCCCTAAGTCAAGGTCTAATGACTCCCAGGAATCATTGGCTGTTGCCACCAGTTCACCACCGGCTAATAACCATACATCTGCAAAGCTTCCAATCATAGCTGCTACACGGTCATAGGAAGTTACGGTTACATCTCTTCCCAGTGCATCGGTAAAAGTAATCGGATTCTCTTCACTGGCTCCCTCTGTCACTTCATTTCCTGCTGCTTCTGTCACACTTTCTGTGCTCTCTATTGTCTCTGTCGTGGACTGCTGCTCTGTGCTTAAAGTCTCTTTTGCATCCTTATTTCCACATCCTGTCAGTGCTGTAAACATTAATGTTACTCCGAGACCAAGTGCTGTTAATTTTGTTCTTACTCTTCTGTTCATTTTCTTTTCATCCTTTTCCTATTTATTTACTATGAATTGTATTGTACTATATTTTTTTGATTTGTCAAGATATAGAAAATACCTTTCTTTGCATTTTAGCTGAATAGCGGCACAGGCTATCCGCTCCAATACAGGCATAAAGCCTGCCGGAGCACTAAGAATTTCGATAGCATCTTTAATCAGTTCCGGCAACCGGCGCATATTCACATCCATGTTCAAATGCGCCTCGCTGGCACTTCCCTGTGCCAGCGTTGCCTGTTGTTGGACGAAATTCCAAGTGCTCCTAGCAGACTTTATAATGTATTGATATCGGACAGACTGTGCCGCTATTCTACTAAACAAAAAAAAACGTTATCTGTTTCTTTAAGCCCATTCCTACATAGCCACCCTGCCACCGCCAGCTTCTTCCAAATGTTTGATGCAAAAAAAGAGACCTCTTTCCGTCCTACAGAAATCAGTCTCTCGATTCAATCATAATCAATATTCCATTTTTCAAATCTATCACCGCTTCATCGTCTGCAATTTCATTGCTGACGCCCAATGTATTATCACTGGTAAATGCTGCATCCTCCAGAGGATATTTCATTCCGGTCAATGTTACTCCGGTTACTTCTGTTGTAAGAGGAAGTAAAGATACATACTTTCCGAACTGCTGACTCTTCGGAAGAATTGTACGTTCTTTCAACAGGCGAATCCGGTTATGGGAATCTATGAGAAAGCACGGAATGTCTTTTGCCAGTGGCTGCATCAGAAGCTGTATATTGCCTAACACATGGTCAAGTCTTGTACCGGTACCGCCTAATATATGGATTTCGCTGCTGTCCCGCTCCATGGCTTTTCCAATGGCAATTTCAGAATCGGTATAATCCTTCTCCGGCTGATACTGGTGCCACTCAATGCCATTTTGCTGGTGAAATACTTCCAGTATGGTCTTATCTACCGAATCATAATCTCCTAATATGACATCCGGTTTTATCTGATTGCGGTAACAGAATTCCATGCCCCGGTCTGCCGCTAGGATACAATCCGGTTTTATCTTATCTATATAGTTTAATGCAAATGCATCCTCTATGGTTCCGCCATTGATAATCAATGTTTTCATTTTATTTACCACCATTAATGAGATTTAAGAAACATCTGGTATTCTCTTCTGCATCCCCGCCAAAGACTGCACTTCCGGCAACGATGATATTCGCTCCCGCATCCATCAATGTCTCAACATTGGAAAGATTTACACCGCCATCTACTTCAATATCAAGCTTCAGCTGACGCTCCTGCACCATTTTCTTTAACTGACGCACTTTATCGATAGTATAAGGAATCAGCTTCTGTCCGCCAAAGCCCGGATTTACTGTCATGATTAATACCATGTCCACTTTCTCCAAGATATGCTCAATGGCAGTTAATGGTGTGGCAGGATTTAATGCCACTCCTGCAATAATGCCACGTTCCTTGATAGCTTCAATGGTCCGGTCTAAATGCTTACAGCTTTCTGCATGCACCGTAATCAAATCAGCTCCGCAGTCTACCAGCTCATCAATATAACGGATTGGCTCATCAATCATCAGATGAACATCAAATATTTTATCGGTGCATTTTCGAATGGAACGGATTACCGGCATTCCAAAGGAAATGCTTGGCACAAAGCTTCCATCCATTACATCGATATGAATGTACTGTGCCCCGGCTTCATCTACCGTCTTAATCTCTTCTCCTAATTTACTAAAATCTGCTGATAAAATAGATGGGGATAAACAATTCATCGTCTGATTCCTTTCTGTATCCAATATTCTTCGGTATCTTATTTTACTGTACCTTGTTTTTCGATATCTTAATTTCTATATCTTCTCTTTCGATACTCTAATTATTTTAGTACTTCTTTCTGTCCTTTAATTCTCCATAAAGCTGGCAGTAATTTTCATAACGCACCGGATGAATCTTTCCTTTTGATAAAGCTTCTTTGACTCCGCAGTCCGGCTCGCTGATATGGGAACAGCCCTGAAATCTGCAATACGGTTCAAATGCTGCAAACTCCGGATAACAATCCTGCAATTCTTCCTTTTCCATTTCCGGAAGATATAAGGAACTAAATCCCGGTGTATCCATAATGTAACCGTCTTCCTTAAGCTGAATCAGCTCTGCATGTCTTGTGGTATGACGACCCCGCTCTATCTTCTTACTGATTTCACCGGTCTCCATACAGGCTTCCGGTGCTAAAAGATTAATAAGTGAAGATTTTCCCACGCCGGAAGGTCCTGCTACCGTTGTAGTCTTTCCTGCCAATATTTCCTGAAGTTCTTTCAGTCCCAGTTCCTTCTTCGCACTGACAAAGAGTATCTTACAGCCGCTTGCTTCATAAATAGCTGCAATCTCCTGTTTTTGTTCTTCGGTAATCAAATCACACTTATTAAAACAAAGGATTACCGGAACATCCTGCCGTCCCATCATTACCAGAAAGCGGTCTAAAAGATTAAAATTCGGATTGGGACTTGCCGCTGCGAAAATCAAAAGAGCCTGATCCACATTGGCAACTGCCGGACGAATCAGTGCATTTTTTCTCGAAAGAATTGCTGCAACATTTCCAGTCTTCTTCTCTTCTGAAATAATATCAATCTCTACATCATCTCCCACCAGCGGTTTCATCTTCTGCTGGCGGAATATTCCTTTTGCCTTACATTCATAAATTCCGGATTCCACTACATGAACGTAGTAGAATCCGGAAATTCCTTTGACTATTTTTCCCTGCATGTGCATCCTTATTTTTCAGTAAAGTTTACAGAGGTCGATACCACATTGGTTCCTGTTGTGCCATCTTCGTTCGCATATGTCCAGTCAACCTCAAGTGTACCACTGCTCATATTTTTAATATTATCTACATTCACAGAACCTGGTGTTGTTCCCTCGAAGGTTGTAGTCCAGAGGGTACTTCCGTCAGAACCTTTCAGAGTAACGGTTCCGCCAATGTAATTCTTGCCATCCTGCGGTACTGCTAATGTATCGCTCTTATAAGAATAATATGTTGTCTTCTTACCTAAACTGATGGTCAGGGTAACGGTTGTTCCACGGTCAACAAACTTGCCATTTACCGGATCCTGGCTGATAACAAGGCCTTCTGCCACATCATCGCTGTAATCGGTCTTGGTTGTAACATTTAAGCCTGCGCCGGTTAATTCGTTTTTCGCATCAGTTTCTGAGTGCCCTCTGACATCCGGTACCTGCACGCTTTCAATACCACGGCTTAAAATCAAAGTAATGGTATCACCCTTCTTTGCATTGGTTCCGATATCCGGTGTGGTCTTGATAACATAATCCTGCTGTACGGTATCACTGTAATCATAATCCGTGCTTACCTTAAAGCCCATATCCTCTAATTTCTTCTGTGCTTCAGAGGACTTATATCCGGCTACGTCAGGAATCGGAATATCTCCTGCTCCGCTGCTGATACGAACGGTAACGGTATCGCCAGCCTTTACAGATTCACCCTTCTTCACACTCTGCTCGGCAATCTGTCCTTCCTCATAATCATCAGAGGAAATCTCCTCGCCTTCTTCTAACTTGATATCAAGCTTCTTATCTTTGATTTCTTTCTGTGCTTCTTCAAAAGTAAGACCACGTAAGTCAATCATTTCGATTTTATCTTCGGTATCTGTTTCGGTTTCTGTTGTAATCTCTGTCTCGGTATCCTTCTTCTTGCTGCCGCCAAAACGGAAAATTCCAAGGATATTACCAACCAGGCAAATGACGATTCCTACGATGATAACTGCAGCAACAATTCCCATAATGGTAACTGCTTTTTCCATCTTCGGATTGAGAATTCCATTCTCTTTCTCATCATCCTCTGCTAATTCATCCTCATCCGGTTCTTCTTCGTCTCCTGCTTCTTCCTCTTCATCATAGGAAACTTTTCCGGAGCCTTCCCGAATCTGCTCTAATTCATCCTGTCCGATGACTCTGGTCTTATCATTGCTGCCAAGTGGAACCATGGTAACAAAGTCTTCATTCGGACTAATCAGACATTTCTTTAAATCAATCAACAGCTCGCCCATATTCTCATAACGGCGGTCCGGATTCTTCTGGGTACATTTTAAAATAATCTTCTCTAAGCTGATTGGAAGGTCTGGTGTATACGCTGTTGGTGGAACCATTTCTTCCTGTAAATGCTGGATTGCTACTGCAACAGTAGTATCTCCATCAAAAGGAACTCTTCCGGTTACCATTTCATACATGACGATTCCAAGAGAATAAATATCACTCTTGCCATCTACGAAACCGTTTCTTGCCTGCTCCGGAGAAGAATAATGTACAGAACCCATAACATCAGAATTGATGGTATTGGAAGTTGCTGCACGGGCAATTCCAAAATCGGTTACCTTTACTTTTCCTTCTGTGGAAATAATAATATTCTGTGGCTTGATATCACGGTGCACAATATTTTTATTGTGTGCAGCCTCAATACCTCTGCCTACCTGAATGGCAATGCTGACTGCCTCTTTGTAAGTCAGTTTGCCTTTTTTCTCAATATATGTCTTTAATGTGATTCCATCCACATATTCCATGACAATATAATGCATGCCGTTTTCGCTTCCGACATCATAGATATTTACGATGTTTGGATGCTCTAATCCTGCTGCTGACTGTGCCTCTGTACGGAACTTTGTCACAAAATTTACATCTTCACTGAATTCCTGTTTTAAAACCTTAATTGCTACAAAACGTCCTAAGACATGATCCTTTGCCTTATAAACATCAGACATTCCGCCTGCGCCTATTTTTCCAATAATTTCATAACGTTCTGCGATAAACATTCCCTCTGTTAACATATCTTCACCTCATCCGAAAATGGTTTTATTACAATTACTGTAATGTTGTCTTTACCGCCATTTTCATTGGCAGTCTTTACCAGTCTTTCTGCTTGTTCTGCAATATCACGCTGACTGAGCATGATATTTCTGATATCTGCATCCTCTACCATGTTGGTTAATCCATCGGTACACATAAGAATCTCATCTTCCGGATCCAGATTAATTTCAAAGAAATCCACATCCACTTCCGGGACTGCTCCGATTGCCCTTGTAATAATATTTTTATCACGGTGATTCCGGGCTGTTTCTTTGTCCATCTCACCCATTCGCACCATTTCTTCTACCAGCGAATGGTCTTTCGTAATCTGTCTGATTTCCTGATTTACTACATATAATCTGCTGTCTCCCACATTGGCAACTGTAAGCACGTTGTCATGAATGGTACAAATTACCAAAGTGGTTCCCATTCCCTTCATTTCCTCATGGTTATTTGCTTCTCCCAACAGCATGGTATTTGCCTGCTTTACTGCAGACTCAATAATTGCAGCCGGCTCTGACAATGTCGATTCCCGAATCAGCTTCTCCAATGTCTCTACCGTATATCTGGAAGCATAATCTCCCGCTTTATGTCCTCCCATTCCATCTGCAACAATAAAAAGATTTGGCAGATTACCAATCGGCTGCTCAGAGGAAAAAACATAGTCCTGATTGGAACTGCGCTTTTGTCCGATATCTGTAATTGAAAAAGTCTTCATGATAGTCCACCTACCTTTCTAAAAATTTCTTTCTTAACTGTCCACAGGCACCATCAATATCTCTGCCCATTTCCCTTCTAATAGTAACATTAATTCCGTTTTTTTCAAGTTTATTTTTAAATTTGAGGATTTCCTCATGATTTGACTGCACATAATCCCGCTCTTTAATAGGATTTACCGGAATCAGATTGATGTGGCAGTTCATACCGGAAACCAGCTTAACCAGCCGCTCTGCATCCTCATCCGTATCATTGACACCACCCACCAGACTGTACTCGAAAGTGATTCTTCGTCCGGTTTTATCAAAATAATATCTGCAGGCATCTAAGACCTCAGAAAGCTCATAACTATTGGCAACCGGCATCAGCTCTTTCCTTTTTTCCTGAGAGGATGCATGCAGGGAAAGTGCCAGTGTAATCTGAAGCTTCAAATCCGCAAGCTGCTTCATCCGCGGTACCAGTCCACAAGTAGATACCGTAAGATTTCTCTGGCTGATATGAAGTCCGTGTTCATCGGTCAGAAGCTCAATGAATTTTACGATATTATCATAATTATCCATAGGTTCTCCGCTTCCCATGACTACCACATTAGAAATACGTTCTCCGATACTCTCCTGAATCCGGTATATCTGCTCTAGGATTTCCGACGGCGTCAGATTACGCACCAGTCCGTCCAGTGTCGATGCACAGAACCGGCACCCCATACGGCAGCCTACCTGGGAAGAGACACACACGGAATTTCCATGCTTATACTTCATCAGCACACTTTCTATCATATTCCCATCTTCCAGTGCAAATAAGTACTTTCTCGTTCCGTCAATCTTCGAAATCTGTAGCAGTTCTTCTTCTAATACTACAAGGTCTGCTTTTTCTTTTAATGTCTCCCTTAAATTCTTCGAAAGATTCGTCATCTCATCAAAGGAGGTAACATGATGGATGTGCATCCATTCATATATCTGCTTTGCCCGGAATTTCTTCTCTCCAAGAGATATAAGAAATTCTTCTAATTCTTTTAAATTTAAGGATTTTACATCAACTTTTTCTATCATACATTCTGTTTCCTTAATCTGGCAATAAAAAATCCGTCACTGCCTAATTCATCCGGCAGAATCTGTTCCATGCTTTCCAATTCAAATTCTTTGTGATTTGCAATAAACCATGCAACATTTTCTTCATTCTCGCCTGCATCAATGGTACAGGTGCTGTAAATCATTCTGCCGCCCGGCTTCACATACTGATGAACCGTGGATAAAATCTCCCGCTGTAATGCAATCAGTGACTTGATATCTTCCGGCTGCATCCGGTATTTGATGTCCGGTTTCTTCCGGAGCACACCCAGTCCGGAACATGGTAAATCAGCAATAACTACATCTGCTTTGCCGATACTGCCTCTATCTGATACACGGGCATCCCACTGCTCGGCTGTCATATTGGTCACCTGATGACGCCTGATATTCTCTTCTATCAAAGAGACTTTATACTCACTGACATCCCTGGTGATGACCCTTCCACTGCCGGAAAGCAGCTGTGCAATATGTATACTCTTTCCACCGGGTGCTCCGCATACATCAATGACAGTATCATTTGCTTTTACCTCTGCCGCCTCTGCCACCTTCATGGAGCTTAAGTCCTGCACATAAAAGAGTCCTTCTGCAAATTCCGGAATGCTGCCAAGATAATCCACACCGCTTACATGCAATGCATAAGGAAGCTTTTCATCTATGGTTACTTCCATGCCTCGATTCTTTAACCGCTCCAATAATGCTTCCGGTGTAATCTTTGTAAGATTACATCTTATGGTCAACGGCTCTTCTTGTAAAAATGCTTCCGCTATCTTTTCGATTCGCTCTAAGGAATAATTTTTCTCCCAGAGTGTAATCATCCATTCCGGGATAGAATAGGTTATGGATAGATACTGTTTATAAGATTTTTCCTTATCCGGGTATACAATCTTATCAAGATTTCTTCCGATATTCCGAAGTACTCCATTGACAAACCCGGAAAGCTTTCCAAAACCTTTTTTCTTTGCAAGCTTTACTGCTTCATTACAGGAAGCCGACACCGGAACGCTGTCCATATATTTCATTTCATAGACAGCACTCCGGATAATACAACGAATCACCGGCTTCATTTTATTCACTTTTACACTGGAAAACTGATTGATGATATAATCAAGCTCCAGCATGCGCTCTAATGTGCCCTCACTGACTCTGGTAATAAAGCTGCGCTCCTGTTTCTCAAGATACTGATATTTTGTCAGTACATCAGAAATCGCCACATGGCTGTATATACCATCCTTTGTTACCGCCAGCAGAATTCCAAGCACCAGTTCCCGGCTGTTCACCGAATCAGTCATCCCGTCGTCCTCCAAATAATAATATCAGACGCAGTAACTGAAGAATTGCTGAAGCAGCTCCTGCTACATAGGTCAACGCTGCTGCTCCTAAAACTTTTCTCGTATAACCCAGCTCCTGCTCTCCTAAGATTCCTGTTTCGTCAAGGATTCTTACTGCTCTTCTTGATGCATTAAATTCTACCGGAAGTGTTACAATCTGAAATAATACTGCCAGTGAAAAGCAGATGATTCCGGCTGTAATCAACGCCTGACCGCTGCGGCTACTGATAAATAATCCAATCAAAATCAGTGGCCATGCCAAGGTAGATCCGATATTTGCTACCGGAACAATAGCTCCACGAATGGTAAGCGGTGCATAATTCTTCTGATGCTGGATGGCATGTCCGCATTCATGGGCTGCTACACCAACCGCCGCAACAGATGTCGAACCATAGACACTGTCTGAAAGACTTAATGTCTTATTTCTCGGGTCGTAATGGTCGGTAAGATTGCCGGAAATATGACGGATTTCCACATCATAAATACCTGCTGCATTTAAGATTCTCTGTGCCGCCTGTGCACCTGTCATTCCGGACATACTGCGGTATCTTGCATATTTTTTAAACGTATTGTTTACATGGGCAGATGCCAGAAGGCAGATTACTGCACCAATAATTACTAAGAAATAAGTCGGGTCCCACCAATAATAATATGGCATATGAATTCCTCCTTTTTACTGCTGTTTTGTTCCCAGTACCGTTCCATTTTCGATTGCAAAACCACGTAAGAAATCAGCAACCGACATACGTTTTTTACCTTCTAACTGCACCTCTTCCAGAGAAAGGCGGTCAACGCCTGTCTGTATGACAAGGCTCTGTTTGTCTGCCTTTACCACTGTTCCCGGTGCTGCATCCGTATTACCCGGATGTACCGTTGCCTTCCAGATTTTCAATGTCTTACCGGAAAGATAAGTATAGGCACTCGGCCATGGATTCAGTCCACGAATCAGCCGCTCTATCTGCGTTGCAGATAAAGACCAGTTAATCTTTCCCAATGATTTCTGAATCATTTTGGTATGCGTTGCAATCTCATTATCCTGTGGTGTATACACTGCTGTACCATCTTCAATAGATTTCATGGTTTCTACACATAATTGTGCCCCGGCATCCTGCAATTTATCAAAAAGACTGCCACCGGTCTCCTGTGCATCCAATTCCACAATTACAGATGCTATCATATCTCCGGTATCCAATCCTTCATCCATACGCATAATGGTTACGCCGGAAGTCTTTTCTCCATTGATTACTGCCCACTGGATTGGTGCTGCGCCACGGTATTTTGGAAGCAGGGATGCATGAACATTGATACATCCATATTTTGGCATCTCTAAGATTTCTTTTGGAAGTATCTGTCCAAAGGCTGCTACCACAATGATATCCGGCTGATATTTTGCCAGATATTCTATGCATTCCAGGCGGCGTACCCGCTCCGGCTGATATACTTCGATATCATGGGCAATGGCAGCTTCCTTTACCGGAGGATACTGCATGCTCTTTCCTCTTCCCTTTGGCTTATCCGGCTGTGTTACTGCAAGCACTACTTCATGGCCTGCTGCCACAATTGCCTCTAATGTACCCACCGCAAAATCCGGTGTTCCCATAAATATTACTTTCATTTCTAGCCCTCCTCATAGACTACGTCATGAAGCTCGCCCTCTACTTTTTCGGTATACATATGTCCGTCCAGATGGTCTAATTCATGACAGATTGCTCTTGCTAAAAGCTCTGTTCCTTCAATCTCATATTCATCACCATCTTCATTAAATGCACGGGCTTTTACATAATTTGGTCTTGTAACTGTTCCTGCCTTGCCCGGAAGACTTAAGCAGCCCTCATCTCCGGTCTGGGTTCCGGAAGTCTCGATAATCTCAGGATTAATCATAAGAATCGGGCCATCTCCGATATCAATAACTACCATTCTCTTTAAGATTCCAACCTGCGGTGCTGCAAGTCCCACACCATTGGCTTCATACATGGTCTCTAACATATCATCTGCCAGTTCCAAAATCTTTGGTGTTATCTCTTTAATTTCTTTACAAGTCTTTGTTAATACCGGATCTCCTACGGTCCGAATCTGTCTTAATGCCATTTTTACTTCCTCCTTAAATTCCTTTCTCTAAAAGCCATTTACCGGGTCAAAATCAAATTGCACCGATACATTTTTTACTCCCTGTTTTTCTTCCATAAACTGTTCTACTTTATCTTTTATCTGAATTAACACACCATAATCCGGGTGTTTGAAATAAAGTACTTTTTTATAAATATCATTTACTTTGGCTACTGCTGCATCCGCAGGTCCAATCATCTGAAGCTTCTTATCAGCCTGCGCGCCTTCTATGGTATCTGCAATCGCTTTTGCACATGCATAGGCTTCTGCTTCTTCTTTCGATGCACAAAGTACAACCAACATATGCCATACCGGCGGATAACGCATTGCCTGCCGGTAGAAGATTTCTTCTTCATAGAACTGGTTATAATCCTGATTCTTTGCACAGATAACGCTGTAGTGCTCCGGATTGTAAGTCTGGATAACGACCTCGCCCGGCTTATCGCCTCTTCCTGCTCTTCCGGCTGCCTGGGTCAGAAGCTGAAATGTCCGCTCTGCTGCATGATAATCGGATACATAAAGGGATAAATCTGCCGCCAGCACTCCTACCAATGTTACATTTGGAAAATCATGTCCTTTGACAATCATCTGGGTTCCAATCAGGATATCCGCTTCCTGATTGGCAAATGCGGAGAGGATTTTCTCGTAGCTGTCTTTGCTTCTTGTGGTATCAAAATCCATCCGAAGAATCCTTGCCTTTGGAAATTCTTTTTTTACCAGTTCCTCTATTTTCTGGGTTCCGGCTTTAAAACCGCTGATATATTTTGAGCCACAGCTCGGACATATCTTAACATGACTTTGCTCATAACCACAATAGTGACATATCAGTTTTCCATTATTATGTGCATGCAATGACACATCGCAGTGGGGACATTTCATTACATGACCACAGGCACGGCAGGATACAAAGCCTGCCATTCCCCTGCGGTTAATAAATAGCATGGTCTGCTCTTTCCGCAACAACCGCTGCTCTATTTTTTCATGAAGGCTTCTGCTTAAAATAGAAAAATTTCTTGCCTTTAGTTCTTCTCTTAAGTCCACAATTTCACATTCCGGCAGTGGCTTTTCCTTCACCCGCTTATCCATGGTAAGGAGTAAATAATCTCCTTTTTTCGCATGATAAAAGCTTTCTATGGAAGGAGTTGCCGAGCCTAAGATTACGGTGGCACCGGACATTCTCGCCCGCTCTATCGCTGTTTCCCTTGCATGATACCTTGGTATGGTCTCACTTTTATAGGTACCTTCATGCTCTTCATCTATTATAATATACCCAAGATTTGAAAAAGGTGTGAACAAAGCTGACCGTGGTCCAATCATAACATCAATTTCACCCTTTTTTGCCCGTTCAAACTGGTCGGAACGCTCTCCCGGTGACAGCTTCGAATTCATGATGGAAACCCGGTCGCCAAACCGATGGTAAAAACGCATCACGGTCTGATAGGTCAATGCAATCTCCGGAATTAATACGATGGACTGCTTTCCCCTGCCGGCTGCTTCTGCAATCAGCTCCATATAGACTTCCGTCTTACCGCTTCCGGTTACTCCGTGAATGAGGCATGGTTTCTTTTCTGTTCTGGCATTTTCTATCACTGCATCCACAACTTTTTGCTGCATCTCATTTAAGGTCAGGGTATAAGCTCCCATCTCCTGCGTCCGCACAGGATTGCGGTAGGTCCGCACTTCTTCTACAGTTATGACGCCCTGCTGCACCATTGCTTTGATAACATCTGCCGTAATATGAAGCTTTTTGGTTATTACATCATAACTTAAGACAGTTTCTTCTAACAGTGCTTCTAACAATCTTGCCCGGGCAGTTCTGTGTTTTCTTTTCAGCTCTTCCAAAAGGCTTGCCGCCTCGTTAAAAGGAAGTACAAGACGCACCAGACGGCTCTTTTTTTCCTTAGCTTTCTCTTTAATCGGAATCACTGTCTTTAATGCCTGATTCATGGTTCCGCCATAATTCTTACGCATCCACGCCGCTAAGGCAATGAACTGTGATTCAATCTGCATGGCATTGTTATCAACTGCTTTAATGTCCTTTAATTTTGCCGTGTCAAATGCTGCTTTATCTGTCAGTTCTAACACATAGCCCTTTATCGTCCGGCTTCCAAAAGGAACAATGACCTGCATTCCTTCCGTTATCTCATCCTTCATTTCCGGTGGAATCCGATACTGAAAGGTTTTATCTAATTTTTCATGAGAAATATCGATTATGATATTGGCATATTTTGCCATACATTCACCTCATATACTGTTCTCTATCATTTCACGTTCGTTCATCGGATAAAAATGTCCTTCTATCTCCTGATACTCTTCATGCCCTTTTCCTGCCACCACAATCAAATCACCCTCTTGTGCCTTAGAAATAGCATAGGAAATGGCTTCCCGTCTGTCCGGTATGATTTTATATTTTCCAGCAGTCTTTTTCATTCCCTGTTCAATATCAGAAATGATTGCTTCCGGCTTTTCATATCTTGGATTATCTGAGGTCAATATCGTGATATCCGAAAGTCTTCCTGCCGTCTCACCCATCTGAAACCTCCGCAGCGGGGAACGGTTTCCGCCACAGCCAAATAATAATACCAGACGCTTCGGCTGATATTGCCGCAATGTCTTTATCAGAGACTCCAAGCTTGCCGCATTATGGGCATAATCAATCACTACATCAAATTTATCTGAAATTCTTACTTCTTCAATTCTTCCCTTTACGGAAACGTTTCTTAAAGTTTTCCTTATCGTCTCCGGGGAAATTCCAAGGAGATGTGCTGCTTCCATGGCAGCAAGGGAATTATATACATTGGCAGTTCCGGGCATTTTTAATACGATTTCATCCTTTATCCACCCGGTTGTCTGATATGTGACATTTAATCCACGACTGCTTCTTTCATATACGATATGCTCCGCTTTTACATCGCAGGGTTGTTCGATTCCATAAGTATAAACCGGAGCCTCAAGATTCGCTGTCATAAAACCATGATATTTATCATCTGCATTGATACAAATCATCCGGCTACGCTCAAAAAGCCGTTTTTTACAGCAGGCATACTCCCGAAAACTCCGATGCTCCCCCGGTCCGATATGGTCCATGGACAGATTAGTATAAATTCCAATGGCAAAGGTGATTCCTTCCACCCGGTAATGCTTCAGTCCCTGGGAGGATACTTCCATCACACAACAACTGCATCCGGCATCCGCCATTTCCCGCAGCTCCTTCTGCAATACAAGAGCATCCGGTGTGGTATTGCTGCTTGGCTTTTTTAATCCATCGCTTCTTCGTATGCCAAGAGTTCCGATCAGTCCGCATTTTACCCCGGCTTCCTTTAACATCTGATACAGCATACAGGCAGTCGTGGTCTTTCCTTTTGTTCCGGTAATTCCTATCATCTGCATGGCTTCTGCCGGTGCGCCATAATAATTTCTGGCTATCCATGCCATGGCTTCGCTAGTATTGCGTACCCGGATGACTGTCACATCACCTTCCACCCAGACATGCTTTGATACTACACAAACTGCTGCACCTTTACGAATTGCCTGCGCAAGATAATCATGCCCGTCTTCCCTGCTTCCCGCAAGGCAGATAAACATGCTTCCTCTGACCACCTGTCTGGAATCATGGCAGATATGTGTCACCTTACGATCCATCGTTCCCCGTGTACATATATATGTAACCTGCTTTAGTAAATCCTTAAGATATGCCATAGACGTATCCTTAAAAATACACTTTTATCATTATATGCTACCGGGTGGGTTTTTACAAGTTTTCCACTTTTTATTTATGAAAGATTTCATAATTTCTTACAGATATTTTATGAAATTACGAAGTGGGGAGATGTTGGAAATGTATTTATTGTGTAGCCGAAATAACTGGCTGTTCGCAAAATCCGAATACAACATAATGACCTGCAAGAAGCACTAAGAATTCTGATATTGTTATGATTTGTTCCGGCAACCAGCGCAAATTCACATCCATGTTCATATGCGCTTCGCTGCCACATCCATGTGTCAGCGTTGCCTGTTTTTATACAGATTTCCAAGTGCTTCTAACAGGTCTTATCATGCATTCGTCCTTTCGTGAACACCCAGTTATTTTACACGCAAAAATTACCAGTCACATTCCATCCCTGTTTCGCAATTTCATAGTATTTTTCTAAATTCAAAGGAGATACTTTTCTTATGATGAAGAATAATTTTATGATATGCGGACTCACGGGCTGGTGCATGGAAATTATCTTCACCTCCCTTGATTCTATCCGCAATAACAATTTTAAACTGACGGGACATACTTCTATCTGGATGTTCCCGATTTATGGTATGGCGGCAATTATTCCGCCGGTTTATAAGCACATTCGAAAGCTGCCTGCCCTTCTTAGGGGCTCCATTTACTCTGCCGGTATCTTTGTCTGCGAGTATCTGACCGGAAGCTTCTTAAAGAAAAAAGGCATCTGTCCCTGGGACTACAGCAATGCCAAAACCAATATCAACGGTGTCATCCGCTTAGACTATGCGCCTCTTTGGATGATGGCAGGACTCCTATTTGAACGGGTTACCGTTCCCCGGAAAAAATCTTAAAGTTACTTTCCGTTATAAAACAGCATCGCATGGAACTTCTTTTTAAAGTCCGTGCGATGGCTGGTCTCCAGCAATGCTTTGCAGTGCTTATGAATCTAAATCGTCAATGTCTACGCCTGCTCCGATGTCTAAGGTATTTAAAGTACGACGTTTCATTCTTGCCACTTCTGATGCTTTTAAGATGTAATTTTTTACTTCCTTGGAATGCTTGATATGGGTCAGCCGAAGTTCCGGTGTGGTAACATCTCCGGTATAACAGATTACAGTTCCAAGTCCGAAAATCCGCTCCATTAAAGTTGCTGTTAATTTTACATCCTGTACCTTATACATATAGCAGTCATTTTCTTCAATTTTTAATAAACCTGCGTCTACTGTAATTACACTTGGTTTGATGATGTATTTGGTAAATGTCCATGGCAGTCCGAAAAAGAGTATTCTCTTACGTTCTGTGTACTGGGCATCCTCATCAAAGTCCATCTGCATGTCATTTTTTTCCTCAATCATTTTTGCTCTCCTTCTCTTTTCATTACCTTATGATACCCTACTTTATCATATACTGAAAAATTTTTCAAATTTCAGAATATTGCGTCTTTATATTTTACCTTGAATTTTATATTTTATTATTATATGATAGTAAAAATGCCTAGACGACATTACTAAAACATCATACAGGAGGAATCTTATGCGACACTTAATGAGTCCCCTCGATTTATCCGTAGAGGAGCTGGATCAACTGCTGGATTTAGCAGGTGATATCGAAAAAAATCCACAAAAATATGCACATGCCTGTGACGGTATGAAACTTGCAACCTGTTTCTATGAACCAAGTACCCGTACCCGTCTTAGTTTTGAAGCTGCCATGTTGAACCTTGGTGGTTCTGTTCTTGGTTTTGCCAGCGCAGACAGTTCATCCGCAGCAAAAGGCGAAAGTGTTTCCGATACTATCCGAATCATTTCCTGTTACGCAGATATATGTGCTATGCGTCATCCAAAGGAAGGTGCACCTCTCGTAGCTTCCCAGAAATCTTCTATTCCAGTAATCAACGCCGGTGATGGCGGTCATCAACATCCAACCCAGACATTAACTGATTTATTAACAATTCGTTCTTTAAAAGGAAAATTAGACAATATGACGATTGGTTTATGCGGTGATTTGAAATTTGGTCGGACCGTTCACTCTCTGATTAATGCACTGATTCGTTATCCGGGTATCCGCTTCGTTCTTATTTCTCCGGAAGAGCTTAAAATTCCGGACTATATCCGCGAAGACGTTCTGGTTAAAAATAATATCCCATTTGAAGAAGTAACAAGACTGGATGATGCAATGCCCAAACTTGATATTCTTTACATGACCAGAGTGCAGAAGGAACGTTTCTTCAACGAAGAAGATTATGTACGTTTGAAAAACTATTACATATTGGATAAGAAAAAGATGAAGCTTGCCAAAGACGATATGTACGTCCTCCATCCACTTCCGCGTGTCAATGAAATATCCGTAGAAGTCGATGATGACCCACGAGCTGCTTATTTCCGTCAGGCACAGTACGGTGTCTATGTACGAATGGCTCTGATTCTTACACTATTAAAATGGAGGTAATCATATGTTAAATATCAGTGGAATTCGCGAAGGCTTCGTTCTCGACCATATCAAAGCCGGCATGAGCCTTTCTATCTATCATAATTTAAAGCTGGACAAGTTAGACTGTACCGTTGCTATTATCAAAAATGCCAAAAGCAATAAAATGGGAAAAAAGGACATCATCAAAGTAGAGTGCCCGATTGATGCCTTAGACTTAGACATCTTAGGTTTTATCGACCACAATATTACCGTAAATATTATCAAAGGCGATAAAATCGTTGAGAAGAAAGAACTGCATCTTCCAAAGCAGGTCAAAAATGTTATCCGTTGCAAGAACCCACGATGCATCACTTCTATCGAACAGGAATTAGACCAGATTTTCCTGCTTACAGATGAAAAGGAAGAAACCTATCGTTGCAAATACTGCGAAGAAATGTATACTGACTACGGTTTTCGTGCATAAGAAATATAAGAAAAGGGGCTGTCGCATTAACGTGCGGCAGCTCATTTTATATATCCAACACAAAATGCCGAGCTTCGAAAAGCTCGGCATTTATGGTATAATTAGTTTA
>ONAD01000036.1 GCA_900315735.1 uncultured Lachnospiraceae bacterium | reverse complement strand
TTGTTTTTGTGTCAAGTATTTATTACAAAATAAAAAGACCCCAGTATTATTTCTGATACTGAGATCTTAATTCATCATCTTAACTTAATGACATTGGGCTTTCAGCTGTTCAAATTTATTTGATAACGGCTGAAAGCTTTCTTTTTGATGTGGCGACAGCCACGACTGAGATGAAGCGCAGCGGAATCGAAGTTCTCTGGCTCGCTGGCTAAATCTTTCCTTCCAACCTCACCGGCTCCCTTACCTCTATCAGATTTCCATCCAAATCATAGAAGCGTACCACCTTCTGTCCCCGGTTATACGTCATCAATCGGTTGACATAATGAGTGGACGGATAAAGCCTTTCCAGTTTTTCTGCAAATGCTTCCACATCCTCATCTTCAAAATACAGTTCACTGGAATTATTTTCCGGGATAATATCCTTCTGTAAAAACTGTTTCCAGATATCATACTGCTGGAGCACCAGCCCCTCTGTCAGTATGACAGTTCCATCATTGTCAAGGATTACGTCCAGTCCAAACAAATCATGGTAAAATTTTTTCGCCTTTTCCATATCCTTTACTACAATCAAAACGTTTCTAAGTTTCATACTTTTCCTCTAATCATCAAACCGGTCTGCGTCTAAGTATTTGATTACCCGGGCAGGATTTCCTACTGCCACCGCATAATCCGGCACATCTTTGGTTACTACGGACGCAGCTCCGACAATGGCATGCTTTCCGATACTGACTCCCGGCAAAATGCTTGCACCTGCACCAATCCATGCTGCCTTTTTAATCAGTACCGGCTTACAGGTCAGTACAGAAAGGTCATAAGGGTCATGATTATTGGAAATCAGCTGGACATTAGCAGCAATCTGTGCGCCATCCTCTATGGTAATTCCACCTCGCGCCATTGCTAGTAACCCGGAATTGATAAATACTCCTTTTCCTATTTTCATTCTGCTGACACAGGCACCACTAAGTGGTGCCGCCACATAACTGCCCTCTCCAAGATTATCTCCAAAAAGTTCTTTCAAAAGTGTCTGATACTCTTCCGTATAAGGCATTGTCTGATTCAGTTTGAACATCACCTGTGCTGTCCTTACATTTTCTTCATGGTCTTTTGGATTTGGAATCCGCATATCCACTCTTACTTCTTTGCAATCCATCTATTTTGTCCTCCTTGCTGCTTTTTCCGTCAAACCTGATGATATATCTGTTTCATCTAATAATAATTAATCAAATTGTGTCTGCCAGTCTTTGCTTTCATATGCATCAAAGCACATCTGTATCTGTTCTGCTGTGGTTTTCTCCACGGCAAGCTGTGCCGGCAGTTCGCTTCGTCCAAAATAACACGTCTCTGTTGTCTCTATATTCTCATGGAAGCTTCCACCCTCAGGAGTGCACAGGACAAATATTTTCACCACACCATATGGCAGATTGCACTTATTGTGTTTCCGCCAGTCCTGGACTGCTATCAGTTTATCTGCTGTCACCAAAAGTCCTGCTTCTTCCCTTGTCTCTTTTATTACATTCGATGCTACCGACTGGTCCACATCGCACCAGCCGCCCGGCAATGACCAGGTGCCGTTTTTCTCATGCACCAGAAGAATTTTTCCATCTTCAAATACTGCCGCCCGGGTGTCAACCTTTGGAGTCTGATATCCTGTTTCATTGCAGAAAAATGCCGTTACTTTTTCAATCGGCATCTCCGTCTCGTAGGAAATCATTTCCGCAGCAATCCTTCGAAGCTCTTCATACCGCTCACGGTCATATTCATTTTCGCTATAAGCAAGTCCTGCCTGGGCAATGCCTTGAATCCGAATTGCCACTTCCGTCCATTTGCTCATCATCGAATCTCCTCCATATTTTCATGCAGCTTTTTCTTTGTACCACGTTTCTTACTCCCGCTGCTCCACTACTCTGAGGCTGTCCTTTTCTACCTTGCACATCAGGAACAATACCTTTACGCCTGCTGCCCTCGCTTCTTCTAAAGCATCTTTAAACTCCGGATGCGTCTCTTCATTTGCCCGGACTTCCTTCACGCCTTCCATTTGAATTACAAATGCTACTGCGCATTCATAACCAGCTTTTCTTGCTCCAATTAATTCGTGCAAATGCTTTACGCCACGTTCTGTCGGCGCATCGGGAAAATAACCGATGCCCTGCCGCTCCAAGGTACAGCCTTTTACTTCCATCAGATATTCCTGCTGCCCTTTCTTCATATAGAAATCAATTCTGGAATTTCCATATTTATATTCCGGTTTCACCACATCATAATTCTGTGTTTCAAGCCATTCCTTTGCCACCTTATTCGGTGCCTGACTGTCCATATTTATTAAGCCCAAATTTTCTTTATATACCGCAATCAAATCATAGGCTGTCTTTCGTGCCGGATTGTCCGACACTTCCAGATAAACTTCTGCATCCGGAAGCAGCAGCTCCCGGTACCGCCCGGTATTCTTTACATGTACCGTCTGAATCTCACCGTTAATCTTAACATGGGCAATAAAGCGATTGGGGCGGTCCACAAAGCTTCCTTTTACTACTTTTTTATATTTCAAAATTCTGCCTCATTTCGTTTTTATTAGATATTTCATTTTCAAAAAGTCAGCCGCATCTGGTTCCACGCCACATCTCCATGGGTAGATTCTGATACGCCTTCATTTTCAAATCCAAATTTCGCATAGTAATGTATCAGCTTATCCTTGCAGGTAAGCACCAGCCCTTTTCTTCCCTGGGTTTTTGCATCTGCAATAGCTCTTTTTAGTAGCTGCTCTGCCAGGCCTCGTCTTCGGTATGCCGGAATGGTATTCACACCGAAAATCATCTGCCAGTCCCCCTGCTCCTCATGCAGTTCTGCTTTTTCATACATTTCATCCGTAAGGTCTTTCTGACTGGTCACCATGCCATCTACAAATGCCACCAGACGTTCCTCATCGAACATCAGCCAGAACTGGTCTTTATAATATTTTAAACGTTCTGCGAATTCTTCTTTTGTTGCTGCTTCTGCCGGTGGAAAACATTCTGTCTCCACTGCTGTAATTGCATCAATATCTTCCATCTGTGCGGTACGAATTGTCATTTTGAGTACTCCTTTTTAGATAATCTGTGTTTTTACATATTCTTCAAATCGTGGCAATGCCATGTGCATTTTGCCATATTCTCTGGTATCCACAACACCTTTTCTTTTCAGGCGTTCCCGATATACTGCAAATTTTCCGGAGTCCATTTGCAGATTCTCCCGGATATTTTTTACTCTGTCTTCTCCACTGACCGCCATTTCCAGCAATATTTTTTTGTCCAACTCAGATAATTCTGACCAGATTTTACTGTATACATATTCATCCAGATACTGATCATACTCCGGCAGAATTTCTTCTATAGAATGCAATTTTCTATTTTCCCAATACAGGTAACCCAACACCTGAAACGCAAACGGATAGCCTTTAGTAAGCGCTGTCATTTTCTCCGCCTGTGCTGCTTCTATGGAAAATATGTCCATATAGCTCTTTCTGATTGCCGTATAATTTAATGGTTCCAAAATTAATTTTGGTGCACGATACAGAAATGTAAGTGCTTTGTTGTTCTGCAATTCATATATATTTTCATACGGACCTGTCATCAACAAATAAATCGGATAATCTTCTCTGATAAAAATCTGAAAAGAACTTGCAAATATTCTTATCTCTTCTTCATTCACCACTTCATCAATTGTAATCAGCAAACGCTTGCCCGCCTGTTTTATCTGCTCCAACATATGCATAAGCACATCTTCAATATCTGTAATTGGTGGTGCTTCCTCAATGGATACTCCCAAACCAAATGCGGAAAAATCTAATTTTGCTTTCAAAAAACGCTCATGCATCTGAGGAATACTATATAATTTTGCTGCCAGACTTTTCAGCAGGTCTCTCATCGGATTCAACTCAACTACAATCCAGTTTTCCCTCTTTTTCATTTCTGCTGCAATGCTTGTCATCATAACAGTCTTGCCCGAGCCTCGCACTCCGGTTATCATATATATCTGATTTGACGGTATTTCCGCATCAAAATTCTGGATTACTTCATTCGTCTGCGCAATACGCGATATATATTGTAATGGTTTTTTCCCAAAAGACAGTGTAAATGGATTATTCATTTTCCGCTCTCCTCTTTTTATAAGTTTTTATAACTATTTATAACTTTTTGTTTCTTTTATAAGTTTTTATAACCTTTTATAACTTTCTATTTATTATATAACTTTTTATAACTTTCCACAAGCACAAAAAAGCACAGCAGTCTTGCCCTCCCCAGGCAAATCCTGTTGTGCTTTTTTCTTTATTTTAGAAATGTTTATTCCTTTACCGGCACCAGACGGATATTCACACCGCTTACCTTTAAGTCTACGCCGTCACCGAATTCCACATTTTTCACTTCAGAAGTGTAAAGACCATTTCCGTCATCCACTCCAAACATTTCATTCATTCCACCATCAAACAGATTCGTTGAACTGACATTTCCGCTTCCATCCACTGCTGTCACTGTATAAGTTCCTGCCGGGAAATCAGTTCCTGCGGTATAGTTTCCACTTCCTAATTCCACTGCCTGTGACTCATCATATTCTCTTCCGGTCATGCCGCCGGTTACTTCTGTATAGCTGACCTGCACGACTACATCTCCGGAAATATGAAATACTACATTCTCTTTCATCTTAAGTCCGTTAAAGGATGATTCATACAGACCATTTCCATCATCCACGCCGAACATCTCATTAACTCCACCATTCAAAAGATTGGAACTGCTTATATTTCCATCTCCGCTGACTGCAGTAAGATTGCATTTACCCACCGGCAAATCAATACCTGCAGTATAATAACCTGCGCCAAGGGTATATTCTGTTTCAATAGCTGACAAATCTTCTTCCGGCTCTGCGTCTTTTGCATCAGAATCCTTTGTCTTTGCATCTTTGCTGTCTGCCTGCTCTGTGCCGGCAACAGAATTCTTATCTGAATTCTTCTTGTCACTTCCGCCACTGCCTGCTGCAATTGCAAATACGACCACAACAATAATTACCCAGAACCACCATTTCTTATAAATCGGTTTCTTTACTTTTTCCATTTTTATGCCTCCCGGTTTCTTATATTTCTTAAGTATGAAATCATCATATACGAGTCGGAAGGTTTTGTGGTATGCCGGCAGCATACATTTTTAGCTGTGTGGCAGACCAAGTAATGTTATTTTTACATAGTTTTCCAGCTTCATGCCAAAATAAAAGATGGTAAGTGCCAGTATAATCCGGATTATAATCCGTACCGGTTTCTGCAACGAACGGATTCCCGGCACTTTAGTATCCCATAAAAGAAAATTAAACCCAACCCCGCAGGATACCCATGCATAGATAAATACTGCAATTGCTTCCAGGCAAAAAGTCAATGGAGTCTTGCCATACTGCATCAGAAACTGTATGCTTCCCACAATCAGAAACAGATAAACAAACACTGCCACTATCTCTTTCCAGACAACTCCGGTCCGGAATCCCGGAAGAATCGTTTTCTTTTTTACAGCGTCCGGATTCTCTATTTTCAATGCATCCCGAAGTTCTCCTGCATTCTGATAGCGGTTCTGCGGGTCAATCTCTATACATCTTTTTATCACATTGCAAAATGGTTTCCGGGCAGTCAGATGCACATTCGGCAACGTCCCCTCCAGCATCACATTCATAAGAACGCCCAGTGCATAAATATCTGCGGTTACATCTGTCTGAAGGAAGCCATACTGCTCCGGAGATGCAAATCCTACGGTTCCAAGAATTGTCGTGTCTGCATTCTGATTTCGCTTACGTCTCCTTGCAATATCAAAATCCAGTAATTTTACAACTCCATCCGTAGAAATGAGAACATTTTTCGGAGAAATATCACGGTGTACGATTCCCTGTGCATGAATCTGCTCCAATGCTTCCAGTAACTGTCGGATATAATATTTTACAAGCTCCGGCGGCATAACGCCCTGCCGGTGCAGCTTCTCATCCAGTGTCTCACCGCTGATATATTCTTCTGTTACCATGCCGATGTCCTGCTGCTCTTCACAGCTTATAATCCTGGCAAGATGTGGACTTTCTAATTGCTGCAGTTTCCGGTAAACCGGAATACTGTCTTTTTGTATTGCTTTTTGAACCAGAATCTTTCCTGTGACAGTATCCTGTATTAACTGGGTTTGATAAGGTGGCTGACCGCCCAGTATCGTAAGAGGTATCTGCCTCTGCCGCTGAAAATCCTGATATAATTTTTCACTCATTTGTTATCACTTTTTCCTTTTCTACTTGAATTTTCATTCCCACAATTCTATGATAATCAATATCACTATAGCAGAAATGAGAGGATTCGCCAAATGAAAAAATCAACCCAGGAACTTTTAGATATTTTGAAAAACGCACCTGCTTTCTCCAACTATGCAGAGCAGGAGGAAGCTGAGCTGATCGAGGTCTCACTTTCGGATTATCTGAACCGATTGATTCAGGCAAAAAATCAAGACCTGCCTTCTCTCATCCGAAAAAGCGGTCTTGACCGTACTTACTGTTATCAGATTTTTGATGGGCGCAAACGTCCTTCCCGTGACAAAGTGCTCGCCCTCTGCTTTGCCATGGGCCTATCCTTTACGGAAGTGCAGCAGCTTTTAAAAGCTACCGGCTATCCGATTCTCTATGCCCGTATGGAGCGGGACAGTGCGATTATTTTCTGCCTGCAAAGAAACTGTGCTCTTTCCGATGCCAATGAGCTGCTCTATGAACTAGGGTACGAAGGGCTGGCATAGAAATTATTTTATATAACAGTTCCCAATCAGCCGGAATACCTGCTCTGCCGTATAGCTCATATTCTTATATGCCACTGGTTCCTGCATGGCTTCTTCTAATGTCATCACACCCGGTAAAATTGGAAACGCACCATCGATAAGCTGCATTTCATCCTGCACTTTCCGAACTCCCTGCGGCTCAATGCTGCCGGCAAATACCAGTACCATGCAGCCCTTTCCTTTTGCCCGTTTTGCAATTCCAACCGGTGCTTTTCCCATGGCAGTCTGTCCATCAAATCTTCCTTCTCCGGTCACTACGATATCGGCTTCACTTAATTCTTCTTCCGGCAATACCGCATCTAATACAATTTCTACGCCCGGACGTAAATTGCCACCCAGATAGGATGCAAATGCAAATCCCAGTCCACCTGCCGCTCCTGCTCCCGGCATGTTCCGGTTGTCTACGCTTAAAGCCTTATCCGTCACATCCGCAAAATGAGATAATGCCGCATCCAGTTTTAGTACCATAGCCTCATCTGCGCCCTTTTGTGGTGCAAACACAGCACTGGCTCCTGTTGTGCCGCACAATGGATTGGTTACATCACAGACTATTTCAAAGGTACATTCTTTCAGCCGCTTATCCAAGACTTCCGTATCTATCTTTTCCAGGTCATTCAGTTCTTTTGCACCAAAGCTTACTTCTGTTCCATCCTTTTTATAAAAATGGCAACCCAAAGCCTGCAGCATTCCAACTCCGCCATCATTGGTGGCACTGCCGCCAATTCCAACGATAAACTTACGGCAGCCTCTATCCATGGCATGGCTTATCAGTTCTCCCACACCGTAAGTAGTGGTTTCCATTGGATTTCGTTTATCTGCTGGCACCAACGGCAATCCTGCAGCTTCTGCCATTTCAATGACTGCTGTTTTATCCGGCAGGATGCCATATGCTGCCTCAACCTCCTGCCCAAGGGGTCCTGTTACCGGTACCTTTTCCAGACTGCCCTGCAATCCGGTAGTCAGAGCTGTTACTGTTCCTTCTCCACCGTCTGCGACCGGCTTTATCATAACTTCTGCTGTCGGTATTGCTTTTTTAATGCCTTCTTCTACTGCTTTTCCTGCCTCCAAGGAGCTTAAGCTGCCTTTCAGCGAATCAATTGCTACGATTACTTTCATTGGATTTTCCTCATTTATTCTACCACCTGTATAAAACCCGAAAATCTGCATGCAAGCATGCGTTTTTTCTCGCTACTCGCGTAAATTCGAAAGGGAAGTTCTGACCTTTCAAGTCAGAGCTTCCCTTCCTATATTTGTATCAGTTCTTCGAACCTTACATTATTCTTCTGTAGAAGCAGTTACTTCTTCTTTTGCTTCTGTCTCTTCGATTCCATCTGCTGCAGGTGCTTCATCGAATCCGTCAAAATCATCAAATGAGATTTCTTCTTCTTCGTTTACATCTGTGTTCAGCTTGATGTTACGATAACGCTTCATACCAGTACCAGCCGGAATCAGCTTACCGATAATTACGTTCTCTTTCAGACCAATCAATGGGTCAATCTTGCCCTTGATAGCTGCTTCTGTCAGAACCTTAGTTGTCTCCTGGAAGGATGCTGCTGATAAGAAGGAGTTGGTTGCCAAAGATGCTTTGGTAATACCAAGTAATACCTGTTTACCTTCTGCCGGCTCTTTGCCTTCTTCCTCTAACTGCTCATTCATCTCTTCGTAATCCAGATTATCTACTAATGTTCCTGGCAGGAACTCAGAATCTCCGTTATTTTCAATACGAATCTTCTTTAACATCTGACGTACGATAACCTCGATATGCTTATCGTTAATTTCAACACCCTGCAGACGATATACACGCTGTACTTCCTGAATCAGGTAATCCTGTACAGCACGTACGCCCTTAATCTTAAGGATATCGTGCGGATTTACAGAACCTTCGGTCAGCTCATCACCAGCCTCTAATACTGCTCCATCCATAATCTTAATTCTGGAACCGTAAGGGATCAGATAAGTCTTTGTCTCACCTGTTTCATTGTTTGTTACAATGATCTCACGTTTCTTCTTGGTATCTTTAATGGTTGCAACACCACCAAATTCTGTGATAATTGCAAGTCCCTTAGGCTTTCTTGCCTCAAACAGCTCCTCGACACGAGGAAGACCCTGTGTAATATCGTCACCGGCAACACCACCGTTGTGGAATGTTCTCATGGTAAGCTGTGTACCAGGTTCTCCGATAGACTGAGCTGCGATAATACCAACCGCTTCACCAACCTGTACCGCCTGACCGGTAGCCATATTGCTTCCGTAACATTTTGCACAAACTCCGATGTGGGAACGGCAGGTAAGAATCGTACGGATTTTAACCTTGGTTAATGGTTCTCCATTCTCATCTACACCCTTGCTCATAATTGCTGCAGCACGTTTTGGTGTAATCATATGGTTTGCTTTTACAAGCACATTACCATCTTTATCGCAAATTGTCTCACAGGAGAATCTTCCTGTAATACGCTCTTCAAGACTTTCGATTTCTTCTTTTCCATCCATGAATGCTTTGACATACATACCAGGGATTTCTCTTCCTGTGCCTGCACAACAATCAGATTCACGAACAATCAGATCCTGTGATACGTCTACCAGACGTCTGGTTAAGTAACCGGAATCGGCGGTACGTAACGCAGTATCGGACATACCTTTTCGAGCTCCATGGGCGGACATGAAGTACTCCAATACCTCAAGACCTTCACGGAAGTTTGATTTGATAGGCAACTCGATTGTTCTACCGGTTGTATCAGCCATCAAACCACGCATACCTGCCAACTGTTTAATCTGTTTATCAGAACCACGGGCTCCGGAATCTGCCATCATGAAGATGTTGTTGTATTTATCCAGACCGGAAAGCAGTGCTTCTGTCAGCTCATCGTCAGTCTCTTTCCATGTCTCAACAACTTCTTTGTAACGCTCTTCCTCGGTAATAAGACCACGTTTGTACTGTCTTGAAATGCGGTCTACGGTATCCTGAGCTTTTGCAATCATTTCCGGTTTCTGAGGCGGTACCGTCATATCTGAAATAGATACGGTCATAGCTGCTCTTGTAGAGTACTTGTAACCCATGGACTTAATATCGTCTAATACTTCAGCGGTCTTGGTTGCTCCGTGTGTATTAATAACTTTTTCCAGAATCTGTTTTAACTGTTTCTTTGCTACATGGAAATCGATTTCCAGTACCAATTCATTTTCAGGCTTGCTTCTGTCTACGAAACCTAAGTCCTGAGGAATGATTTCATTGAAGATAAATCTTCCCAGTGTTGACTCAACCACACCGGTCTTAACAGTTCCATCCGGCATTGTCTTGTGAACACGCACATGGATTCTGGAATGTAAGGTCAGTGCCTGGTTCTCATATGCCAGAATTGCTTCGTTTACACTCTTATAGTATCCGCCTTCTCCTAAGGAACCCGGTCTTTCCTGTGTCAGGTAGTAGATACCAAGAACCATATCCTGTGAAGGAACGGCTACAGGGCCTCCATCAGAAGGTTTTAACAGGTTGTTCGGTGAAAGCAACATGAAACGACATTCTGCCTGTGCTTCCTGTGACAGTGGTAAATGAGCAGCCATCTGGTCTCCATCGAAGTCGGCGTTGTATGCGGTACATACCAATGGGTGAAGCTTAATTGCTTTACCTTCTACCAGGATTGGCTCGAATGCCTGAATACCAAGTCTGTGCAGTGTAGGAGCACGGTTCAGCATAACCGGATGCTCTTTGATGACGTCTTCTAAGACATCCCAGACTTCCGGCTGTAATCTTTCAACCATCTTCTTTGCACTCTTAATATTGTGTGCAGTTCCGTTTGCAACCAGCTCTTTCATAACGAAAGGTTTGAACAGCTCGATTGCCATTTCTTTTGGCAGACCACACTGATAAATCTTAAGTTCCGGTCCTACGACGATAACGGAACGTCCTGAGTAGTCTACACGTTTTCCAAGAAGGTTCTGACGGAAACGTCCGGATTTACCTTTCAGCATATCGGACAGAGATTTCAATGCACGGTTACCAGGTCCGGTTACCGGTCTTCCTCTTCTACCGTTGTCAATCAGGGCATCTACTGCTTCCTGCAGCATTCTCTTCTCGTTACGAACAATGATGTCAGGTGCGCCTAACTCTAACAGTCTTCTCAGACGGTTATTTCTATTGATAATTCTACGATATAAATCATTTAAATCGGATGTTGCAAAACGTCCACCATCCAACTGTACCATAGGACGTAAATCCGGTGGGATAACCGGGATAACGGTCATAATCATCCATTCCGGTTTGTTTCCGGATTCACGGAAGGATTCTACAACTTCCAGTCTCTTGATGATTCTTGCACGTTTCTGGCCGGTAGCATCTTTTAATTCTGCCTTCAGCTCTGCTGCATCTTTCTCCAGGTCAATTGCCTGTAATAACTCAAGAATGGCTTCTGCACCCATTCCTACACGGAAAGAGCTGCCATATTTTTCTCTTGCATCCTGATATTCCTGCTCGGATAATACCTGTTTTACAGATAATTCCGTAGAACCTGCATCCAGTACGATATAGGAAGCAAAGTACAGAACCTTCTCCAATGTTCTTGGAGAAAGATCTAAGATTAATCCCATACGGGATGGAATTCCTTTGAAGTACCAGATATGGGATACCGGAGCTGCAAGCTCGATATGTCCCATACGCTCTCTACGAACGCTGGCTTTGGTGATTTCAACACCACAGCGGTCGCAGACAACACCTTTATAACGAATCTTTTTGTACTTTCCACAATGACATTCCCAGTCTTTGCTCGGTCCAAAAATCTTTTCACAGAATAATCCGTCTTTTTCCGGTTTCAAAGTTCTATAGTTAATGGTCTCAGGTTTCTTAACTTCTCCTCTGGACCACTCTCTGATTTTCTCAGGTGATGCCAGACCAATCTGAATTGCATCAAACTGTATTGGCTGGTAAGTTTCCTGTTTTACTGTTTCTGGCATTAATGACACTCCCTTCCTATTTATTCTTCGTCAAGAACTTCATCGGCAGCATCGTCAAAATCGAAGCCTGCGTCATCATCCTCTTCCTCTTCTTCTACGTTGTTGAGTTCTCCGCTCTCAGAATCAAATTCCTGTTTGGTGAAGCCCATCTTTCCGAAGGACTCACTGTCTTCAAACGCGAAATCTTTATCGCCTGAGATAATGGAATTCAAATCTGTGTTACCATATTCGCTGGTCTCCATCAGTTCAACTTCGTTGCGGTCTTCGTCTAATACTCTGACATCAAGACCCAGGGACTGAAGTTCTTTGAGAAGTACCTTGAAGGATTCTGGGATTCCCGGTTCAGGAATATTGTCACCCTTAATGATTGCTTCGTATGTCTTCACACGACCAACCACATCATCGGACTTCACAGTCAGAATCTCCTGCAATGTGTAAGATGCACCGTAAGCTTCCAGTGCCCAAACCTCCATCTCTCCGAAACGCTGTCCACCAAACTGAGCTTTACCACCCAGAGGCTGCTGCGTTACTAAGGAGTAAGGACCGGTAGAACGTGCATGAATCTTATCGTCTACCAGATGATGCAGTTTCAGGTAATGCATGTGACCAATGGTAACCGGTGAGTCAAATTCTTCTCCGGTACGTCCATCACGAAGCTGAACCTTTCCATCACGGGAAATTGGAACACCCTTCCATAATTCTCTGTGATCTCTGTTATCGGAAAGATACTGCATTACATCTTCACGCAGTGTATCTTTATACTTTGCTTCAAATTCTTCCCAGGTGAAGTTGACATAATCATTTGCCAGTTCCAGAGTATCCTGAATATCAATCTCTCGTGCGCCGTCAAATACTGGAGTCTCAATATTAAATCCAAGTGCTTTTGCAGCAAGACTTAAGTGAATCTCCAAGACCTGACCGATATTCATACGGGAAGGTACACCCAATGGGTTCAATACGATATCCAGCGGACGGCCGTTCGGCAGGAATGGCATATCTTCTACCGGAAGTACACGGGAAACAACACCCTTGTTTCCATGACGACCAGCCATCTTATCTCCAACGGAGATTTTTCTCTTCTGGGCAATGTAAATACGAACTGCCTGATTTACACCAGGGGATAATTCGTCACCATTTTCTCTTGTAAATACTTTTGCTTCTACAACGATACCATATTCACCATGTGGTACTTTTAAGGAAGTATCTCTTACTTCTCTTGCTTTCTCACCGAAGATGGCACGTAACAGTCTCTCTTCTGCGGTAAGCTCTGTCTCTCCCTTCGGAGTAACCTTACCTACTAAGATATCACCGGCACGAACTTCTGCACCGATACGGATGATTCCTCTCTCGTCGAGGTCTTTTAATGCATCATCACCAACACCAGGAACGTCTCTTGTAATTTCTTCCGGTCCTAATTTGGTGTCACGGGCTTCTGCTTCGTACTCTTCAATATGAACGGATGTATAAACATCATCCTGTACTAATCTTTCACTCAGAAGAACAGCATCCTCGTAGTTGTAACCTTCCCATGTCATGAATCCGATTAACGGGTTCTTTCCAAGAGCAAGCTCACCATTAGAGGTAGATGGTCCGTCAGCAATTACTTCGCCGGCTTCTACATGGTCACCTTTGAACACGATTGGTCTCTGGTTGTAGCAGTTGGACTGGTTGCTTCGTGAGAACTTGGTCAGTTTGTATACATCTCTTGTTCCATCATCATTCTTCATGGTAATCTGATTTGACTCAGATTTCTCAATAGTACCGGATTTCTTTGCAACTACACAGACACCGGAGTCTACTGCAGTCTTGGTTTCCATACCGGTTCCTACTACAGGAGCTTCTGTGGTAAGAAGAGGTACTGCCTGACGCTGCATGTTAGATCCCATCAGCGCACGGTTCGCATCATCGTTCTGCAAGAACGGAATCAATGCGGTAGCAACAGAGAATACCATCTTAGGAGATACGTCCATATAATCAAACATCTGCTTGTCATATTCCTGTGTCTCGTCTAAGTAACGGCCGGAAACGGAATTTCTTACGAAATGTCCTTCTTCATCCAGTTTTTCATTCGCCTGTGCTACATGGTAATTATCCTCTTCATCTGCGGTCATGTATACAACATCTTCTGTAACACGCGGATTCTTAGGATCTGTTTTATCAATCTTACGATATGGTGCCTCAATGAAACCATATTCGTTAATTCTTGCATAACATGCCAGTGAGTTGATAAGTCCGATGTTCGGTCCTTCAGGAGTCTCAATAGGGCACATTCTTCCGTAATGGGAGTAGTGTACGTCTCGAACCTCGAATCCGGCACGGTCTCTGGACAAACCACCTGGTCCTAATGCGGATAAACGTCTCTTATGTGTCAGCTCACCCAGCGGGTTGTTCTGATCCATGAACTGCGACAGCTGGGAAGATCCGAAGAACTCTTTCACTGCTGCGGTTACCGGTTTGATATTAATCAGGCTCTGTGGAGAAATTCCTTCCTGATCCTGGGTGGTCATACGCTCACGAACCACACGTTCCATTCTGGAAAGTCCGATTCTGTACTGGTTCTGTAATAACTCACCTACGGCACGGATACGACGGTTGCCTAAGTGGTCAATATCGTCATCATTTCCAATGCCCCACTCCAAGTGCATATTGTAGTTAATGGATGCGAAAATATCTTCCTTGGTGATATGCTTCGGAACCAGTTCAGATACGTTTTTACGAATTGCTTCCTTGATATCTTCCAAGGATTCATTTTCATCCAGGATTTTCTTTAATGTCGGATAATATACCAGCTCAGTAATACCAACTTCCTTCGGTACTAAATCAACATAGGTAGTGAGGTCTACCATCATATTAGAAAGAACTTTTTCATTTCTTTCTTCTGTAGCAATATATACTGCCGGAACAGCTGCGTTCTGAATCTCTTCTGCAAGCTCTCTGGTCAGCTCTGTTCCTTTTTCGATTACCTCTCCGGTAGTCTCAAGAACAACATCTTCAGCCAGCACTTTTCCGCGTAAACGGTTCTTAAATGCCAGCTTCTTGTTAAATTTATAACGACCTACTTTTGCCAGGTCATAACGTCTTGGGTCGAAGAACATTGCGGTAATCAGGCTCTCTGCACTGTCAACAGAAAGAGGCTCGCCCGGACGAATCTTCTTATATAATTCCAGAAGACCTTCCTCGTAGCTTGTAGCAACGTCTTTTCCAAAAGATGCTAAAATCTTTGGCTCTTCGCCAAATAAATCTATAATTTCCTGGTTGGTTCCCAGTCCTAATGCACGCAGTAATACTGTGATTGGCACTTTTCTGGTACGGTCAACACGTACATAGAAAATATCATTAGAGTCTGTTTCATACTCTAACCATGCTCCACGGTTCGGAATTACGGTACAGGAATAGAGTTCCTTACCTACTTTATCATGCGCAATGCCATAGTAAATACCAGGGGAACGAACCAACTGGCTTACGATAACACGCTCTGCTCCATTGATAACGAAGGTTCCTGTCTCTGTCATGAGAGGTAAATCGCCCATAAAAATCTCATGTTCATTAATTTCATCTGTTTCTTTGTTATACAGTCTGACTTTTACCTTCAAAGGAGCTGCATAAGTTGCGTCTCTCTGTTTACATTCTGGGATTGTATACTTCACATCATCCTCACATAATGTGAAATCCACAAATTCCAAGCTAAGATGTCCGCTATAATCCTCAATCGGAGAGATATCTGCAAACACTTCTTTCAGGCCCTCGTCTAAGAACCACTGATAAGAATCCTTCTGGACCTCAATCAGGTTTGGCATTTCCAATACCTCTTTTTGTCTTGAGTAACTCATACGTATGCCTTTTCCAGCTTTCACCGGACGTATTCTGTTTTTCTCCATTGACGTTTCACCTCTCGTTTTTTATTCTCAATCCACTAAATTTCAGCAAATTATATTCTTTGGGCTTCATTTCCTAAAAAAGGATATAGTAAAGCCACCTCACCACAATAGTGCAACGTATATGATACCACAAGCAGTTTTCTAAAGTCAAGCATTATTTTCGCACAATATGCATATATTTTTCGATATTGGGAAATAATTATCATCCTCATAATGATGCAGCCTGCTGTCCGCAGCTCTTTTGACTGCTTTATATCAGAAAAAGCAGCCCTGAAATGCTTTTTTATTTGCATCCCGTAGCTGCTTTTTTCTCTATTTTTCTGTTCTATTACATATTTCAATACGTATTTCATTACCTGTTCCATTACTTGCTTCACGATTATTTCATGGCATATTTTATTGCATCCGGTTTTATTTCAAGTCCACATCCAGTTCTGCAATGCTTTCACCTGCACCGTTTTTATTGGTTGCGGAAACATGAATCGCATTCTCTCCATTATAAAGCAGCATAATCCGTTCATTCTGGCTTCCGTCCCCATTTTCGGTCATCCGGCCGCCTAACCACCACATTGCATTACCTGCTTCATCGGTAATAAATATATCCGGGTCATTATATGGATCATTGTACGGTGTACCGGTAATATCCGGAATCTGCACATCAACAATTAAAACTGCGCCTGTTTTAATTACCTGATTTACTACAACACCATTATCTTCTTTATCTACTGCGATAGTCTCATTCTTGGAAGTATCCACATGTACCGGGAAAGAAAGCTGCCAGTCTCCACTTACTCTTGTGGTGGTCTGGTATTCTCCATTTTCATCCCATGCATCAGAAAGATATCCTTCCAATGTATCTATGCTCCATGTTACGGTAAAATTTTTTAAGTCTGAAATATCGATCGGATTGTCATTTTCATCTGTCAAAGTTGACAAATCAATTTGTTCCATCTTCACATAGCTTCCGTCCTCTGCTTTTTCAAAAGGCTGACCGATTGCTGACTGAATCAGTGTTTCATTAATAGAAACATTTTCCATTACTTTGTCATACTGTGGTCCCATAATCCAGTCTGATTCATTCAGTTCTGCATTATCTGTGTTCAGTGTTGTGGTGTAGTAAAGCAGGTATCCATCGCAATATACATCCGAAACGCTTATCTTCACTCCGCTCTGGTCTGTTTCCAGCACATACTGGTTATCCGATGCTAATTCTGTGGACTCTTTTCCAATCGTAGCATAAATATCAGAAAGTTCCTTTTCATCTTTATCGCCCTGCGTTGCACCAATCAGTTTTCCGATTGTATTGCTGTAAATGTTTTCTGCCAGTGCAGAATTAGAAAAACCTGCTACACCTACCGCCACCGCACAGGCTGCTGCCATTCCTGCCGCAATTTTTCTTATATTTTTATTTTTCTTATTCTTCGTTTCCCTGTTCATACGTTTTACCTCCATCCGGATTCTCGTTTTATACCGTTCCTTTTCTTCGGAGGATAACTCTTCTACTTCATATTCATTCAAATCAATTTCCGCATCATTTAACATTTCATAGATTTTATCGTCTTTCATCTCTTCATGCCTCCTTCTGTTTCAAATACATGTTTCTCATTTTCCGCTTTCCTCTGGATACCCGGTTGTAAATGACATCTCTCGGAAGCCCGGTATCTTCGCTTATCTGCTCTACGGATTCTTCCTCTACAAATAATTTCATAAATATTTTCCGGTCAAGAGGCTTTAAGCACAAAAGCAATTGTTCTACTTCATGGCTTAGTTCCTCTTCTATCAGTTGTTCTAACATTCTGTCATTTTCCGCCGCTGTCACATCATCCATACAAAGCTGTTCTAAATCCCGTTTGTATTTTCTGAGATAGTCGATAGCTTCGTACCGGGCAATGGCTGCCGCCCAGTTCTTGAAGCTGTTCTTCTTATCATCAAAAGATGCTGCGTGTTCCCAGATGGAAAGCAATACATCATTCATGCATTCTTCCTGTTTCTGTGGCATGGTAAATAAGTGTTTCCGGATGACTGCCTTAAGCAATCCACCATACACATCTATGACATAGATTAATGCTTCTTCATTATGCAATTGTAATTGCTGAATATAATTCTTCTCTGTAATCTTCATTGTTATCCTGCCTTTTGCTTCATGCACCATGGTTTGCATTTTTGCAGCTACACTTATTATTACGAATCCTGCGGGTGAAATCTATCATTTTTCCAAAAATTTTTTCGTTCTTTCCTCATTGCCCGCAAACCCGAAAAACTGTGAGGAATACGCTTTGTGAGTTTCTCATGTAAGGAACAAAGAATGTGGCGGCGGTCGCTTGCGACATCTACCTTATACGCCGCAGTGCGCATCCTCGCGGAGCGTTTTTTACTTTACAGGAAAGCAATTTCCTGTAAAGTAAAAAAGACCTCCCGACATTTCTGCCGGAAGGTCTCTTCATTGCCAATCATTCCTGAGAAACTGCCAATGGCAGGTTCTGTAGATGGGCGTTCATTTCTTACTGGAAAGTATCCCAGTCTTTTTTCATGAACAAATATGTAATTAATGGGCACAATACTGCGCTGATGATACTTTTTACCACTCCAACCCCGCCAAAGATGTTGATTACCAGACCGATTGCTGCACATGCAATCATCAGATAGAATCCAACCTTCTTCTGTGCAAACAAAATCAGACCGGCACCTACGATAATAAGCACTTCTGCAATGAGGCTGACAATCAGCAGTGGCTGAATGAGCATTAACGGAATCATCATTACTCCGAAAATGATATTGATTACAAATACAATCCAGAGCCATACCTTAAGTCCTGTGTTCATAACTAATCTCCTGTTCTTATATTGTTTTCAAGTTACGCTACTATTATTACACATTTCCTTTTTGCGTCAATAGGTCTAAAGTCCTATAAACTACGAGAAACACGCTTTGCGAGTTTCTCGAGTTATCGCGGTGCTCGCCAAATCTGCATGCAAGCATGCGCTTTTTCTCGCTACTCGCGTAAATTGAAAATCGGATCCATATTTCTATGAATCCGATTCCTATCATTTCTAATTCAGTTGTGAATCAAAAATTATTTTAATGTTACTTTAGCACCTTCAGCTTCTAATTTAGCTTTGATGTCATCAGCTGTAGCTTTGTCAGCCTGCTCTTTAACGATCTTAGGAGCGCCATCTACTAAGTCTTTAGCTTCTTTTAAGCCTAAGCCAGTAGCTTCACGAACTACTTTGATAACCTTAACTTTGTTTGGTCCAACTTCTGTTAACTCTACGTCAAACTCAGTCTTCTCTTCTGCTGCTGCTGCGTCTCCACCTGCTGCTGCAACTACAACGCCTGCTGCTGCGGATACACCGAACTCTTCTTCACAAGCTTTTACTAATTCATTTAACTCTAATACGCTTAACTCTTTGATAGCGTCAATCATCTCAGCTGTTGTTAATTTAGCCATTTTAATTTACCTCCGTTTTTGGTTTTGTTTTCAATAAATTGATTGGTTTGCAGATTATTCTGCTGCTGGAGCTTCCTCTGCAGGAGCTTCTACTGGAGCTTCTTCTGCAGGTGCTGCCTCTTCTGCCTTAACTTCTACGTCTGCTGCGCCGCCTTTTTCAGCGATCTGATTAATAACACGAGCGAAGTTTGCAATAGGAGACTGAATACTTCCAAGGAATTTGGAAAGTAATTCTTCTCTGGATGGGATTGTAGCGATTGCTTTCATTCCATCTGCATCATAGAAGGTTCCTTCTACTACGCCGGCTTTAATCTCAAGTGCAGGAGCTGTCTTTGCAAATTTAGCAATTACTCTTGCAGGTGCTGTTGCATCTGTTGTTGAAATTGCGAATGCGTTTGGTCCTTCCAATACGTCGGAAAGGCTTTCGAAATCAGTTCCTTTGATTGCAAAATTAACTAATGTATTCTTATATACTTTATAAGCAACACCAGCTTCTCTTAACTGCTTACGCAGCTGAGTATCTTCTGCAACGGTAAGTCCACGGTAGTCAACGACTACTACTGACTGTGCATCTTTAATCTGCTCAGAAATTTCCTGTACGATAGGCTGTTTAAGTTCTACTTTTGCCACGAATCGTGCACCTCCTTCTTTATTTTTCATCTTGCGAAAGACAGGTACATTACCTAAAAAATCCTCTCTGTGGAAGACAGAGAGGATTTGAAATCTCATTTACAAATACATAAGTATCTGCATTTCCTCGGTAGGTTCTCTACGGTTACGCCTTACGGCACCTACTGTCTTCGGCAATATGCTTTGCTATTATAGCAATTAATATCTTGGATGTCAATAACAAAAACTAAACAAGCTTCAGTGGGTTGATTTTTACACCCGGTCCCATGGTAGGAGCTACAGAAACGCTCTTCATGTACTGACCTTTTAATGTAGCCGGTTTTGCTTTGTTTACGGCATCAATAAGAGTCTGGAAGTTGTCCGCTAATTGTTCTTCACTAAAGGATGCTTTTCCAATTGGCACATGGATAATATTTGCTTTGTCTAATCTATACTCGATTTTTCCGGCTTTGATATCGTTTACTGCCTTAGTAACGTCCATAGTAACAGTTCCAGCTTTTGGGTTTGGCATTAAGCCCTTCGGTCCAAGTACACGGCCAAGACGTCCAACAACACCCATCATATCAGGAGTTGCTACAACAACGTCGAAGTCAAGCCATCCTTCGTTCTGAATCTTTGGAATTAATTCCTCTCCACCAACGAAATCAGCACCTGCTGCCTGAGCCTCGTCTAATTTGGTTCCCTTTGCGAATACTAATACTTTTACAGCTTTACCAGTTCCGTGTGGCAATACAACTGCACCACGGATCTGCTGATCTGCGTGACGTCCGTCACATCCGGTACGAATGTGAACTTCGATAGTCTCATCAAATTTTGCAACGGCTGCTTTCTTTGCAAGTCCGATTGCTTCTGCCGGATCATATAAAGTTGCTCTATCAATTGATTTTGCAGCTTCTAAATATTTCTTTCCTCTTTTCATTCTAAATAACCTCCTGTGGTATTATCGGGAGTGGTACCCTCCCACGTTTTCATTTAGTCCTCTACTTCGATTCCCATACTTCTTGCTGTTCCTGCGATCATGCTCATTGCAGCTTCAACAGATGCAGCATTTAAGTCTGGCATTTTCAGCTCAGCGATTTCCTGAATCTTAGCTTTAGAAATCTTTGCAACTTTTGTCTTGTTAGGAGTTGCAGATGCACTCTTTAAGTTGCAAGCCTTTTTCAGCAGTACTGCTGCTGGAGGAGTTTTTGTAATGAAGCTAAAGCTTCTGTCTGCGTAAACAGTGATAACTACAGGAACAACTGTGTCTCCCATATCTGCTGTCTTTGCATTAAACTGTTTTGTGAATTCCACAATATTCACACCGTGCTGACCTAAAGCAGGTCCAACAGGTGGTGCCGGAGTTGCTTTGCCGGCAGGAATCTGCAATTTGATATATCCTTCTACTTTCTTTGCCATTTGAGGTTGCCTCCTTTAATTCATCTTCTTTACATCTGAAAAACTAATCTCGACCGGAGTCTCCCGGCCAAATAAATCCACATTAATCGTACAAATCTGTTTTCCGTGATCCATACGCTGGATAACACCGATGGTGTCCTTCCACACACCACCGATTACAACGACGGTATCGCCTTCATCGAAATCTACGACAATGTTGTCTGACTTGATTCCCAGTGGTCTCATTTCAGCGTCAGTGAGTGGTACCGGCTTAGATCCCGGTCCAACAAATCCGGTTACGCCTCTGGTATTTCTTACCACATACCAGGTATCATCATTCATGACCATATTGATAAGCACATATCCCGGGAACATTTTCTTCTGAACCTGCTTTTTCGCACCGTTCTTAAGCTCGACAACATCCTGCATCGGTACTCTGACTTCGAGTATCTGCTCTTCTAAATGCCGGTTCTCGATTGCCTTATCGATGTTCGCTTTGACCTTATTCTCATAACCTGAATAGGTATGAACTACATACCAGTGTGCCTCTGCCATAATCACCTATGCCTCCATTATAAATTCACTAGAAAATTCACACCGTACTGGATGATTGTATCCAGAAGTGTAATTATCAGACCAAGTACAACTGACACAATAACAACTGCTGTTGTCTGACGGGCAAGTGATTCTTTTGTAGGCCAAATGATTTTTTTGAATTCAGCCTTAAGACCGGCGAACCAGCTTTCTTTTACTGCTGTGTTCTTGTTTTCGGTTTCTCCCATTCTGTCACTTCCTTTTCTTTTTGCTCATTGTCACGCATTCACAAATTATTTTGTTTCTTTGTGTAATGTATGAGTCTTGCAGAATCTACAATACTTCTTTGTCTCCATTCTGTCCGGATGAGCTTTCTTGTCTTTTGTCATGTTGTAATTACGCTGCTTGCATTCTGTGCATGCTAATGTAATCTTTGTGCGCACAACTTCCACCTCCATTACTTTCTTTGTGTTTTCTATGCCTATTTTTAGGCATAAAAAAAAGACTTACTTCCAAGCTAGTCTATGATAGCACAAACCACATGGAGCGTCAACTCTTTTTTCATATTCTCTGTAAACTTGTAATCCAGCACATATATTACCACAAAATCTAGCGTTTTTGCAACATTTTTTGTATATCTTGTAGATGACTTTTTCTTATTTTTATGCTATATTAAATATGTATAAATGGATTTTACTATACCCCAGCATCATGAAGATGCACATTTCACGGAAGAAAGGAGGGGTTTATTTATGGCATCTGCTATTCTTGATAATATGTATAATTACTATCTTACAACTTATGGTAATTCTACCGTTTCCCGGTATGATTCCCACAAGAAGAGCGAGCTGCGCTCTGTTTACAATAATATTGTAAAAATCAATAAAGAATCCCCTCTTTACAAAATAAAAGATTCTGTCGACGCACAGAAATTCGCCATCGATATCAAAGAACATGCCCGTGATTTAAAGAACGTCATTGCTTCTTTATCCACCGGTGACAGTCTTGCGGAGGCTTTCCAGAAAAAGGTTGCTGTCTCTGACCAGGATGATATCGTTGATGCAGATTATGTTGGAAACGGAGATTCCGATGAAAATACCAACAGCTTCCAGATGGAAATTAAGAAGCTTGCTTCTCCGCAGTTAAACTACGGTAATTACTTAAAGGATGACCAGCTTGCTTTTAAACCGGGCAGTTATTCCTTTGATTTAAATACCAACAGTGCTTCCTATGAATTCCAGTTTAATGTAAACCAGGATGATACCAACCGGAGCGTTCAGGATAAACTGGCGAAGCTTTTCAATACTGCCAGCTTCGGAATTCACGCAGATGTCAAGGAAGATGATTCCGGACACAGTGCTCTGGTCTTAACTTCCAAACAGACCGGTCTTAAAGATGATGAAGATTTCCTGTTCCAGATTCTGCCGGGAACTTCTAACGAATCCATACAGGCAATGGATAAGCTTGGTATCAACAAGGTTACGGATACAGCTTCCAATTCCGTTTTCCTGTTAAACGGTGCGGAACACAGTTCCTATTCCAACACGTTTACCATCAACAATACTTTTGAGGTTCATCTGAAAGCAGTCAGCCCGGAAGGCAGACCTGCCACCCTTGGTTTTAAAGCAAATGTTGATGCCGTTGCAGATAACATTCAGGAACTGGTGGATTCCTATAATTCCATGGTGGATACCGCTAATCAGTACCGTGAGTCACAGCCGACCAGCCAGAAGCTGCTTTCTGACATGAGCGGTGTTGCACAGCATTTCAAAAATGATTTCGAAGCAATCGGACTTATTGTAAATTCCGATTCCACTATTTCTGTTGACCGGGATTTACTGGCAGACGCTGTTGAATCGGATGACGCCGCCGAAAGTTTCCATGTATTGAACCGCTTTAAGAATGCCTTAAACGTAAAAGCTAACCAGGCTTCCTTAAATCCGATGCAGTATGTGAACAAAGTGGTTGTAGCTTACAAGAACCCTGGCAAGAATTTTGCCACACCTTATATTACGTCTATGTACTCCGGCATGATGCTGGATAAATATTTATAAGACCTGACTTTTACATGTGGGAAAAATCAGGTCTTATTTTTTTGCTGCCGGTGGCAGGTTATGTTCTTTATTTTGCGAAGCTGGTGCTTTGTGTATACAATTCATCCGGACAGATATCCTGACCTTCCGGCCATACAACAGTATATCCATCTGTTCTTACCATTCTAAAGTAATCCGGGTTCTCTAATTTTCCATACCAAGAGCCTTTTATATATGGTTTAACATCAAACTGTTTTCTTTCTCCATTATCAAATTCAACATCAAGAATATAATCTTCTTCCGCCTGAACGCTTGTAGCCGTTGGTCTAAGCATCTTCATATCCTCCTTGTTCTGTTCTATTATTTTAATGGCTCTATCCGAAAATAGCCTTCTCCCTCACTCAGCATTTTCCAATTGGCATATAATTCATCTTCATGGATTGTCATCCATGCCAATAGCATTTTTAACTGCCGATTAGGGAACTTACCTTCCAATACTTCTCCATTCAGTGAAACTACAATTTCCTCTTCTCCATATAACGCATGAATATGTGGTTTTCTATGTTTTCCGCCTTTTTCACTCTGCATGCGTACAATAATTCCATAAAACATTGATAATGCCGGCATTTCATTTTTCCTCCTATGCAATTTTTCACAGGAGTTTTCTTAAAAAAATCCTGCTTTTTTGTGAGTTTAAAGCATGAATTTTTCAAGAAATATAAGATGTGTTCATTGATTATATGAAATGAGGCATTATACGAATTCCTTCTGCATATTGCCAAAATTATGAAAAAATATGCTTCGTTGTTATTGTAACATAACCGCCGAAGCATATACAATACAAGTTTCTAAAAACACTGTAAAGCATCTCTAATTTTTTTATAAATCCACTATTTTCTACTCTTCCTCAATCTTTTCCAGTATAAACTCCAGTCGGTTCCGATAACTGTAGCAGTTCTTCACTTTCTCATAACCACTCCTTGCTATCTGCTGCCGTTCTTCCTCATGGATAAGATAGTAGCTGCACTTTTCTACCAGCTCTGCTTCGGATTCAAAGCAAGCCAAATCTTTTCCGATTTCAAAATAATCCGGTAATTCTGCCTGATAATTGGTCAGCAGGAATCCACCTGCACCAAGTACATCAAAAATCCGTAGAGGCAGCCCGCTCTTGATATTCGGAATCGTAAAATTAAGATTGATTTTCGAATAGTGGAATACCTTCGGCATCTCCGACCAATAATCTACTGAGCCGCAATTCTTTACCCGAAGCAAAGTATCTCCGCCTGTATTTGTATAAAGGTTGACCGGGAATTTAGCCACCAGTGCCAGCAATGCACGCTGCCTCTGCAAAGAAGCAGTTTTAAATCCAAGCACCGTTGTTGCAAATACCAGCCCCAAATCAGAAAAAGAATCCTTCGATTTCTTCAGTTCAAAATATTCCGATACACGCTCTAAGATATCCGCAGTCAACATCGGTTCGATTATATTGCCGCCGCTGATATTAAGCTGTGCCTCCATGACAGCATCAAAATAACCCCGCAAATATTCCGGGAATCTTGTTTCCAGTTCATCATAGCTGTTCTTCTCATATAAATTTCCCACAAAAGAAATCCCGCCTGCAAAATCCCGCACCGAATGTTTTGAGGCATTCCCACTATCTGTTTCTGCTAACTGCATTTTATCCATAGTATCCTGTGCAAATAGCTCATCCAGCCGGTTCGTATCCACTGCCAGCGGCAGATGCCAGATATGTTTTACGCCCATTCCCTTGAATTCCAGATAATTGGTCTTATCAAAGAGAAAGAAATAATTGCAGTCCAAGAATACATTCTTGTGATACATGCTAAGCAGCGGGCTGTCACAGCTCCAGGATACATACTTTATCCCCATCTGCTGGCATACTCCGGAAATCACTGCAAAATAATTCACCGTAAAGACAAAGTCATAGTTTTTCTGCTGCAAGATGCCATGCAAACGTGCTGCAAACGATTCATCCTCATCATAGCTTTCCAGTTCCTGCTCAATTACATCCACCTGATGTCCAATGGATTGGAATGTTGCAATGATGTCTATGTAGTTGTAGGAATTCCAGCGGTAAACTAAAATATTCATGGGTGACTCCTTTTATTTTCATTGCCTTTTTATTTATAATTAGTATATAACATTTTTTCTTCTTGTCCAAATCTTTTTGCTATGTTAAAATGTGAAAAAGCATATATTATACAATCTATATGGCACTTTCTATAGTTCAAATCCGGTTCTATTTAGAACCCAGCATTTCTGTATCTATCTATGCTTTTGATTCACTATTTAACTAAAAAAGCAGGAGCGATACAGGATGGGAATAACTGCCATTATTCGATAGCAGATAATCTTTTGCCACTGGATATGATACTTATTTTCTATCACTGCTTATCCTCCTGCCACACACAAGGAGGACTTGCCTATGACAGGAAAAGCACATGAAGTAAACGAATCAACGAAACGCACACCGGTAGCGAACCGCAAATTTAAAGACACTGTTTTCCGGATGTTATTTTCGGATAAGGAAGCACTATTATCCCTTTATAATGCAGTTAATAACAGTCATTACACGGATTTCGGTGCCCTCGAAATTGTAACCCTGGAAAATGCCATTTACATGGGAATGAAGAACGATCTGGCTTTTATTCTGGACATGAATCTCTATCTATATGAACATCAGTCCACAATAAATCCAAACATTCCTCTTCGGGATTTATTTTACATTGCAGCAGAATACCAGAAACTTGTGGATAAGAAATCTCTGTATTCTTCTGCCTTACAGAAGATTCCAAATCCCCATTTTATTGTATTTTATAATGGAAGCACACCGATAGATGATTGCTATACCAGCCGTTTGTCAAATGCTTTTTATCATGCAACCGACAATCCATCGTTGGAACTTATTGTTACTACATTCAATGTAAACGCAGGACACAACACTGAGTTAATGTCCCATTGCCAGATATTAAAGGAATATTCCATTTATGTTGCAAAGGTTCGTTCCTTTGCAGAACAGATGCCTTTGGATGATGCCGTACAAAAGGCTGTCACCGAATGCATTCAGGAAAATATTCTGGCAGATTTTCTTAGGAATAATCAGGCGGAGGTAATTGCTATGAGTATTTTTGAATATGATAAAGTTGAAGAAGAGAAAAAACTAAGAAAAGCCGAATTTGACGCCGGTGTTGAACAGGGATTTAAACAGGGTGTTGAACAGGGGATTGAACAAGGATTAAAACAAGGTGTTGAACAGGGGATTAACCTTGGGCAGAAACAGGCTTCAACCGATACCGCCCTTCGTCTTTTGAAAACAGGAAAGTTTGATGCAAAGGAAATCGCAGAACTTTGTCATCTTTCGATAGATGAAGTAAATCAATTAAATAATCAGAAGTGATAACAAACGGCTCCTGCGTTACACAGGAGCTGTTTTTTATAATACATCTTCTATCATCTTCCGCATACGGTCTTCAAACCGGAAATCTTTCTTTACCCGCTCCAATCCATTTGCCGCAATGCACTTTCTTTCTTCCTCATGCTTAAGGTAATACTCTGTAAGATAATACAATTCTTCCAAATCACCATAAGTTATTATTTCTTCTCCTAATTTAAAATATTCCGCCAGTTCTTCCTGGAAATTGGAAATAACAAAGCCTCCGCTTGCCAGAATATCAAGTATCCGAAGAGGAATTCCCGTCCGAATTGTCTTTAAGGAAATATTCAAATTGATGGCTGATGTTTTAAACACTTTGGGCATTACCGAATAATAATCTACATAAGATTTATGGCGAAGCTTATTTAAATGTGTATCACTGTCACCGGAATATAATGCCACATCAAAATGATTCGATAAAAGAGATAGTATTTCAAAACGTTCCCGTCTTGTAATTTCGCTGGCAAGGAGAAATTCCACTTCTCTTTTATTAACTGCTATATTTCCATTCCAGGCTTTCTGATATGCTGCATTCATTTTCCGTATCAGCTCGTCTGTCAAAAAGTCCGGCAGGAAATACCCGCCGTATACCATCTTCTGGGCTGCCATAATTCCTTCCAGATATCCTTTTTCATAAGCATCCAACGGTGCTGCATACTGCGGATATACAGTCTGATAAAGCTGCCCTACCAAAGATATTTCTGACTGATACTCTTTTCTCTCCTGCTCTGATACAGCAATCGAAGAAAAAGTTTCTACATCTGCCGCCAATGGAAGATACTCCGCCGCAATACCATTTTTCTGGTATTCCAGCACCTGTCCCCGGTCAAAGAAATATGCTTTGGTATATGTATTTTTTAATGGTGTCAAATTGCGGATATGAATCGGAGAATCATAGACCCATGCGCGATAAGCAATATGATGCATTTCACATACTTCTGAAATGATTGGATTAAAGTTAATGGAAAACACAATATTATATTGCCCTGTTGCAAGCCGGCTCTCTAACTGCTCTGCAAATATTTCATCCTCTTCCCAGTCTTTCATCTGATAAAAAAAGGTATCATATTCAACTTCCAGTTTCTGCAATGCCCGCTCTACGCCTTTTCCCATAAAGGAATGCCACTGCCAGAATAATAATTTCATGTCTTACTCCACTTTCGCTTTTGCAACGTCTTGCAGACGTGTGAAAAATGGTATCATATCTTTTTCAAAAGCATCTGCCAGCTTTATATCATCCTTTTCCTGATAGGTCCTGCTAAAGGAAACAAAAAGTTCATTTGCTGCCGCCTTATCAATTACCTGCTCTGTCTCATTCAGATAATCCATTGTTCCGTTCAATACTTCAATTTCCCAGTTCATTCCCTTAATAATGCTAAGTAAGTACTCATCTGTATCCGGCTGGCGGTTTCCACGTAATTCCTCAACAACTGCTTTCATTGACTTTATCAGCTTCGGACTATATTCCACCAATACTGCTAATGCTTCTTTTTCTTCTTTTCTATTATCTTCCATGATATCCACCCTGGCTCTCCATAAGCCATCCTTTCTGTTATATTAAAGTATATCGGTCAATCCGGCAGTTTTCGTAACAATTCCTCAGCAGTCTGTTTCCAAGTATACTTTTCTTCTGCTTTATCATAAGCTTTTGCTGCAATTTTTTTTAACGCATTTCCCGGTTCATCCAGATACCGCTTTATAGTTTTTGTCATCCTATCCAGATGCAGTAAATCATAAAGCAAAATATCTTCTCCGTCTGTGAAGTTCTCCTGCAAAAAAGTACTCTTATCCGTTAAAACAACACTGTTGTTTAGCATGCTATTGGCAATCCGTTCCGTAAATCCATCCTTATGCCACGCCATTACATTCAGTGAAATCCGGCTTTCTTCCATTACAATTAAGCTTTCTTCCACTGTAACTTCAGGATGTATGTGAAGACCTGGATGATTTGAAAAAGGACTATGCCGCCAGCTGTCACCATACACTTCCAGCTCAATGCCTTCTGCCAGGATTGCTTCCACCACTTTCTCACGATAGTAAGACATGATACAATAAATCATTGGCTTTACGCCATCCAATACCTCTAAAAAATCTTCCTGCGAAAGTCTTATGCCGTCTGCCATAAGCGAAGCCTCCAAAGCACTTTCTGCGGTTATATCCGGATGCAGTTTCATATAAAAAAGGAAATGGGCGGCAATCTGCTTCACCATTTTTTCGCTGCCACGGATTATCGGAAGATAATTCCGATAATTGGCATAGGTTCCCACAAAAGTAATTCCATACTTCTTCTGCTCCCATATTCTGTCAATCTCTACTACCTTCTCTTCCAAAGCAGCTGCCTCACCAGATAATTTTCTTTTGCAGCCACCAGGTGTTGCAATGATTGTTCCATTTATTCTGGGATAATATTTTTCAATAAACGCCGCATAATTCCGGTCATGAGTTGCAATATAGCAATTTTGCGGCATTCTGACATAATGCTGTTTCATCCAGATTGGATGATCAAACTGAAAGTTAATCTTTGGTCCCTTGATCAGGTCATGCAGATAAACACCGGCTTTAGGCAGATATATATCAAAAAGATAACTCTGAAATCCAATAACTGCCTTATACTCTCTTCCGGCATATGCTGCCAGTCCCGCCTCTTTCTGTTCCATTGCATTATAATATTCTACTGTCTCTCCCAGCTGTATGAATGCGTTACCCAGCTGGTCTGCAAAATGATTCAGAACATTGTAACAAACCGGACTTTCTTTATATATCAATATCGGTTTCATTGCCTTCTCCTTTGCACACATATTTTTCAACTTGTCAACATTCTTTCCAGCATCCGGCTCACCGGCTCCACAGCCCCCAGCAGCTCTGCCTTTTTCAGCAGACTTGCTACCACCTCATTAAACAATTCAAATTCCAATAGTTCTTTTCTATAGCACTTTATCAGATAACACATAACCACAAAAAAAGCCTCATTATCATTTGATATACTGTCCTTTGATTCATATACCTGCAACAATGGTTCTTTTACATAACCTATTTTATATTGTCTGGCAACCCTGAGTGCAAACTCATAATCCTCCAATGCCGGAAGGTCTTCATAAAAGAAGCCAACCTTTTCTATTACATTTTTCCTAAGCAGCATTGTCGGTGTTCCTATCAGATTCTGTTTTAATAACTGTCGTAACATATTTCCGGAACAAATCTCTTCCGGCATCCCATCCGGCGGCCAGTTCATAGACTTATTCCCCTGTAACGGATGATATTCATATTGGCAATATACCAACGCAACTTCGTCATCTGCTTCCGTAAGTATCTTCATCTGCTTTTCAAGTTTTGTTTTCACCCATAGATCATCGCTGTCCTGAAATGCAATATACTTATACTGTGCATTTTGTAGACCCAGATTTCTTGCTGCCGCTGCACCCTTATGATTTCCTCTTATATATTGAACCCTGGCATCGTCTATTCCTTTCACGTATTCTTCAGTCCCATCTGTAGAACCATCATCCACTATAATCAGTTCAAATTTAGTATACGTTTGTTCCAATACAGAATTTATTGCCTTATCTAAAACTCCCATTCTGTTATAGGTTGGAAGAATTATGCTTACATAATTGTCACTCATTTCTTTTTGCCCTCACCATGTACTGATAGGTACTGAACTCTTCACTTCCGGCAACATCTGGCAGCTGATATAATTGTTTCAGCATTTCCAGATTCTTTGCAGGTTCAACCCGGATTCCACCCAGATACTTAATCGAATACCTGCATCTATCAAACATTTTTATTATTTCTTTTCTCGTAAAGAAACGAAGATGTGTACGATCAAGAATTCCACTGTCCTGATAAGAAAAATTACCCTTTAATAATTCTGTAATAACATCCCCATGCATTAAATTCGGAATACTTGCAAGAATACATCCATCTTTGGTCAAATATTTCCTCATCTTTTTCAAAATTTCTTCCGGATTATGTAAATGTTCCAGTACATCTGCAAAGATAATATAATCAAATGTTTCTTCTTTAAAATCAAGAGTCATCGTTTCAATGTTTCCAGACCGCACATTTACAATATTACCGCCTATCTCTGCTGCAGTTTCATTCAATTCTATCCCATATACCAATGCATTCGGATACAAATATTTAATGTGCGACAATGTCATCCCAACACCACATCCCACTTCTAATACTTTTATATCTGCAGCTTCAGAATGTGTCATCATATCTATTATAGGTTGTCTGACATAGGTATAATAGTCTTTTACAATCCCCCACTTTTTTTCAAAAAGTTTTTCATTCTTTACCATCAGTGAAATAGTATCTTCCTCTTTTCTAAAAGAGACACTACCATAATGTACGATAAAACTGTTATGGCACAAAACTATCTTATACCCCATTTTAAGAACACGCATTCCAAGATCATCATCCTCAAAATACCCCCGACCATATGCAGGATCAAATCCTTTTGTTTGATTCCAGACCTTTCTCTTTATCAAAAGCGAAAATCCGCCCAGCATTATTTTATATTCATACGGATGTAACGATGGAACATTTAATCTTGCTGCATACTCTTTTGCCACATCTTCCGTCGCAATATCCGGAGCCTCAAGCTGACCATTTCCCGCGTAATTAGTCATGCTTCCAGTCATTCCAACCTCAGCCTTTTCGTAAAGTCCCATCTGTAATGCCCAGATTGCATTTTTAGGAACCCATGTGTCATTATTCAACAGATATATATCATTTCCTTTTGTTGCTGCTTCTGCACCCTGGTTGCAGGCATATCCAAATCCTTTATTCTCTGAATTTTTAATTAACTTAACATCTTGCTGTTCCTCTAACCATTCCCTTACCCCATCTGTAGATGCATTATCCACAACAATCAGTTCATATGTTGTTTCTGGAATATTCTTTCGAATACTATCCAGACAGTTTTTCAAATACTCTTTCGCATTATACGAAACAATAACAATAGAAATTTCAGGTACTTTGTCTTCCTCATGAAACATTTCCTGCATCATATCCTGTATTACAGTCAAATCCGTCTTGTCCTTGCAATATGCCTCTGCCTGTTTCATGCAGAGATATGCCTGTTTTTTGTTATGGGCATAATAATACTGGCCAAGTATAATAAACAATTCATAATTAGCCGGATTTTTATATAGTCCCTTCTGAATAGACGAAAACATTTGCTCCGTTCCGCCAGCCTGTTCCCAGATACTCGCTTCCAGTATATAATATTCATCATCTTTTTTTCTCTCTGGAACTTGCAGTGCCAGGGAGAGTGCTTTTTCTAATTCAGACTGTTCTAAACAAGCTTTTATCTCTTCCCATAATTTATTTTTAGTAGCAGACTGTATCGTATGTCTGAAAGTATTGTAAAATAAGCATTTATTACTTTCTTTACATAAAATAATGTCTACTACG
>ONAD01000045.1:12900-15333 GCA_900315735.1 uncultured Lachnospiraceae bacterium | reverse complement strand
GCATGTACCGGAATCCGGTACGGGAAGGAGAAAACAAAATGAGATTGAGAAGAATAAAATTTTGGCTGTCAGTATTTGAAATGAAGTTAATTAATCTTCCATCTATTTGTTTCAGAAAGAAAAAATGGATTCATTATGTGAAAAAATTGAAACAATTGATTGAAGAACAAAATGCCAGAGGAGAACCGGAAAATAGAACCATTAAGATGTTACAGGAGCAGATGGAAGAGTGGATTTATTCAGAAAGACACCTTCCAAAGAAGGAGAGGTTCTTTCTAAATAAATTATTTTTATTGCTGGAGTGAATCACTATGTTTGTCACTTTTAATTAAAATATCCGGTTTCTTTTCTAATGATATTCCGGGATGATTTAATTCAAAAATATATCGTTCTAGTAAGGAAATGGTATGGCATATTTTTTCATAATTTCTTAAGGTTGAAACAAGAATATATAAGTAGAACAGCAGTATAAAAATCAAGACAATATTTGTACTGTTTGAATCAATGATTGATTTTATGTCCAAATTTTGAAAGGACAGATTATTAATACTACAGCTAGTTAAATTGTTTGCAACAAGAAGAAAAACAGGTATTAAGGAGTAACTTTGTAAGACCGAAAGCCGGTGTTTTAAAGTTTCCTTTATGTTTTTGTAATCTATTAAATAATAATTATATGTGTTTATAGGATTGGCGTTTTTAAATTTGATTAAGCTTAGAAAAAGATGAGTTTTCAGAGTACAAGTCGTGTGATATGCATATCGACCAACAATAATCCAATAACACACGAGGAGAAAAATGGATGAAGAGAGTGGAAGCTGCTGGTATATTTTATATATATTAATGGAACTGATATCATTAAGTACAGAACAGAAGATAGAAATTAGTATTTTAGCAAGTATCAGATACTTAAAAAAGTTTCTTATAAAGTACATTAAAAAAGTTTTGTTATTTTCCGATAGCTGATTTTGCGGCTCCTGTTCATAGAAATTTAAAAGAATGGAAAGAGCAACCCAAAAAACAATCGGGAAAAGTAAGTTTGTATTGAATGGTGAATTAAAAATTGCTTGCATAAGAATATTCCTTTCTGTGTGACTTAGATATGGTTAATATAGCATATTTGATAAGAAAAATATAGCGAGGTGTAAATGAAAATGGAAGAAATGATGTTGCTAAGTAGAAATCAGATGTTTTCTATTTTACGAATAGGCAGAATACTGAGCAGTTCGGCTTCATACAGATATCTAATGGATGAACTGATACAGGTAGTTAGGGAAAAGGATGGCAATAAAAACTGTATGAAAGCAATAATAGATAAAGGGGCGGAAATGTATTGCCATGAACCAGGAGTGGAAGGATTTAAATATGAAGCACATATGAGAATGTCAGAGATGTTAAAAAGTTTCAATAAAAAATACTACCAGACAGAAGTACTTTTTTCATTTGTTAAAATGGATGAGGCATTTTTTATTCAGGAATTTAGAATCAATCGATGGATTCGCTCATTAAAAAGAGAGATGGAAGCAGATATAGAAGAGCCAATGGATACACTGATACAGTTAAAAAAAGTTTTGAGAATAAAACTGATAAAGGAGAAAGACACTAGCAGAGAAAAATCAAAGAGAAATCATTGGTATCATGCACTTTATGATATGGTGAGTTGCATTTGCACGGATGAATTTATTGTACCGGAATCCGGTACGGAAAGGAGAAAATAAGATGAATATACCAATCAATCAGGATATAGAAACGGCATATCGTAATGAGTTTGTAAAAGGTTTTTCACTGTATGAATTTGGATTTGCTTTTGGGGGGATTGTTGCAATTGCATTTGTAACATTTATAGCATGGTGGAAGTTTGGAATCTCACCGGCTGTTGGTGTCTATATGGGATTCCCGTTTGCAATTCCTTTCTTTTTCTGTGGATTTTATAAACCATATGGGATGTTATTGCCGGAATATCTGAAGCAGCGTAGGTATGAAAATAAAACTTGTACCTTGACTTATGAAACAGATGATTTATCAGATGATGGCAACATTTTTTCTATGAAAAGCAATGGCAGTCTGACAAGCTGCATGGTTCCGGTAAAGAAGAAAAAGAATAGAGGTGACACAAAAAAATGATGAGAAAATATTATGAAGAGAAAGAAAAGGGCGGAGCAATGAAATATATTGTTCCGTTTTTGTGTGTAATAGTATTGATAGCTGTATTTGCCGGTATATTTTACCTCAGGGGCAAACAGGATAAGAAGAAAGCAGAAGATACTAAGACCGTCGTGGAGACAGAAAGTGAAACAGAAAATCTTACCGGTAAGCTGCAGGATGCACTGACGACCGAGCAGGAAGCATTGGTTTCTATAGATAATCTGAATGAATATGTTTCTGTTCTTGAGTCCGAAAAGCAGCAACAGTTTTTGGAAAGTCTTACCAATTTTG
>ONAD01000045.1:0-12825 GCA_900315735.1 uncultured Lachnospiraceae bacterium | reverse complement strand
TATTTTGTCAGTCTTGGTGGCGAACCGGAAGTGATATGTCAGCTTTCCTATCATACAAGAGAAAAGATAGTGACAGCTTCAAAATCTACTTACACAAGAGAAGAAATTGAAAACGAAGTGTGGCAGAATAACGGACCGGATGAAAGGGATGTTCCTTCAGATGTGGATGCAGCTTTTGAACAGGAACAGGTTGTACCGGATTCCGGTACAGGTGAGGATGGAACAGCAGAGCAGAACATACCTGACCAGACAGTAACACCAGAGGATGGAGTGCAGGAAGGAGTAACACCATGACATTAAATGAAAAAGTGCATTATGAATATGAAAGATTTTATCTCGATATGATGCGCACGTCAAAGGAAAATATATTTGCTCATAGTGATGAAATCGAAGCAAAAAAAATGTTGAAGAAAGCAATCCTTAATAAGATAAAAAACATGAACGAGGATGAAGTGGAAAGCCTTCTGGTGGAAGACAATCTTTTGGAATCAGCATATCATTTTCTGAAAGAAGCAAGATGGGATAATGAAGCTGAATCATTTCATCAGATTGTGAGTCAGTGGCTGGCTGCATTGCTCAAAACGGACGAGGTATAATATCTTATTTTTTTTATATACCGGGGTCTCAGGGGACAGCCCCTGACAAGATGCACGCCTACTTTCTAAGAAAGTAGGACAAAGTGCGTATCTTGCAAATATATAGCGTTCAAAAAATACCGATTTGACCATAAAAAGAGGTGATTTGAAACAAATGAAACACCTGAATATATGGAAAATGCGGAACATATGAGGCAGATTTGAAACAAAAAAACGTATTTTTGAAACAAAAACACAACTGAAACAGCAACATTGTGAACCAGATGATACAGGTGGATACAAATTTGGGACAAAAATATGACAATTGTAACAAAAGATACTTTACTACAATGTAACAACTGACACATTGCTGAAACAACTGAAATATTTCGGTAACAGCACGCCGGAGAGCGGAAAAATGAAAAGCATGTAAAGCGGTTCAATGGAAGAATCAGATATGGACAACGTACCGGAATCCGGTACGCAAGGAGGGAGAGGATTTATGACCGAACGTAAATACTTAAGCGGCAGAGGTGGGAAAAAACTTCTGGATATGGAAAAAATCTATAAACAGATTGACAGCGGTAGAAGTATTGATGAGGTTGCAAAAGAATGGGGTGTCAGCCGTACAACACTGTACCGGCGGCATAGGGAATATCAGACAGAAGTTGCAGCACTGAAACACAAAAGTGACATTGACCTTGACCTTCCACCATTGCCACAGTAGGAGAAAAGAACGTACCGGATTCCGGTACATTTTTTATACATTAAAGCAAGAAGGAGGCAAGAATTTCTATGGAAGAAAAGATTCAGAAATGGGAGGAAGAGATTGAAAAAATAACCCAGCGTCAGAAAGAAATGAATGCTAAGTACACGGAACAAATCCGGGAGCTGCGGAAAAAGATTGAAAATGCAAAGCAGCAGTTATTGGTTCAGAATAATGAAATGATAGCAGATGCAGTTCGGACAATCTATGGAGAAGTGACAGAGGAAAACATCGAGAGTTTCAAAGCAACTATGCAGTCATTGCTGGAGCAGAAAACTGGAAGTACACCAGCGGAAGAAGTGAAGCCGGAGCAGCAGACAGCAGGTAATTATTTCCAGAGGTAACCGCCTATGAAACAGAACCAGAAACAAATGAAAAGGGACAGGGATTTTAATCTCCGGTTGTCAGAACCTGAATACATTTATTTAAAAAAATGTGCAGAGGGAGCAGAGTTTCGGTTTAAAAATGGGCGGGTAAATTTTTCCGGTTATGTACGTTCCATGCTTTTAGAAAAATCCGGATACAAAAATACAACGTACCTGCGGCAGCTTCGTGATGTCGCATACGAACTCCGCAAAATTGGAACCAATGTCAATCAGATTGCAAAGAAAATCAATCAGGGTTATATTGGTTCCTCAGAGGACCTGGCAGAGTTAAAAGCATACCTTGAAAGAATCGAAAAAACATTTGATGAATTGAAAAACAATGTACCGGAATCCGGTACAAAAAAAGGTGTGGAAGGTGAGAACTAATGGCAACCACGATATTAATGCATATGAAAGAAAGCCCCGGCATTCCACATATACATCTTAAAAATGCAATCGATTATATTCTGGATGTGAAGCATGATGGTGCCAAGACTGATTATGGAACATTTGTCGGTGGAAACAGTGGAACAGACCACCGGGAAATCCTAAATAATTTTTTGGATACAAAAGATTTGTTTGGTAAAAGGGATGGAAGGCAGGGGTATCACTTTGTTGTATCCTTTGCACCGGGAGAGACAGACAAGGACACTGCTTTTTCTGTTGTAAAAGCTTTTTGTGAGGAATATTTAGGCGATGCATATGATTATGTTTTTGCACTGCATACAGACAAGGGACATCTGCATGGGCATATTATATTTAATTCTGTAAACCGGCTGGATGGATACAAGTATCATTATAAAAAAGGTGACTGGGAAAGATATATTCAGCCGGTGACTGACCGGGTATGTATGGAGTATGGACTTAAGCCTTTAACTTTTGAAGAGAAGAGAGTCGGATTAAGTTATGCAGAATGGCAGCAAAAAAATAAAGGCGTGGTGAATAAGCAGGACATATTAAAAGCTGATATTGACTATGCCATTCAACAATCGGAAACAATGGAGCAATACATATCAACAATGAAACAGATGGGGTATGAAATGAAGCAGCATTATTCCTACAAGGAGAAACGGAGCTTTATCACTTATTCCATGAATGAAGGAGATGGAAAAGTTTTTCGGAGACGAGACCGGAGACTTGGCAGCGGCTACCGATTCGATGAAATAGTACAGCGGGTTAAAACGAAGGATGGTATTCGAACATACGAGGACATATTGGAGCAGTTAAACCGGAAAGCAGAGCCTTATCTTCGTTCTACGATGTTAAAAGGAAGCAGAACCTTTTACCGCTTATATCAGGCTGTAAATTATTACCGTCTGCCTAACCCGTTTGTGGTTCCATCGGCACAGGTGCGAAAGGACATGGTGCGCCTGGATAAATTATTAGAAGACTGCCGGTATTTAAAAGAACATCAGCTTCCTGATGCGGCAGCATTGAAACAAAAGCGGCAGTTTCTGCAGGAGAAGATGGAAGAATTAAAGTCAGAGCGGAAAACGTATTATCGAATCAAAGATATGATGCGACCAGAGGATGGAGAGTTGCTGGAAGAATATCGTGCACTTGCCAGGCAGTTAATGTCAGTAGAACAGACACATAGTGATAGATTTGAAGAAATAGAAGATCGAATGGAAGAAATAAAAAGTATACTTCCACATGATTATCTGGAAGCAGAAGACAGAGTGGCTGCAATTAATCAGGAACTTAAAAGGATAAAGAAAGAGAATGGAGTGATAGACCATTTACTTGGAACCGAAACTGCAGAGCTTCGACCAGATATTATTCTGAAAAAATAGTAAGTACCGGAATCCGGTACAAAAAAAGGTGGTGGTGATAAGATATGTGTGTGAGTGTCTCAACTTTAAAAGAAGACCTTGTGAAATATAATTATCTTTATGACAGTGCAGACAGTGTTATAGAGTATCTGAATGGTCACATAAGGGAAGGAAATATCAGCAGTGGACAGGCAGAATATATTTATGAGTGGTCATCCTATATACTTGGCTTTCGCCGGGAACCAATAACATTTTCTGCAGAAGGAAAAATGATAAAGATACAGATGGATGAGAAAGAAATCTCTTTTAAGGAAAATAAAAACAGTCTGTTGAGAAACAAGAAATTGAAAGCACCAAAATTGTAATGAACAAAAAATAGCTTCGTACCGGATTCCGGTACGTTTTTTATTTGGAAAGGAGAATCTATGAACCATTTAATTGAAGTAGAAGTAAAAAATGAAGGAAAAGAGAATGCGAGATTAAAAGCATACTTTGAGGCAGTAAAAGAAACTGCTAGAAAAAATAAGAAGGAGGAAAAATAAATTATGATGTCATTTGAAGAATTTATTGAAGCAGTCAAAGAGAATATTTTGTCTTATCTGCCAGAAGAGTTTGGCGGAGCAGATGTGATGATTCGGAAAGTTATAAAAAATAATGATTATCCTCTTACCGGATTGACTGTACACCAAAGTCAGTTTGGAAACACCGCTCCAACCATCTACTTAGATTCCTACTATGCAAATTATAGAAGTGATGGTGATATGAGCCGTGTATTAAATGATGTGGCACGGACCATTGATGTAAATACACCACGTCTGAATTTTAATATAGATACTATCTATGACTGGGAGAATGCAAAAGAAAAAGTATTTCCAAAACTTAATGCTGTAAAAGACAATGAAGAATATTTAAGAAACAAAGTATATACTCCGGTGGAAGACTTAGCAGTAACTTATTATGTCCTTGTGCATGAAGATGTTGCAGGCGCATCTACAGTTACGATTACAAATGATATTATGAAGGCTTATGGAATTACCAAAGAAGAACTTCATGAAAAAGCATTTGATAATATGAGGAGAATGGATCCACCAAAGATAGAAAATATTATGGAAAAATTATCAAAAGTTTTACCGGAAGAAATGGTGGAAGAAATGCCAAATGAAATTCCTCTTTATGTGCTCACTAATGAAAGAAATATGTTTGGTGCGGTTGGAATATTAGACCCTCAGACTATGGATGCGATTAAAGAAAAGATTGGTGACCAAGAATATATTGCCATTCCATCTTCCGTGCATGAGTTTCTGCTTATGTCGGCTGATGAGGCTGCACCGCCGGAAATTATGGCTGGTTTGATACATGAAGTTAATCAAAATGAAGTAGCTCCGGAGGACAGACTTTCAGACCATGTATATAAAGTTGACCCTGGCAGACATCTTTTTATGAGAGCAGACAAAGATATGGAAGTAGAGCAACATGTTGAGCATAAGTCTATTGAACAGAAACAGCTTGATATAATGATGCAGCCAAATGTTCACAAGAGAAAAATAGAACAGAGAGGACCAAGATTGTAGGAACTGCAAGCCAGTTCTTTTATGGCGTACCGGATTTCGGTACGCCTTTTTGCGTGAGGTGACAGAATGGTTTATGAAATTATGAAGTGCGGAAAAAGAATCCGGATTTCAAAAAACAGATATATTTACCTGAGACGGAAAAAGAAAGACATTGAGCATCTGGAATTTATTGGTGGAATCCGTCTGAAGGATTTAAAGAAGGAACCGGATGAAAATATAAAAGCAGATGACCGCTTAAATGCTGGCTGGGCAGAATATCCATTGCTGCCGGAAGAAAGCTGCTCCGGCAGAATCTGTGGCTATATTACAGTAAAAACAGCGGAAGGAAAGGAAGCAGGCTATGTTGCCATCTATTCGAAGCATAAGCTGCCACTTGCCTTGTTTACAGCGTTATATGGAATATATTTTGCTGTGCCACTTACTGTGTTAGCGGTTGTATCTTTGACATATCTTATTGTGTCGAATCGTCCAAGAGATATGCCCGAAGAAAAAGCAAGTGAGATACCGGTAGCAGAAGATGTGACAGAATATGATGATAGTCCGGTTCCAATTGAAACAGATACTGCAGCGGATGAGGTAAATGCAGAAGGAAATGTGTCCTTTAATGCATACTCTGGTGATTACAATGTTGCAGAAGGAGACAGCATTCCACTTAATAATATATCCACAAATGATGTGTATCTTCGCTATTTGCTTGATACATCTTCCGGTCAGGAGATATATACATCAGATTTAATTGCCCCAGGAACCCAGATAGATTTTATACCTTCCAATTACCTACAACGGGGCAGAACGGATGTAAAAATGCATGTGGAATGTTATGCATTAGATAAAGTAACAAAGTATCCAGGAAGCTGCACGTTTGATATTAGTATTGTATATAAGTAAAAGGAGGAAACAGAAAATGAAGAAAAAAATATTGAGTGGTTTTTTGACGCTCGTTGCCATGATGACAATATCAACTGGAAGTGTATTTGCACAGGACCTGATAAAATCCACTCCTTCCAGAGCAGACGATGTAACTGCAGGTGAAGATGTGACACAGGGCAAAAAGACGGAATATGCAGAATCGGAAAGTATATCTGATACGACATATGAATCAGATAAGGTTGTTTACATTTATGCTACAGAGACTAGCAACGTGGTTATCAGTCTTCCAAAAACACTTATCATGGGAGAAACGACTACACCGGGTATTTATTCCGGAGAATGTGCAGTAGGCATCAGTGGTGATATTGCAGGAAGCCAGAATGTAGTCGTTACCCCAGAAGTGACAGACAGCATTGCAGAAACCGGAGGTAAACAGTCCAATTTAATCACAACGGTTACAATTAATGATGGAGACAGCCTCACAGTTACTGCAAATGAACTTTTAGAAGGTCCTGTAAATGCAACAACAAGAATTGTTACATCAGGTGTAACCTCTGGAACATGGAAAGGAGCACTGACCTTTCATGTGTCTGTAACAAATAATTAGCAGTAAATGGAACGTACCGGAATCCGGTACGTTCCGCTTTTGGAGAAAGGAGACCGTTTTGAAAGTAAAAAGATTTACAGCCTTACTCTTAATCTTGAAGTGGAAGTAGAAAATAAGGTGGAGAACGAAACGGAAACAGAGCAGGATGCAGTAACAGAAGAGGAAACAGAAACTGAATCTGAACATGAAACTATGATTGTGGAAACAGACACAGAACGTGAACAGGAAAAAACGGAACAACTACAGCAGATAAATATGCTGGATAGTGTATTGGTGAAAAAGACGTACCTTGCGGGTGACCTTAAGATATGTCTTGGATATCCGGATAACAGATATTTTACCGGAACAGCAAGCGGAGAGGGTGGTGTTTACTGGAAGACTGCCAGTCCTACAGAAAATCTTAATTCACCGAGTAACTGGTGGTGGCTTATGGCGGGGTGGTATGATACTTATGGCTCTGCATGTTACTTTAATGCCAATGGTTCGCCGAATAATGGTCCTGCATCTTCCGGTCTTGTCATTGCCAAATATAATACTTCCTACACCAATGTATTCTTTAACTGTGCACAGTATAAAGAACTGAACCCGGACTTGGCAGGCATGACAGATGCAGAAGCCTGGGCACACTGGCTCCAGTACGGAATGGCAGAAGGCAGGCGGACATCTTATATCTTTCACCCGGCACAATACAAGACGCTGTATGGTGACTTATCTGCTGCGTTTGGTAACAATTATCCGACTTACTATCAGCATTATGCACAGACAGGAAGAGCAGAGAATCGTTGGGGAAACTATGCTACCATGTATTTTAATGCAAATGGTGGAAGCTGCTGCACTGCAAGTATGCTGACATCTTATGGTATGCCGGTTGGAACAACACCAACAGTGCATAATACTGCTTCACTTCCAACTCCGACCAGGGATGGATATATATTTGAAGGATGGTATACTGGCAATAATGAAGCTATTACAGCGGGAATGAATTGCTACTGGATAAATGATTTGACAGTATATGCTCACTGGAAGGAAATTGGGAAAGCAACGGTAACAGTAAACCATTACAAGCAGAATGTATCCGGCAATGGTTATACACTTGCAGCAACAGAAAGTGTATCCGGTTCAATTGGAAGCAGTACAACACCAGCGGTAAAAAAGTATACCGGATTCACTGCACCAAAGACTCAGACCGTTACAATCCCAAAAGGTGGCACATCTGTTAATTATTACTATAGCCGGAACAAATATTCGGTAACGGTAAATACGGATAATGGAATAGCTGCTGCATCCGGAGCTGGCACATATTATTATGGTGCTGCTGTTTCAGTTGTAATTACACCAAAGGCAGGATACAAAATCAATAGTGTTACAGCATCTTCAGGCATCAGCAATCCATATAATTTTACAATGCCCGCCGGAAATGTTACGATTACGGCAACAAGTACAATGTCTGATGTGACAGTTACGGTGCCATTATGCTTGATTGCCGGTGAAAGCGATACATCTTTTGTTATTACATCAGATAATACTGGTGGAATAGTTACCATAGAGGTGCCGGAAACATTACAGTTTATCCAGGAGAATAAAGAACAGGTCATCAATGGAAACATACAGTTATCAGCCAATACGCTTACAGCAGACAGGCACCGGATAACCGGAACAGTTACAACAGAAAAATTTAGTGCAGGTTCCTGGAAAGCGTCATTTAACATTAACATCAAATACCAGGCTGAATAGTAGAGAGGACTAAAGAGGACTAGCAGTGATTATATTGATTATGGTATTATATAATCAGAAAGAAAAGGAAATTCCAAATACAGCTTAATGAGCTGTAGATGGAATTTCTTTTTTTTTACAACAAAATAACAATTGTACCGTAATCCGGTACGGAAAGGATGATTATGGGTAATAATTTTATTGATGAAGTTTGTGATAATATGCATGGGATTGAGTATAAGTATGATCTCCTTGCCAGAATGGATCAGGACTGTAAATATTATTTACAGCATCCACATGAGAAACATTTATGGGCAGGAAATGTGGAAGAACATATTGAAGACATGAAAAAATTATATAACAGTTTTCCGGATGAGGGAAAACCCGAATGGCTCAGTATGGAAGAAATTGAAACATATGAAAAGGAAATGAAGGCACTTACAAAAAACCTGACACCGGAGAAGGAGAATAAAACAGCGGTAAAAAAGAAATTGGAGCAGAAAGGACCAAAATTATAATGTATTAACATGATGATGTACCGGAATCCGGTACATTTTTTGTTGCCAATCATCGTAAAGAGTGCTTGTAGCAGGTTCTTACGATGGGAAAGGAGAAGGAATGACGGAGCAGGATATTATGGAGGTTATTTCAGAGGTAAATCAGCGGGTAGCCAATGTGGAAAAAGAACGTACAGCGGAGCAGGTGACGTTTCGCCTTGCAATCAAGCGTCTGACCAGACTTATCGGGCAGCTTGGTGAAGACCATGCTGCAGAAGCAGAGTTGATTCAGTTCGCAGCAGACAGTAAAGACATTGATATATTAAAGGAGCGGCTTGTTCAGATAAATTCGTTTGGGTTACGGAATATTGAAGAGCCAAGGCTGTTTATTGATATGGATGGAACACTGGCAAAATTTCAGACTGTTGATACACTGGAAAAATTATATGAAAAGGGGTATTTTTACAACCTTCCACCAAATGAAAATGTAGTGGAAGCAATCAGAAATATCATAAATAATCATCCGGAGAAGGAAGTGTATATATTGTCTGCAGTATTAAGTGATAGCAAATATGCGAAAGCGGAAAAAGATGCATGGCTTAATAAATATTTGCCGGAGATTGATGCGGAGCATCGTATCTATCCACCTTGTGGGGATAGTAAGCTGGCATATGTTCCTGGTGGAATCCGGACAACAGATTTTCTTTTGGATGATTACACACATAATCTTATACTCTGGGAGCCACCAGCAAAAGGAATCAAGCTTTTAAATGGTATTAATCATACAAGAGGTACCTGGCAGGGCAGTATGCTTAGGTTTGATAAGAAGCCGGAGCAATTGGCTGCGGATATTGTAAAAGTAATAGAAGGCGCACAGATGAAGGATATGCGACCACAGGATAAGATACTGCATCAGGAACAGAAAGCACCTAAATTATAAAAGATAAGGAGGAAATGACAATGGAGATAACAGAAACAAAGGAAGCAGTAACAAAAGCACCGTTTTCAGCATGGGTGGGTAATTTACATGCGTATACAGAAGGAAAGACGGAAGGACGTTGGATAGACTTTCTACAGAGCAAAGGAAATCTGCAAAAGGCAATAAATGATATTTCAAAGAATGGAGCACATGAAATCTTTATTGCTGATTATGATTTCAGGGATGATTGCACCTATCTTAATAATATATTTTCGGAATACAGTAGTATTTCCGAACTGAATGTAATTGCAAAACTGATTGGTTCAGTGCAGCATCCGGCAGTAGAAGCTTATCTTAGTCAGGATGATGGTGTTTCACTAAAACAGCTGGCAAATCTCTATATGCAGGAGTCCGAAATACCATATCATACCTTTTCATTTGAGGGAAGTGATAATCCGGATGTAATGAAGCGATTATCGGATGAGGGAAAAATAGGGTATGAGCTGGTAGAAGCTTATGACATTAAAGAGCAACTGAAAGGAATCACTGTTAATGAGGTTGATATTTCACAATATATTGATGTAGAAGCAATTGGAAGGGATGCCATCATGGAGGGATTTGGATGTTGTGATGGCGGATATTATATTTCAAATGAGAAAAGTGTTAATATCGATTATTATACAATGGAAGAAATTGAAGAGGAACTGGATGAGATGGAACCGGTACAGAATGCGGAAGTTGAAAAAACTGTGAATGTGGAAAAGGAACAGAAAGAACAGCTGTTGCGTACGCATCCGGAACCGGCACTTAGGCAGCCACGGTTATAGGGGGTGAAAGTATGATGCAGAAACATGAACGTGCCATTAAAAAATTAAAAGATGAACTGGCTCTTCTCTTAGAAGAGATAAAGAATATGCAGGCACGAATTAATCAGTTAGAACGGGAAATGGCTATTGAAGAAGCAGAACAGGTGGAACAGGAAAAAGAGCCAGTTGTGCTTAAAAAGAGCGAAGAACTGAAGACACCAAAATTGTAATACATAGATTTCAAGAGATTAGTGTACCGGATTTCGGTACAGAAGGGAGAAACATTGACAGATAAATATAATGTTGTAATTGAAGTGGTAGATACAAAAGAGTATATATCGATTGAACTTCCGCAGGATGAAGACAGCCTGCAGGAACAGCTGAAAGAATATGGGATTAATGAAAACACAAAAGTCAGACTTCCATTTTTGAATGGGAAAATTGAAAATGATGAAGACATGCTTATAGAAACAGACTTGTGGTATGTTACAGATAAAACATTTTCAGGAATGGAAGGCTTGAATGTCTTGCTAAGTAAGTCGGAAGAACTTAAGAACGAGCGAGTGGAATCATATGCAATGGAACACAGGGATGATATAAATTCTCCGGAGAATTTGCTGAATTTACTGGTTCAGAAAGAGGATATTCCATATCATGAGTATACAAGTGATCCAGGTGCTGGTATTACAAGGGGAGTATCAGCGAATGGAAAATTTGGAAGGACATATTTATATGAAAATTATAAAGAAATGTGGCGGGATATAAATACGATTCGGCAAAAGGAATTACAGTTTGTGAAAATGGATATCTGGAAGCTGAAAAACTTGATTTGCAGAAATATTCATTAACTGAAATAAAAGAGCAGTTTATGGAACGTGAAAACAAGATTGATCCGAAGAGACCAGTCCAGACACATCATCAGAAGATGAAGAGTCCTAAATTATAAAAGATGTACCGGATTTCGGTACACATTTCAAAAGGTGTTTTTATTGCACAAAAGGCAGTAAAGGCACCTTTTGTGTTATCAGGTATTTACAGGAAACTGATGGTACAGATGAAGGGAGAAGATATATGGATATTGATGTTACGCTGAAAGTAGATAATGAGGCTATGATGAGCAAAAGTAAAAAAAGCAGGACAGTTGCTACCGGGTGGGTTGAAGTAATGAACTGTATTAAGTTTCCTGTTTTTGTCAGAACCTATCGGGATAAAGAAACACAGGAAGAGAAGGCATTTGTATCGATGCCGCAGAGAAAAGGTACAAAAGGCTATACAAATATTATTTCTTTTGAAGATAAAAAAATCCGGGAAGAAGTGGAAGAAGCAGTATTAAGAAATGTACTGAAACAGGCTGTTAAGGCTTTTGATGTTATTCCAATTAAGGATACAAAAATAACGCTGCTTCCGGAAGATTCAAGAAATCGTCAGGTGAAAATCCGTGGGATTGCTTCTGTCAGATTGGAAGAAGGTATCCGGATTCAAAGTATACTTATTAAAGAAGGAAAGAATGGCTTGTTTGTAGAAATGCCTCAGTACTTTGCAGAAGGAAAGTATCACGATACCGTTTATGGAACAACAGATGCAATGCGTAAGCAGTTGTCAGAGCAGATATTGGAAGCATATAAAAAGCAAATTGAACTGCAACTTCATCCGGAGCAGGCAGAAAAAGAGACAAAAGAGGAAAAACTGGAAGCGGAACAGAAGAGAGCAGAGATTCCAGTGGAGGAAGTGAAACGTGAGAAGCAGCCAGAGAATCCAGGTGTACCGGAATCCGGTACAGAAAAGGAGCTTGTTTCAAAACAGGAAAGTGAGACAGTAACAGAACTGGAAAATGTAAACGAGCAGAACGCAGCGGAAGAGATAAAAGAGGAACCGGTCCTTTCCTGGGATGATAGATTTGTGGCTGTATTTGCAGAACGTAACAAGGAAGAGGTATTAGCATTATTAGCAGAATTAAGAGGAGCACCAAGAATTATATCATCGGAGAAAACCGATGATATTCTGATAATGGAACAGGCAGAATATTCAATAAATGAAAAGACCAGTATTCTTCTAATTTTTGATAATACCTATGAGAAAGACCGTGAAATAAAAGAAGGAGCAGATATACGCCAGGAGATAACTGTTGTACTTAAGGAAAAGGATAAGAAACCAGGTATGCTCCCTGTGATTAAATTATCTTCCCATAATTTAGAGGACGCAGAAGCAAGATATAAGGAAGCAGTTCGTTCCTGGCAGACATTGACACATCAGACTATAGCACCGGATATTGAGCCGGTATTAAATTCACAGCAGCAACCTGCAGGAGAGCCGAAGTCTGAAATGAAAGAAGAAATAGAAGAATCTATTGATGAGGAGCCGGAA
>ONAD01000035.1 GCA_900315735.1 uncultured Lachnospiraceae bacterium | reverse complement strand
TAATGTCTGCTTAGGATATAAAAAAGTGCTTCAAAGCATTGAAAATGCTGAATTTATAACCATTATGTGGTACAATAAAAGTGCAAAGAAATATGCTGTTTCACAATAAAAAGCTTGCACTTGAGGAGAATGGTTATGTATAAATTTGATAAAAATCATCAGTTTGGTCTTGCAGATTTTAATCAGCCAATGGGTCTGAAAATGAATCTGGAAAACCGTTGGGTAAAGAAAGCTGAAACGATCCCATGGGAAGCCATTGAAGAGAAATATGCAGCTCTCTTTCCTAGCAAGAAAGGAATGCCGGCTAAACCACTAAGGACTGCACTAGGTTCCCTGCTCATACAAAAACAACTTCAATTCTCAGATAGAGAACTGGTAGAGGAAATACGAGAAAATCCATATTTTCAGTACTTCATCGGACTTCCTGGATATCAGGATGCAATACCATTTGTTCCTTCACTTCTCGTGGAGTTTCGTAAACGTCTGACAGCAGAAGTGCTGGAAGAAATCAATGAGATGATTATCGCTTACAATGCTCCAGATGATCCTCCTCCAACAGGTGGTGGTAATGATAATGAAGAAAGTGAGACAAACTCAGGTACATTAATTTTGGACGCTACATGTGCACCTCAGAATATTTCATATCCTCAAGATGTAAATCTGTTAAATGAGGCACGAGAGAAACTCGAAAAAATGATTGATATCATATGTTATGAGCAAAACTACTACAAGCCAAGAATGTATCGCCAGAAAGCCCGAAAAGATTATCTGAACCTGGCAAAGTGTAAAAAACGTACAGCCAAGAAAATCCGCAAAGCAATAAAATCTCAACTGCAATACATTCGCAGGGATCTGGGATACATAGATACTTTTTTAGAAGAAATTGATTTGTGTGATGATCTTTCCAAGCAACTTGCAACAATTAGAACACTTGTAGAACAACAGCAATACATGTATGACAACAAGGTTCACAGTGTTCCTGACAGAATCGTTAGTATCAGCCAGCCATATATTAGACCTATCGTCAGAGGAAAAGCAAAGTTACCAGTTGAGTTCGGGGCAAAGCTTGATCTCAGTATTGACGAAAATGGCATCGCAAGATTAGAAAGATTATCCTTTGATGCTTACAACGAATCTGATGTACTCATAACAGCCGTTGAAAACTATAAGAGCCGTACAGGACATTATCCCGAAAGAGTTCTTGTAGATCAGATATACCGAAACCGTACGAACAGAGCATTCTGTTCGGAACATGGAATTCGAATTTCTGGTCCAGCGCTTGGTCGTCCTAAAAAAGATAGCAAGGTTGACAAAAAACAGGAATACATTGATAACAATGACAGAGTTGAGGTTGAGCGAGCATTTAGTTTGGCAAAACGCAGATATGGTCTTGGTTTAATAACAGCCAAGCTGGATACCACAACCAGGAGTTCAATTGTTTTATCAATCATTGCAATGAACGTAAACAGTTTCATTATTTTCAAGGTACAAACTAGTGCATTGCACTGCAAAAATATATGCAAAACAAGTCCTATAAAGATTTAGCGATTTGTTGAGCAGACACTAATTATGTTCAATTATGTATGGCCACTTGGGCTTGTTGTGTTATCAAATGTTTTTTATCAGATTTGTGCAAAGTCTGTTCCAGAAGGGATGAATCCTCTTGCGTCACTAACTATCACATATCTGATTGGTGCAGCTGCTTCAGTGATCCTATATTATGTGTTGAATAAGGATGCAAATATTATAACCGAGTACAGTAAGGTAAATTGGGCACCTTTTGTTCTTGGGATTGTTATTGTTGGTTTGGAAGTAGGCTATATTTATGCTTACAAAGCCGGATGGCCTGTAAGTACAGCACAAATTGTGCAAGCAGCAATACTTGCTGTGATATTAATATTTGTAGGATATTTTCTTTACCGAGAAAATATTACTTGGAATAAGATTGGTGGCATATTGGTATGTCTTGTTGGATTAGGAATGATTAATATAAAATAAAAAAACAGGTATCCAATTTAGTTTGATGAAATTGAAAAATTCCAGTTTACAAAGATAGAAAACTGTGCTGAAAAGTGTTAACGTATAATGTGTTAGGGGAAGTAAATATTAGATGAAAGTTCTGCCGGTTTATCTGATAAAAGTACAGACGAAAGTTTGAGAGCTTTGTTAATTTAGAAAGATACAAAACTGAACCCTAGTATATATAGGGTTTAATCCTAGTTGAACATTTTGTTAATTTGAAGAGTTATAAAACGAAGTACCTTATAATGCAAATCCCCCTGATTTGAGAACATTACTATTTGGTAATAAAAAATAACGAAAGGTGGTGGTAATAAGTGAGTAATGAACATAAAGCAATTTTTAAAGCGTATCTGCGAAATCTTATGAGACAGTTAGAGGCAATGGAAAAGGAATTTGAGAATAATAATATTGAAAATGCTAAAAAATTCTCAGCGATTTAATCCAAGATACAAAAGATAGTATAGAAGATTAGTAACTAAGTTTATGCAGAAATGAGAATAGCGAAAGTTGTTCTCATTTTTGCGTTTTGTTGTTAGACTCATTTTGTACCATCGAAAATAAAGCATCTTGAAGGATTTTTGAAAAATTCAGGTGATTTTTTTCACCATAGGTATTTAGCCAGGCAGGAATAGTTATATTTTTGCGAACTGCTTTCTGACCATATTTTTCTGTATAAGCATCCATGTCAAGAGTAAGAAGACTGATAAAACTATCAGGTGTATGAGAGATTGCATTATAATCAGACGCATTAGGAAGTGTATTTCCATTTTCCAATTCATCAAGTACCCATCCACTAGCAGCATCTGTAGCCATTTCAATAGCACTGATAAGGGAATTCCCTTCAGATACACATCCAGGAAGATCTGGAACAATAACTGTAAATCCATTATTTTCAATACATGGAGTAAAAATTGCAGGATAAATTAATTTCATAAACACACCTTCTTTTACATTTATATAATTGCTTTTATAAATCGAAATATACACATAATACGCATAAAAGTCAAGGAGAACAATATGCCAATAGAATATAAAAGACTTACAGAAAAAGAACTTAACATTTTTATCAATATGAGAATAAATCAGCTAAGAGAGGAAGGTGCAAAAGAGGAAATAGATTTGTTTCCTGTGCTGAAAGAGTACTATACGCATCATATGAAGGATGGAACATTTGTATCCTGGCTTGCCTTTGATGGGGAAAATATTGTTGGAACAAGCGGAATGTCATTCGTAGAGAAACCGCCATATTTCGGATGCCCTAGTGGCAAAATCGGTTTATTGTCCAGTATGTTTACGAATCCGGACTATAGAAGAAAGGGGATAGCTAAGGAATTGTTATCCCGTGTTGTAAATGATGCCAGAGAATATGGATGTGGAACAGTACAAATTACGGCATCTGATATGGGAGTCAAGTTATATACCGATTTTGGATTTGTACATAATGACAATTTCATGCAGTATAAAATTTAAGCAAACATGCCGATATAATACAAAGAAGCAGCACTGGAAAAGTGGAGGGCGAATTAATATGAAATATACAGGTATGCCAACGGGAATGTGGCTGATTTTTAATAAATCATTTCGAAAGAATCTCACAGAGGTTTTGAAATTTGATGTTAAGGAAAGCAGAACAATTACTACAGCAGCAAAGAAAAAATATAAAGAGCTTATAGAAAAGCTTCCGGAGTTTGAAAAGAAAGACCGATTTAAGATGAATATTGTAAGCTGTGCAATGATGTCGGCATTTCTCTTAAGTATGCCGGAACTGCCGGAGGTTGAAGCTGCCACGGAATATTATAAGCAGTCCATGATGACAAGGTTCATGCAGTGGTTTTGCCGGACAGGTGGAAAGAAAAAATTCTCAGAATCAGATATCGAAGCAAAGAAAGAGATTGCAAAATTTAGAGCAGGAGACAGAAATCCTTATTCCTGGAACATGGAATTTTATGAGTATGAGTATGAGGATGGCAGCGGATACGAAGCGAGATTTACAACCTGCGGAATCTGCACGCTGATGAATGAACTGGGGCTGACTAAGCTGATACCTGCAATGTGCCGCCTTGATTATACAATGAGTGAAGCAGACGGCGTCAGCAATTTTGTCAGAGAATATACAATTGCTTCGGGTGGACCGTATTGTGACTGCGGTTATACGAAAAGGAATGCAAAATAAAAGGTTAAGAAATGAGAGTGGTTTCACAGACCACTCTTATTTTATACGAAAACTTAAGATTTCGTTAAATTTATGGAACTGATTCTTAAGGTTGTCTGTGGAACATTGACCAACCAATTCCGGTAAGATATATTTAAATTAGTGGGCTGTGGAAAAAACAGCCTGAATGAAGGAGTATAAGTATATCAGAGCAAGGAGGAGTTATGGGCATGGAAAAGCAGAAAGCGAAGACAAGTCCGAAAAAGAAGGTTGGAAAAAAGCAGAGAAGAAAGAGAAAACTGATACTTTTTATTGTAGAAGTATTAGTGATACTCATTTTGCTGGTAGTATTTTATGTAATGAGTAAGCTGAATAAAATCAATAATACCGGTTCTCTGGACGCAAAGAAACTGAATATAAATATAAATAGCGAGACACAGGAAGTGTTAGATAATTATACGAATATAGCTATCTTTGGAATTGATAACCGAAGCAGTGGAAATTATGAGAGCGGAAACAGCGACTGTATTATGATTGCCAGTATCAATGATGATACTAAGGAAGTGAAGCTGGTATCGGTATACCGGGATTCATTTCTGGCAGTAGATGATAAAGACAGCCTGCGGAAACTGAATGCAGCTTATGCCAAGGGCGGACCAACCGGTGCAGTGGCAGCATTAAATAAGAATCTGGATTTAAATATTACAGAATATGTATCCGTAGACTTCAATGCGGTAATGGAAGTAGTGGATGCATTAGGTGGAATAGAACTGGACATTACTCAGGAAGAAGCCAATAACATGCACATCTGGATTGATGAAATGAATGAAGTCATGGGAACTCATGGCAAGCCGGTTTCCGGACCGGGTGTGCAGCAGGTCAATGGAATACAGGCACTTGCCTATTGCCGTGACCGAATGAGTGGCGGGGATGATTTCCGCCGGACCGAGCGCCAGCGTATTGTAGTCGGAAAGATTGTGGAAAAAGCAAAACAGGCAGACCTTCTTACATTAAATGATTTGGTAGACAAGCTGTTTCCGGACATTTCCACCAGCCTTTCTACCACAGAAATATTAGGGTTGGCGTCCCATGTCAAAGAGTATGAACTTGCAGACAACCAGGGCTGGCCATTCCAGTTGGATACCAAGATGATGGAAAAATCCATCGGAGCAGTAGTTGTACCAACTGATTTAGAGACCAATGTAGACTTGCTGCACCGCTATTTATTTAATGTAGAAGATTATGAAACAACAGATAAGGTAAAAGAAATCAGTAAGGCAGTAAGCAGCCGGACCGGAAAGACGGCAGCAGATACCACCCGGGATACGAATCCGCTGGCACAGGATACAGCTGATACCGAAACAACAGAATAGCAGGAAAATGCAACCAATTTTTATAAAAATTTCACAAAAAATAAGAAAAATCCAGTTACCTTTTGTGTATTATTATGTTATGATAAAATATATCAGTAAACATACAATGATTATCAAGGAGGTATTACGAATGCAGAGATTTACATTACCAAGAGATTTATACCACGGCAAAGGTGCATTGGAGGCACTGAAGAACTTCGAAGGAAAGCGCGCAATGATCTGTGTTGGTGGAGGCTCCATGAAACGGTTTGGTTTCTTGGATAAAGCAGAGGCATATCTGAAAGAGGCAGGTATGGAAGTGGAACTGTTTGAGGGAATTGAACCGGATCCATCTGTTGAGACCGTGATGAAGGGTGCTGCCGCTATGGAAAAGTTCAAACCGGACTGGATTGTAGCAATCGGTGGCGGTTCTCCGATTGATGCTGCAAAAGCAATGTGGATTAAATATGAATATCCGGATATTACTTTTGAAGATATGTGTAAGGTATTCGGAATTCCGAAATTAAGAAAGAAAGCACATTTCTGTGCAATTTCTTCTACTTCAGGAACTGCAACAGAAGTAACTGCATTTTCTATTATTACGGACTATGAGAAGGGAATCAAATATCCGATTGCGGATTTTGAAATTACACCGGATGTAGCAATCGTTGACCCGGAACTGGCTGAGACCATGCCACAGAAGCTGGTAGCCCATACCGGAATGGATGCGATGACACATGCAATCGAAGCATATGTTTCAACTGCCAACAGTGATTTTACAGACCCGCTGGCACTTCATGCCATTGAGATGATTCAGCATGATTTGATTGATTCCTATAACGGAGATATGGCAAAGCGTGATGCCATGCACAATGCCCAGTGTCTGGCTGGAATGGCATTCTCCAATGCACTGCTTGGAATCGTACATTCCATGGCACATAAGACCGGGGCTGCATTTGCCGACTACGGTGCACATATTATTCATGGAGCAGCTAATGCCATGTATCTGCCGAAGGTTATTGCATTCAATGCCAAGGATGAGACAGCAAAGAAACGCTATGGCGTGATTGCAGACTTCATGAAGCTTGGCGGAGAAACACTGGACGAGAAGGTAGCACTTTTAATCCAGTATCTGCGCAAGATGAATGATGATTTAAATATTCCGCATTGTATTAAGAACTACGGACCGGACAGCTATCCGACCGAGCAGGGCTTTGTGCCGGAAGAAGTATTCTTAGAGAGACTGCCGGAGATTGCAGCCAATGCAATTTTAGATGCCTGCACTGGCTCCAACCCAAGACAACCGAGTCAGGAAGAAATGGAAAAACTGCTGAAATGCTGTTACTATGACACAGAAGTAGATTTCTAAAAAGTAAATGAAAAATAAAGTAAAAAAATTGCGAGAAACACGCTTTGCGAGTTACTTGCGTAAATAAAGGAAGCTCCGTTTTGATATCTTAAGATATTAAGACGGGGCTTTTGCCATCTGAAAATTATTTTATAAAGGTAATACCCCCGCAGCGTTGCGGGGGTACAAAGGGGAGTTATGAAAATTTATGAAAAAAGTTTTATCAAATAGAGAGACAAGACATTGGGGGATGAACCTGTTCTCTATTGATATTTGTAGTATACCCGGATTTTGTGAAAAATAATTGTCCAGATTATGAAAAAAGCGTTAAATTCTAAAAAAATTTTTCTGAAAAAAATTCACGAATCTTGTATATTTCCCTTGCGTAAAACACAAGATATGGTATACTATATATGCGTTAAAGAGATTCGGCACAAAATCTAGTACAGTTTTGTGCCGGTTTTATGCGAATAGACTATTTTTTATGGGAGAGGATTTCGATGAAAATCATTAAGAGAAGCGGCGCAGAGGCTGTTTTTGACATTTCAAAAATTATTATTGCGATCAACAAGGCGAACCATGAGGTGGTGGAAGCGGAACGATTGACTGCAGAGCAGATTAAGGAGATTGCACAATATATAGAGGATTCCTGTAAGGATGCCAACCATGCCCTGAATGTAGAAGATATTCAGGACTTGGTGGAGGATCAGTTAATGGACAAGAGGGCTTTTTCTGTTGCCCGGAAATACATTACTTACCGCTATAAACGTGCGTTGGTTCGTAAATCCAACTCTACCGATGAACAGATTTTAAGTCTGATTGAATGTAATAATGAAGAAGTAAAACAGGAGAATTCCAATAAGGATTCAACGGTAAACAGCGTGCAGCGTGACTATATGGCTGGTGAGGTGAGCAAGGATATTACCAGAAGATTCCTTCTCCCGGAGGATATTGTAGAGGCACATGAACAGGGAATTATCCATTTCCATGATGCAGATTATTTTGCACAGCATATGCATAACTGTGATCTGGTAAATTTAGAGGATATGTTACAGAACGGAACCGTTATCAGCGGAACCAGAATTGACAAGCCACATTCTTTCTCTACAGCGTGTAATATTGCAACCCAGATTATTGCTCAGGTGGCAAGCTCCCAGTATGGCGGGCAGAGTATTTCACTGGCACATTTAGTACCATTTGTCCAGATCAGCCGCGAGAAAATTCATGCAGAGCTGGTACAGACTTTAAAAGAGAGCGATGTGGAACTGAGTGAAGAGAAGATTAACAGCATTGTAGAAAGAAGACTCCATGCAGAAATCGAGCGAGGCGTACAGGTTATCCAGTATCAGGTTGTAACACTGATGACTACCAACGGACAGTCTCCATTCGTAACCGTATTCATGTATCTGAATGAAGCAAAAAATGAGCAGGAGAAAAAAGATCTTGCCATGATTATAGAAGAAGTGTTAGACCAGCGTTACCAGGGTGTTAAGAATGAAGATGGCGTATGGATTACACCGGCATTTCCAAAACTGATTTATGTATTGGAAGAGGATAATATCCATGAGGATTCGGAATACTATTATCTGACGAAGAAAGCAGCAAAATGTACTGCAAAGCGTATGGTTCCGGATTATATTTCCGAGAAGAAAATGAAGGAATTAAAAGATGGCAACTGCTATACCTGTATGGGCTGTCGTTCCTTCTTGACCGTATATCATGATGAAGATGGCAAGCCGAAGTTCTATGGCCGTTTCAATCAGGGTGTTGTAACCTTGAATCTGGTGGATCTGGCATGCTCTTCCGGCGGAGATTTTGACAAGTTCTGGAAGCTCTTTGATGAGCGTTTGGATCTTTGTTACCGTGCGTTGATGGCCCGTCATAACCGTCTGAAAGGAACACCTTCTGATGTGGCACCGATTCTCTGGCAGTATGGAGCACTTGCCCGCCTGAAGAAAGGTGAGACCATAGACAAGCTTTTATATGGTGGATATTCTACTATTTCACTGGGCTATGCAGGACTTTGCGAATGCACCAGATATATGACCGGAAAACCACATACCGACCCGGCAGCAACCCCATTTGCATTAAAGGTAATGCAGCGGTTAAATGATGCCTGCAAGGAGTGGAAAGAGAAAGAAAATATTGATTTCTCCGTATACGGAACACCGCTTGAGTCTACTACCTACAAATTTGCAAAATGCTTACAGAAACGTTTTGGAATCATTCCGGGTGTTACAGATAAGAATTATATTACCAACAGCTATCATGTGCATGTAACAGAAAAAATTGATGCATTTACCAAGCTAAAATTCGAATCCCAGTTCCAGGCACTTTCACCGGGTGGAGCAATCAGCTATGTGGAAGTTCCGAATATGCAGGACAATCTGGATGCTGTTTTATCCGTAATGAAATTCATTTATGAGAATATCATGTATGCGGAGCTGAATACCAAGAGCGATTACTGCCAGGTATGCGGCTATGATGGCGAGATTCAGATTGTAAAAGATGATGATGGAAAATTAGTATGGGAGTGCCCGCATTGCCACAACCGTGACCAGGATAAGATGAACGTGGCAAGACGTACCTGTGGCTACATTGGTTCCCAGTTCTGGAATCAGGGAAGAACCCAGGAAATCAAGGAGCGTGTACTTCACTTATAAAAAGAAAGTGAAAAGAAAATGCATTATTCAGCGATTAAATATAATGACATTGCAAACGGCACCGGCGTAAGAACGGTGCTGTTTGTATCCGGCTGCCGGAATCACTGTAAAGAGTGTTTTCAGCCGGAAACATGGGATTTTAATAATGGAGAGGAATTTACAAAAGAAGTAGAAGATGAAATTCTTGCATCTTTGGAATCTCCATATATCAAGGGACTGACTCTTTTAGGAGGAGACCCGTTTGAACCGGAAAACCAGCATGCACTCCTTCCGTTTATTAAACGGGTGCGGGCGGAACATCCGGAAAAGGACATATGGGCATATACCGGATATGTACTGGATAAGGATTTGGTACCGGAGGGAAGAAGATATACCGAAGATACAAAGGAATTATTATCCTTAATCGATGTGCTGGTGGATGGACCTTATGTGGCAGAATTATATGATATTACATTAAAATTCAAAGGCTCTTCTAATCAGCGTGTCATTGACTGCAGAAAATACAATGAGACAGGAGTTATTGAAGAACTGATGTAAAACGTGTGAAAGATAAAGTAGAATCCGAAAGGATTCTATTTTACTTTATGGCGCTTTTATATTAAAATAGAGATAACGTGAATCGTTTTAAGGAAAGATATAGGAGAAGAAACATGGAAATTAGTAAAGAACGTAAAGAAGAGTTATTAGAAACCCATCTTTTAAATTATGAGATGCCGGATGAACAGGAGCTTGCAAAACTTGACTTAGAGGAGCTGGAATTCCTGATTCGTTCCGCGGAAGTGCATCATAAGAAGAAAACCTTTGTGGCAGATAACTTCTTAAAGAAAATAGAAGTATTTAATAAATTTCTTGCAGATAAAATAAAAGAATGCAAGGAGCTATACTGCGCATGGGATAAGCACACAGGCTACCCGCGTATTATGGGGGACGGAAGTGTATTAATTTTTTCAACGAAAGAATTTGCACAAAAAGCATTGGAGCATTATAAAGAGCAGAATGTAGAACTGGAATTAAAAGGAATCATAGGAGACAAGCAGATGTTCTTCTGGGCGAATCTTCACTGGTGGGGCATGGAAGATCTGATACTGGATGTAGGAAGTTATTCCTGTAAATTAAAAAGAGATGAACTGCTTCCACCACCGGATTTCTCCGAACTTTCCAAAGAACAGATTCCGGTTGTGAACCCGGAGCTGATTTTTGCAATGGCAAGACACAGACAGATTTTATTTGAAGAGAAACAGGATATACAGTGGAAAAGTGCGGAGCAGTTCTTATGTAACCGTATGTTAAAAGCAGTAGTCCGCGGAGAATACTTATGTCCGGTAAAAGTAGTGAAAAATCCAAAAGAAGAAAAAGATGCAGACGAAAAGAAAGGAACAGCCCTTCAGTTTGCGTTATTACAGGATGGCGTTGGAGAGCAGTGGATGCCGGTGTATACAGACTGGCAGAGCTTCCAGAAACTTTATAATGTAAAGGAATGGAAGGGACAGAAAGTTAATTTTGACCAGTTGATGAAGATTGCTGGAGAACGTAACTTTGTCATCAATCCGGGCAGGATGGAACTTCGGGTAGAAGAAAAACGGAAGAAAATCATTGCAGGTTATTTCAAACGTTATAAGAGACAGGAAGCGGAGATGGCATCCGGCAATCTTGTGGAGAAGAAGCCGGGCGTATTTGTAGGCGAGCCGATTGCTGAAGCAGATGAATTAAAGCAGTTACTCAGTGATTATATGAAGAAACAGAAGAATATCAAGAAAGCATATCTGGTAACAAAGATTGAACACAAGGATGATATCTGTTATCTGTTGGTGGTAGAATTTAAAGGCGAGAAAAAGAGCGTCTTTGAAGGAATTGCTGAAACAGTGAAGCCAGCCCTTGGCTATATGCGTCTTGATATGCATGAAGCAGATGAAAAGGCAATGGAGCTGATTGGTGAGATTGCACCGTTTTATAAAAAGACTTTTCTGGGCTTATAAAATGCAGGAGGAACTATGGAGCAAAAAGAATTGAATGATAAAATCTGGGAAGTAAATGGATTTGTATTTGAAAATGAAGAGCAGGTGAAGCTGGCTCAGAAGGAAGTAGAAGGCATCCAGTACATACATGATAATATGAATATGGATAATCCACAGATGGTACAGGAAATCTACCAGAGAATCATGGCTCAGGAATTATTCCATACACCGATAGGATATGCCTATTTAAAAGAACTGCAGGATTATCTGAAAGGACTGCCTGGGGTGGATGCATCCACAATACCCGGTATCCCGGTAAAAGACATGGGCTTAGACATTGACCATGTAGCAGGCAGAGAAAAATCCGGCGAGCACGCAAACGAAAATACGGATGAAAATTCAGAGGAACAGAGCGGCGAGGCAGCCGGAAATGATATAAAAGTTACCGAAAAGGAAAAGAAAAAGCAGCAGGAACAGCAGGAAACAAAATTGCAGAAACGCTGCCGCATTTTGCTTTCAGCCAATATTGTATTGATTATTATTATCATTGCAATGTTTGCAATCAGCCTTACCAGTGGCAGTACCACAATTTTAAATTATGAGACAAAAATCATTAATAAATATGAAGAGTGGGAGCAGGAACTGGACGAGCGGGAAGCAGCGCTGGATGCACTGGAAAAACAGAATTAGTTTGAACACAGATTTGACATATTTATCCGTTACACTATAGAAAAAAGAAGAAGGAAGCAAATATGGAAAAACGTAAAATTCTGGTAGTAGATGATGAGAGCCGTATGCGCAAGCTGGTGCGCGATTTCTTGGTAAAACAGAACTTTGAAGTATTAGAGGCTGGTGACGGAGAAGAAGCCTTAGACGTATTTTATAAAAATAAAGATATTGCATTGATTATTCTGGATGTTATGATGCCGAAGATGAATGGCTGGGATGTGTGCCGGGAAATCCGGGAAAGCTCAAAGACACCGATAATCATGCTGACTGCCAAGAGTGAAGAAAGTGATGAACTTTTGGGCTTTGAACTGGGGGTAGATGAATATATCAGCAAACCCTTCAGCCCGAAGATTCTGGTGGCAAGAGTAGAGGCAATTTTGCGGAGAACCGGCAATTATACCGAGGATGATGTATTGGAGGTAGGCGGCATTGTAATGGACAAGGCTGCCCATATGGTAACCATTAACGGTAAAAATATTGATTTGAGCTATAAAGAGTTTGAACTTTTGGCATATTTCATGGAGAATAAGGGCATTGCTTTATCCCGTGAGAAAATTTTAAATCATGTATGGAATTATGATTATTTTGGCGATGCCAGAACCATTGATACCCATGTGAAAAAGTTGCGCAGCAAGATGGGCGAAAAGGGTGATTATATCAAGACAATCTGGGGCATGGGCTATAAGCTGGACATTGATGCACCACAATAGAGCGTGATAAGGTGGAAGATATATGGCAAAGAATAAGAAGAAACAGCATTCCATTACAACACAGATTACATTGACAATCGTTGGATTAGTGGCCGGCACGGTATTACTGTGCTGGCTTCTTAATGTTACTCTGCTGGAGGGTTATTATACCCGCTATAAGCAGGAAGTGCTGGAAAATGGTTTTCAGCAGATTAATGCGGCCAGTGAACAGGGAATCTTAAATACATCCGATTATGATATTGATTTTGAAAAAATCTGTTCCAATGGTAACCTGACGATTTTGATTATTACATCTGATGGTACAGTAGTGCGTTCTTCTACCAATGGCGTGGACAATCTCCGGATGCAGTTTATGGAAATTATCATGGCAAGTGTCCAGAATGATGATATGCATCTAAATATGAAAGTATTGAAGGCAACAGACAATTATGTTATGGGAGAAAAGGAAGACACCAGACTGGAATCGGATTATCTGATTCTCTGGGGAACCCTGGCAGACGGTAATCTTTTACTGGCGAGAACACCATTGGAAAGCATTAAGGAAAGTGCGCAGGTGTCCAATCGTCTGCTGATGGATGTAGGAGTTGTTGCGGTAATAGTAAGCGGCATTATCATTTATTTTGTCACCCGCCGTATCACTAACCCGATTCTGCGGCTGACGGATATTTCCAAGAAAATGGCAGAATTCGACTTTGATGCCAAGTATGAGGTCAAAGGAGATAATGAGATAGAGCAGTTGGGCGAGCATATGAATCAGCTATCGGAAATCTTAGAGCGGACCATATCGGAATTAAAGAGTGCCAATAATGAATTGAAGATAGATATCGAAAAGAAGGAACAGATTGACGAGATGAGAAAAGATTTCCTGTCAAATGTTTCCCATGAGTTAAAGACACCGCTGGCACTGATTCAGGGCTATGCAGAAGGCTTGCAGGAATGTGTGCAGGATGATCCGGAGAGCAGGAATTTCTATTGTGAGGTCATTACAGATGAGGCAGAGAAGATGAACCGCATGGTAAAGAAGCTTCTTACTTTAAATCAGCTGGAATTCGGAAATGATGCCATTGTGATGGAACGTTTTGACATCACAGAGCTGATTCGTGGAGTGACCGCCAGCAATGCTATTATCTTAGAGCAAAAAGGAGCTACTCTTGAATTTGACGAGCAGCCGCTCTTTGTGTGGGCAGATGAATTTAAGATAGAAGAAGTTATAACGAATTATCTGAGCAACGCAATCAACCATCTGGAAGGCGAAAACCGGATTAAGATTTCTTATGAATGTAAGCAGGATGTGGTAAGAGTCAGCGTATTTAATACCGGAAAGCCGATTCCGGAAGAAGACATTGATAATATCTGGATTAAATTCTATAAAGTAGATAAAGCGAGAACGAGAGCATATGGCGGCAGCGGAATTGGTCTGTCTATTGTAAAAGCAATTATGGATTCCCTGCATCAGCAGTGTGGTGTCATCAATCATGAAGATGGTGTGGAATTCTGGATGGAACTGGATACCAGCAATCGTGATGATAACGGGGAAGAATGTGAAATAACTATTGCCTGAAAGCCGGAAAAATGCTAACATGGGAATAGATTGATAAGTTAAGGAGTGCCTATGAGGGACAGAAAGATAAAAACAACGGCATGTGTGCTGTTGGCTGCGTTATTATTAGGCGGATGCGGAGAGCAGCCGATTGAATTAACGGAGCAGGAAGAACAGACAATTGTAGATTATGCAGCACATGTAGTATCAAAGTATAATATAAAGCAGCAGGATGGAATTGTAAGACTATCGAAGAGTGAAGAGACAACAGAGACTGCAGATACCGAGGCTGTGGAACAGCCGGATTCCACTGAGCAGATGCCATCAGAAGGTGGAGATGCAACAGGAACTCCGGAGAATGCGGCATCGGACAACAGCGTGTCTTTAAACGAAGCAGTGGCAATACCGGGAATTGACGTGCAGTATACCGGGGCAGAATTTGCTTCCGTCTATCAGCAGGATTCGTCTTATATCGTAGAGCCGGCCGCCGGAAATAAGTATCTGGTTTTACATTTTCATTTAAACAATGCCGGAACCGAAGCAGTTGATTGTGATATGTTAAGCCGCAAGGTGTCATTCCGCATGACTTTAAATGACAACGTACAGGCAGCGGCGCAGGTTACAATTCTTTTAAATGACCTTGGTACCTATCAGGGAACCATCGAAGCGGGCAGTGGCACAGATACGGTTTTACTCTTTGAGGTGCCGGAAGGTACACCGGAAGATTTGAGTAAAATCTCTCTGGAAGTAGTCGAAAACACAGTACATAAGACCTGTAATCTATAAAATGGTAAAAATATCTAGAGAATTGCAAAAAAACGGTGCATTTTTATGTAATATTATGTTATAATTTGAAATAGAAATATTCTAAGAAATGACCTTGGGAGGAAAACATAAATGGAGACAAATATTCTGTTAGAAAATGGTACGAACGAACTGGAAGTGCTGGAGTTTACTTTAGGGGATAATCATTACGGAATTAACGTAGCGAAGATTCGTGAGATTTTATCCTATCAGCCGGTAACCCCGGTACCAAATGCACATCCGAGTGTGGAAGGAATCTTTATGCCACGAGATACCATGCTGACGGTAATCAGCCTGAGAAGATGCCTTGGTATGCAGGATGAAGAAGGAAAAGGTTTGTTTATTATCACAAACTTTAATAAATTAAATATTGCATTCCATGTAGATCAGGTTATTGGAATTCATCGTGTCTCCTGGTCAGAGATTATCAAACCGGATGCAACAATTAATGTCCAGGACAAGGGTGTATCAACCGGAGTCATTAAACTGGATGGACAGTTGATTGTTATTCTTGACTTTGAAAAAATTATTTCTGATATCAGCCCGGAAACAGGACTTAAGGTATCTGATGTAGAGCATCTGGAAAATCGTAACCGTAATGATTCCCCGATTATGATCGCAGAGGATTCCCCATTATTAAGTAAATTGATTACAGATTGTCTGAAGAAAGCAGGTTATACCAACCTGAATGTCAATATGAACGGACAGGAAGCATGGGACAAGCTTTGTGCTTATGAAAAAGAAGGAAATGTAAAAGACAAAGTACACTGCATTATTACAGATATTGAGATGCCATTGATGGATGGATACCGGTTGACAAAACTGGTAAAAGAGAACGATAACATGCATGATATTCCGGTAATTATTTTCTCTTCCCTGGTAAATGATGAAATGAGAAGAAAAGGTGAATCACTCGGAGCAGACGCCCAATTGACTAAACCGGAGATTGGAAGTCTGGTACAGGCTATCGACAGACTGATTGACCAGACCGGAAAGTAAGGAAAGAACGCAGACAAAGGGGTGTGATGTTACATCACATCCCTTTCCTTTACGCTGGCAGGTATCCCTGAGGAACTGCCGGTGACAGGCCCTGTAAGTGGATTACGCAGGCAACTTGGATACATGGAGGTATAATTTTGAGCAAGAGTGAAGATTATCTGGACGATTTGCTGAATTCAGTTTCAGATGCTAACAGAAGAAATAATAAGAAGGATATCGAGAATCTGATTCAATCAATGAATGAAGAAGCCGCAAAGCCAAGAGAACGGGAGAAAAAGCCGGTAGAAAAGAAACATGAAGATTATTCCGGCACAGGATTCCTGCGTGAATTTGAACAGGAGCTGGCAACCGGCGAAGCAGATGATTTCCTGCAGGAATTCGAAATGGAATTAGACGAAGAGGCATCAAATCAGGCAGATATTGATGTCAATGAGAACCAGACATCCGATATGGAGGCAGCTTCTGCAACAAACCAGCCGGAAGCAGCAAGCCAGCCAGAAGCATCGAGCCAGTCGGAAGCAATAAGCCAGTCGGAAGCGGCAAACCAGTCAGAAGAAACCAATCAGCTGTGGGATGCTTCAGAGCCAATCTCATCAGAGACCACAGACATGGCAGCAGATGAGTCTGCACCGTCAGATATGATGGGAGATGTGGATGACATCATGGACGCTGTCCGGAAGAAAGTGGGCGATTCTAGCGAGGAAGACACATCCGATGCTTCGGAAGAAGAGCCGTTAGGATTTTTTGATACTTTAGAGGATGATTCTGCAACGGAAATTCCGGAAGCACCAAAGACGGAATCCGAAGAAGAGGAGCCGCTTCTTTCAGAAGATGATGATGCGATTAATCTTATGGATATGTTATCCGGAGATTCAGATTTATCCGACATTGGTGATTTGTTAAAGGCAGATGAGAATGGAGAAGAATTAGAGCACTCAGAGGATGAGGATGGCGAAGTTCAGGATGAATTTGAACGTCTTGGAAGTATTGAAGAATTAAAGGATTTAAAAGAAGCCAAGGAAAAGAGAAAAAAACAGGGCTTTTTCAGTAAAATCATGTCTGTATTGTTTGGACCGGATGAAGACGAGGACGATACCAAGATTGCAGAAGATGACAGCCTTGGCAGCATTTCATCTGAGAACAGAGAAATCTTAAAAGAGATGGATGCTGACGAGGGAGACGGTAAGAAGGGCAAGAAAGAGAAGAAAAAGAAAGAGAAAAAAGAAAAGAAGGAAAAACCGAAGAAGGAGAAGGCACCAAAGGTAAAGAAAGAGAAGCCTCCAAAGGAAATAGACCGTACTCCGCCACTTCCGAAGAAGCCGGTTATTCTTATTTTCGTTATGGCATTTTCCATTCTTATTCTGATTTTGCTGGGAAGCTCTAATTTACAGTATGGACAGGATATACAGCAGGCAAAGGATGATTTTGCAAGCGGTTCTTATGTAACGGCATTCCAGAACATAGCCGGTTCTTCTGTAAAGGGAAAAGACGAGAATTTCTATAAGAAAGCACAGGTGCTGGCTTCCATACAGAGTGAGTATCAGTCTTATGAGAGTTTAAGCGGAATCAATGAAAATGAAATGGCTTTGGATGCATTGATTCGTGGATATGGCAGATGTGTAGATGGTGCAGATCTGGCACAGGAATATGAGATAACAGATGAAATGGAAGGACTGAAAGCACAGATTTTGCAGCAGTTATCAGACCATTTTGGTGTATCAGAAGAAAAGGCAGCAGAATTGCATGCCATGACAAAGAGAACAGATTATACAAAGGCAATTCAGGAGATACTTGCAGCAGCAGGACTGGAATAGGAGAACATTATGATAGCAATTATTGACTATGATGCAGGAAACTTAAAGAGTGTGGAAAAAGCACTGGCTTATCTTGGCGAGGAAAGCGTTATTACCAGAGATTTTCATACCATTGAACAGGCAGATAAGGTGATTTTACCGGGCGTTGGTTCTTTTGGCGTGGCAATGGATAATCTGAAACGCTATGAACTGGACAAGGTCATCCATGAAGTCTGTGAAAAAAAAGTGCCATTCCTTGGAATCTGCCTTGGACTTCAGCTGATGTTTGAAGGAAGCGAAGAGTCAGAAGGAATAGAGGGACTTGGACTTTTAGAGGGAAAAATTGTACGGATTCCGGATACCTATGGACTCAAAATTCCGCATATCGGTTGGAATTCCCTGCATTTACAGAATAATGGAAGACTGTTTCAGGACGTGCCGATGGATGCTTATGTATATTTCGTGCATTCTTATTATTTACAGGCAAAGCATGAAGAAATCGTAAAAGCAACCACAGAATATGGAGTCACTATTCATGCATCTGTGGAGCAGGATAATATTTTTGCATGTCAGTTCCATCCGGAGAAGAGCAGCTCCGTTGGACTGAAGATACTTAAGAACTTTGCGTCATTACAGGGAGGTGTGAAATAATGTTTACCAAGAGAATTATTCCATGTCTGGATGTCAATGATGGAAGAGTTGTAAAAGGTGTGAACTTTGTGAATTTAAGAGATGCCGGTGACCCGGTGGAAATTGCGGCAGCCTATGATAAAGCCGGAGCAGATGAAGTGGTATTTTTGGATATTACAGCTTCTTCGGATAACCGTAATACGGTAGTAGATATGGTAAGACGTGTAGCAGAAAATGTATTTATTCCGTTTACCGTAGGCGGAGGAATCCGCAGCGTAGAAGATTTTAAAGTACTGCTTCGGGAAGGCGCAGATAAAATTTCCATTAATTCTTCTGCAATTAATACACCGCAGTTAATCAGTGAGGCGGCAGACAAATTCGGAAGCCAGTGTGTGGTTGTTGCCATTGATGCGAGAAGAAGAGAAGATGGCAGCGGCTGGAACATTTATAAAAATGGCGGAAGAATTGATGTAGGCATTGATGCGGTAGAATGGGCAATGAAAGTCGAGAAGCTTGGTGCCGGAGAAATTCTTTTGACCAGTATGGACTGTGATGGCACGAAAGCCGGTTACGATTTGGAACTGACTAGACAGATTGCTGAAAATGTATCTATCCCGGTCATTGCTTCCGGTGGAGCCGGAACGAAAGAGCATTTCTACGAAGCTTTGACAGAAGGTAAAGCAGATGCAGCACTGGCAGCATCTTTGTTCCATTATAAAGAACTTGAAATTATGGATCTTAAGAATTATCTTGCAGATCGCGGGGTATCAGTAAGGAGATAAAATTATGGCAATGATTACCAATGACTGGCTGGACAGTGTATCTGCCGAGTTTAAAAAGCCATATTACAGAGAGTTATATGAATTTGTAAAGAAAGAGTACAGCACCCATGTGGTATATCCACCGGCAGATGATATCTTTAATGCGTTGCATTTAACACCTCTTTCAGAAGTAAAGGTGTTGATTTTAGGACAGGATCCGTACCATAATGAACATCAGGCACATGGTCTTAGCTTTTCAGTATTGCCGGATCAGAAGGAGATTCCGCCATCTTTACAGAACATCTATAAAGAGTTACAGGATGATCTGGGCTGCTATATCCCTAACAACGGTTATCTGGAAAAATGGGCAAAGCAGGGCGTATTATTATTGAACACGGTTCTGACTGTCCGGGCACATCAGGCGAATTCCCATCAGGGCAAAGGCTGGGAGCAGTTCACAGATGCTATTATACAGGCGGTCAACGCACAGGATCGACCAATTGTCTATATGCTGTGGGGCAGGCCGGCACAGAGTAAAATCTCGATGCTCACCAATCCGAAGCATCTGATTTTAAAAGCACCTCATCCAAGCCCGCTTTCTGCATACCGCGGCTTTTTTGGATGCAAACATTTCTCACAGGCGAATGCATTTTTAGAGGAACATGGGGTAGCACCGATAGATTGGCAGATTGAGAATTTGTAGTGGTATATTTTTCTTGATTACAAAATGTCTTTCCGTTGCTTTGACTGACTATCAGCACTGTCCGTCAAAGGTGGATGTTACACAAAAGCTTATAAGGGGCACTAAGAATTTCGAAACATATTGTGTTTTGCCCGGCAACCGGTGCAAATTCACATCCATGTTCAGATTGCACCTCGCCGGCACTTCCTGTGCCGGCGTTGCCGGTTGCAATACGAAATTCTAAGTGCCCCTAATAAATTTTGTCATACATCCGTCCTTTTGACGAACCGTGCTGATAGTTTGTCAAACATTGGAAAGACACTTTATATTGTAAAAAGAAAAATATGTGCTTTAGAACTGCGGTATTTTATGCCTGACATAGAAACCTGTTAAATCCTGTAATTTATGTTATTAAATATATTGGTATCCAGCCAACATTAAATAATCCCCCCCATAAATGAGGAGTGCCCCGACATCTTTCGGATGCCGAGGCTATTATGAAAAAATATATCTAAAAACATGAGTTTCTTTTGATGGTTTTATAGTACGCCATAAATATGACAAAACTATGAACAAACCATAAATACTTTGTGAAAAGTTACAATAGATAGATAAAATCATATGAAAAGTTGTGAAATTTACACAATATTGCAATTCCGTGTCGAAAATGCTATAATGGGTTTAACAATAGGTAGACGTGGGACAAGGATGTTACACATCAGATATCAAAGGAGTGATTGTATGATAGGTATTTCAAATTATGATTCGAATTCAATTAATACATTGTTTTCCGGATTATCAAATGGAAGCAGATCTTCAAACAGTGGTTTGTTAGGAATTAATATTGCTGACTATTCTGCAATTCGTACCGGTTCCTATTTCAAACTGATGAAAGCATATTATGGTGGAAATGATTCTGCCAGCAAGATTGTTGAGACCAATAAGAAGACTTCAACATCTACAGCAAAGGATGATACCAAGACACTGGCAAAAATCGAAGATGCTGCCGAAGAGTTAAAGAGTGCATCCGATGCTTTACTGGATAAGACCAAGAAGTCTGTATTTAACAAAGTAACAACAACCGATGCAAAGGGTAATACCACAACAGATTATGATAAAGATGCAATTTATAAGAAAGTAAGTGCTTTCGTGGACAGCTACAATAACCTGCTGAAGAAATCAGAAGATTCCAATACCAATGGAATTCTCAATGCAGTTTCTTCTATGGTTCGTACTACAGATTCCAATGAAAAGTTACTTTCTAAGGTTGGAATTACCGTTGGCGTAGATAATAAACTCAGCATTGATGAAGAGACCTTTAAGAAGGCAGACATGTCTTTGGTAAAATCTTTATTCAATGGAAATGGTTCCTATGGATATCAGGTATCTGCAAAAGCATCTTTAGCAGATTATTATGCAGAGCGGGAAGCATCCAGGGGCAATACATATGGTAATAAAGGTACATATACCTACAATTATAATACCGGAGAGATTTATAATACGACAACCTAAGTGACCGGTTAAAAATTGCGATGTGTATAATGGCAGATGCAAATAATAGGTGCAATAATAAGTGTAATAATAAGTGAAAATAAATAAGAAACGTGTATTATAGGTTTCTTGCAAAAAGGGGCTGTCGCATTAGCAAATTTTTTTGCTGGGTGGCAGCCTTGCTTTATGCCGAAATGGCATCGAAATTGCTTACTGTTTCGATGCCATTGTT
>ONAD01000029.1 GCA_900315735.1 uncultured Lachnospiraceae bacterium | reverse complement strand
ATTATATTTAAACAGACAAAAACACATAATAATCATCTTTAGCAACGATTACTATGTGTTTTATATTTTTACATCATTATTAACTTAATGACATTGGCCAATCGGCAGCTTTTTTAGCATAAAAGAAAAGGCACAACGCCAATCCGTCATGCCTTCAAAACTATACAACTTTCCAATTTCCTTAATACTCTTCATGTCCGATAAACTTGCACTTGGCAATATAACCGCCACACCAGATGGCTCCGGCTACTGTTGCTGACAACAGGCACTTGAATGCCGCCAGTGCGATAGTTCCAATAGCAAGGTTTCCTGCGAAGTATGCAGAAATCACTCCCTGTATTGGTTTACATAACATAAGCCATCCTCCCACATAAAGAGCAAGCAGTGTTCCAATCAGGGAACAAAGCGTTCCTGCCATGAACCGGAGTGTCTTATGGCTAATCCGTGTTTCCTCTACCTGTTTTGTAACTTCTTTCATTTCTAATTCCCCTCTTCTCTAACATATCCATTGGCATCTCTGCCGTCCAAACTTCCCAGATGAAAAATAACATTTCTATGTCAAATATACAATCTTTTTGGCGAAAATTCAAGTGATTTTCTTCATCTATCTGTTGTATCCATGCCATTCATACTTTATAATAGTAGCACAATAAATCTATTATCAGATTCAGGAGCGACACCATTTTATGAAAGGAATATTCAGGATATATCGACTATTTGCTATTGTCTTAGTTTTTACTATTGCTATATGTGGCTGCGGAAAGGAACAGGAAAATCTTTCCACCCAGACCAGTGACTCCCTTCCTACAATTGTAGTAGGCTGCGATAATTACCCGCCGTTTAGCTACACCGATACGGATGGAAAACCAACGGGACTGGACACAGAGCTTGCAACGGAAGCATTTCGCAGGATGGGTTATCATGCGGAATTCGTTACCATCGACTGGGAAAATAAGAAAGAGCTTTTAGCTGATGGTTCTATCGACTGCATCTGGTGCTGTTTCAGTATGGACGGTCGAACCGACCAGTACCGCTGGGCAGGTCCTTATATGCTTAGCCGACAGGTCGTAGCTGTAAATCCGGACAGTGATATTTATACCCTGCAGCAACTGGAAAATAAAATCGTGGCTGTGCAGGCTACCACCAAGCCGGAAGAACTTTTTCTGATGCCGGATGACAATGAGGACATTACTATTCCCAAAGTCAAAAGTCTTTTTTCCATGCAGAACCGCGAGCTTATTTATCCGATGTTAAGCAAAGGCTATATGGATGCTATTGCTGCACATGAAACTTCTCTTCTGCAATATATGAATGACTATCATGTAGAATACCGGATTCTGGATGAACCACTCCTTACGGTGGGGCTGGGCGTTGCTTTCTCCTTAGAGGATAACCGGGGGCTTGATCAGGAACTTTCTGCCACTTTGGAGGAAATGCGAAAAGACGGAACTTCCGAAGAAATCATCGGAAAATATTTAGCGCATCCAAGTACTTATCTGGAGGCGGAAGATTATGAAGTCAAATAAGACAAAATCCGCCCGGCTTCGATTTTTCTGGCCGGTTTCCATTCTCCTTGGTATTCTGTTTTTCCTTCTGGTATTTTTCAGTGCAGCCAAAGATGATATGGCTTCTACTGAGGAGCATCTTTCTGACACTGTCAACTATCTCAAAAAACAATGCTCGACCTATACCAGTTTAAATCTGGCCTCTGAAACCAAGAGCCTGATGCGTATTATCGAATGCTCCCAGCAGGTTGCCCGCAATATGGAATCTGATGAAACGCTTTCCGGTCAGGCTGCACCGGATGATGATGTCCTGCAGCAATTTACACAGGAGCTTTATATTAGCGGAATTCTTTTTCTGGATGCCAACGGTAATCTGACCGGCGAATATTATACAGACGATATCGGCAGTGCCGGATTGCAGGATACCCTGGATAAGGAAAATCTTCTGGATGTGGCAAGCTATCCGCAAAAGACTTACTCCTCCAGAATCACCTGCGAAGACGGTTCTTATTTAGACCTTGCCGCGGTAGGACGTACCGATACTTCCGGTATTATTGTAACTTATTATCACACTCCACTTGACTATATTGAAAGCTACAGCCTTTCTTTTCAGGACCTGCTTTCCGGATATAGCATTACCCGCAACAGTACCATTGTCATTACCAGCGGGGATAAAGTTATTGCTTCCAACGAAGACAGTCTTAAGGGAGCTAATGTCAACGACATAGAAGTTTTGCGGAACATGAATGAGAAATCTGTAAACGGACAGATGGTTCATGTTCATAATACTGCCTCTGCTCCGAGGCATGTCTTTGGTATGTTAGACCGGGGACGAAATTATTATATCTATGTCTATCTGCCGGAGCATGCGGTTTTTGAAACCACTCCACGAAAAGTATTTTATTATATGTTCGGTTATATCTGCCTTCTTCTGATTTTCCAGATGGTGCGCTGGCGGACTGCCCAGAACTACCAGAAAGCCCAGTTGAAGAAGGATAAAATCTATCAGGAAACACTAAAGGAAGCGGCGGAAAAGGCGGAAAGTGCCAACCTCGCCAAGACGGAATTTTTACAGCGGATGAGTCACGATATCCGGACGCCGATTAACGGAATCCGTGGTATGGTGGAAATTGCCGGACATTATAAGGATGACCCTGTCAAGCAGCAGGAATGCCTCGGAAAAATCTGGGATGCTTCCGGCCTGCTTTTAGAACTGGTAAATGAAGTCCTTGATATGGGAAAACTGGAATCCGGCGAAATCGTCTTGGAATCCCGCCCGTTCCATGTTCTGCACCTGGTCGAAGATATCACAGCCGTTGTAGAAAAACAGGCGGTGGAACGGGGCATTGAAATTATTTCCGAAGTACCTTCTGTCCAGCATCCTTATCTCATCGGAAGTCCCCTTCATATCAAGCGGCTTCTTATGAATATTGTAAGCAATGCCGTAAAATATAATAAGGAAAACGGGAAAGTCATGCTGGGCTGTCATGAAATAAGCTGTACCGATGATACTGCCTGGATTGAAGTTACCTGCTCCGATACCGGAATCGGCATGAGCAAAGAATTTCAGGAGCATTTATTCGAACCGTTTACCCAGGAAAGCCATGATGCCCGTTCCACTTACAACGGTACCGGACTTGGTATGGCAATTGTAAAGAATCTTTTGGATAAAATGGGCGGAACCATTGATTTTTCCAGCGAAAAGGATGTAGGCACTACTTACCGCATTACGATTCCGTTCCGCATTGATTCTCAGATGTCCGATTTTTCCGAAACAGAAACAGCCTTCGAAGAAATCTCTCTTTCCGGCAATCATGTTCTGCTGGCGGAAGATAATATTCTAAACTTGGAAATTGCGGAATTTATTCTGGAAGATGCCGGTGCAACGGTTACCACAGCCCGCAATGGAGAGGAAGCATTACATCTCTTTATGGAAGCTTCTCCTTATGAATATGATATCATTTTAATGGATATTATGATGCCGGTTATGGATGGTTATCAGGCAACCAGTGCCATCCGTTCCTCTGACCGTCCGGATGCTAAAACGATTCCGATTCTTGCCATGACTGCAAATGCCTTTGCGGAAGACCGTCAGAAAACTTATGCTGCCGGTATGAATGAACACCTTACCAAACCACTGGACACGGAACTTGTTTTAAAAACAGTCGCTAAATATACCGCAAAGAAAGAAGCTCCTTCTACACCGTAGTGTAGTGGGAGCTTCCAGACATCCGTAAGAACCTGCCGGTGGCAGGTTCTTAGGTTATCTGATATTACAAAAGACCTTATCCAATCTGGTGTCCTACAATTCGATAGTAGGTTCTTGAGGTCATCTTGTATACCAGCAGATAAATAACTGTAAATACTGCAATCGTACCAAGGAGGCAGTATGCAAACAGTCTTCCATTATTCAGATTCATCAATGCCAGTATCATGCGAATCATTGGAAACGCTGCCAGCACATGTAATGCTGCGGTAACAATCGGCAGTAAAAATACCATCCGGATCTGTGCACTGATGGACTTCTTTACCTCCTCATTACTCATTCCCACTTTTTCCATAATAGCAAAGCGTTCTTTATCTTCATAGCCTTCTGAAATCTGTTTATAAAAGATAATGAGCACAGTAATCATCAAAAATAGGATTCCAAGGAATACTCCAAGGAACAGGAAACCACCATACGTCTGTCGGAAGGAATCTTCATTTTCCGCCTTGTTTTCTATCATGATATAATATCTTCCATCATGTCCTTCTTCTATACCGGATGCCCCGATTGCTGCAGATACTGCATTTCCACAGGCAATTTTTTCCTCCCTGCTTCCATCGATGTCAATATACAAAGAATAATAATAGTTGCTGGCATCTTCCCCATAAATCTCTTTCTGTGCTTCATACAGCGGTGCCATATCTTCTACACTGTTTACCACCATATAATAGACCTGATTATCCATCCAATGTCCATTTTCTGAGGAAAAATGCTGCTTCTCCACAATATCATAAGTATAATTTCCAACAGTAATCGTATCTTTATTATAGTCATCACCGGTTGCCAGCACCACCTCTCCTGCGGAAAGCTCCGGAACCTTTACATTAAAAGCTTCCTCGTAATCTTCTTTTGCAATCAGGCGAAGCATAATGATATTGGAACTGTAACCACTCTCGTCATCATGTTTTCGAATCACAAGATTTCCATTTTCTGATATACAGGAAAATGTCAGCGTCATCATGCCCTGTTCTTCTTTTACACTGCGGTTCTCCTGCTGGATGGTGCGGTTCACTAACTCCCGCAACACATCGCCTTCTGCAATCGGATGCTCACTGGTAATGGATACTCCGATATCCCCCTGGTAACGGGTTGCCAGTTCATCATCCAATCCTGCATACATGCTTACTGTAGAGGAAATCACCACCAGTACCATGGTAGATAAAATACAGATGCTTGCCAGTCCTGCTGCATTCTGTTTCATCCGGTAAATAAGACCCGATACTGCTACAAAATGTTTCTTTTTATAATAATAACTTTTTCTCTTTCTTAAGAATTTAAGCACGGCAATGCTGCCTGCCATAAAGGTAAAATAAGTTCCGATAATGACAAGTATTACTGCAAGGAAGAATAAAAGTACTGCCGTTACCGGATTATCCACTGTAATTGCCATATAATAGCCTGCTGCCAGCGTTACAATTCCAACTATTGCCATCAGCTTTTTCGTCTTTGGCTCCCGCTCACCCTGATTGCTTCCGTGCAGTAGTTCCACCGGTTTGGCAAGCTGTACCTGAAACAGATTGTAAATATAGGTCAGTATAAAAATGCTGAAAAACAAAATGGTTGTGCTTACAATCCCGCTTTTTGACACATAAAAAACTATTTCCGCATGATATCCAATCATGGCATACAACAGCATGCACATCAGTTTACTGAAAGCAATTCCTGCAATAAGTCCACCACCGATGGCAACCACTGCCGAAAAAAGTGTCTCCAGAAAAATCACTTTTGCCAGATGACGTTTTTCCATTCCAAGAATGTTATAAATACCAAGTTCCTTTTTTCTCCGTTTCATAATAAAGCTGTTGGTGTAAAACAGGAATATCACGGAGAAAAATCCAATGATAAATGCTCCCAGTCCCAACACCATTTTTACATCCATTGCACCGAATGGCAGTTCATCCAGTCCCGGATTGTGCTTGAGATACAACATGGTATAAAAGAATGCCACCGTCAGTATACCGGTCAGCAGATATGGCAGATAAAACTGTTTATTGTGCTTTATGTTATTTACTGCCAGTTTTCCATATAAGCCCTTATTCATGTTTCTCACCACCTGTCGTAAGCATCGTCAATGTATCTGAAATCTTTGCATACAATTCCTCACTGCTTAAATTGCCACGGTAAATCTGGTGGAACACTTCTCCATCTTTAATAAATAATACCCTTCTCGCATGACTTGCAGCCTTGGTGCTGTGAGTTACCATAAGAATTGTCTGTCCCCTCTCATTAATCTTATTAAATAAGGTCAATAAATCTTCCGTTGCCTTAGAATCCAATGCTCCGGTTGGTTCATCTGCCAATACCAGCTCGGGCTTGATAATCAAGGCTCTTGCTACCGCCGCACGCTGCTTCTGTCCGCCGGATACTTCATAAGGATATTTCTCCAAAATATCAAGGATTCCAAGCTGTGCAGCAATCGGTGTCATGCGCCGCTCCATCTCTTTATAATCCACTCCGGATAGTACCAGTGGAAGAAAGATATTATCCTTTAAGGAAAAGTTATCCAAAAGATTAAAATCCTGAAATACAAATCCCAGATTTTCTCTCCGGAATGCGGAAATCTCCTTTTCCCGGATATCCACAATGTTCTTGCCATTTAATATGACCTGTCCACCAGTCGGCTTATCCAGTGCTGCCAAAATGTTTAAAAGTGTGGTCTTACCGGAACCGGATTCTCCCATGATTGCTACATATTCTCCTTCTTCCACAGAAAAGGAAAGATTCTTTAATGCCTCTACCTGATTTCCACCCAGGCGGGTTGTGTAAACTTTTTTCAGATTATTTACTTCTAAGATTGCCATTGTTTTCTCCTCACTTTGTTGCTCTGTCATCTTTTCCATTATCATAGCAAAAAAGGAAAATGTCAGCCATGGATTCTGCTTACATTTTCCTTTTATCTCTTACATTTTTGTAAGATTGAAATTATATTTCATATCTATTGTTATTTTATCTGATTAATATATTGCACTAGTGCATACAGTGGCACATTACACAACCAGTCCTCTTTTCTGTAATTAGACATGGATGTACGTATTGAAATATCCGGACTATATTTATCACAAAAGGCTCTTAAACTTCTTGCTCTTAAGTTTTCTTCTGCCTTTACTTCTATTGGGATGCAATAACTACTCTGCTGTAATATAAAGTCAATTTCTCCTGTAGAATTTTCCGTGGAATAATAATAAAGTTCCTTTTCTGCCGCACATAATTCCTGTGCTACAAATTGCTCTGTCAAGGCTCCTTTAAACTCCTCAAAAACCTTATTTCCATCTAATAAAATTTTTGCCGGAAGATTTGCTTTGGCAGCTAACAGTCCAATATCAGACAGAAAAATTTTAAAGCTGCTCATCTCCATATAAGAAATCAGTGGCATACCAGGTTTCTTTACTCTATAACATTTATGAATCAATCCACAATCCTCTAACCATTGTATTGCCAATTCAAAATCTTTCGCTCTTGCGCCTTCTCTTACCATGCCATAAATAAATTTTCTATTTTCTTTTGCTAATTGTGCAGGAATTGAATTCCAAACCATTTGTATGCGCGGCACAGTTTCTTTCGGTGCATGTTTGGAAAAATCATTCTCATAATAAACTAATAATTCTTTTTGTATATTTCTTACTTCCTGCATATCATCTGTATCAATATAACATTGCACCGCCTCCGGCATTCCACCTACATAATAATATTTACGCAATAAATCTATATACTTTGTGGAAAAAGAATTAATCAGTTCATAGTCCTGTTGTTCTAACAACTCTGCAAGTGCATCCTGTCCTGTTGCCATTAAAAATTCATAAAAATTAAGTGGATACAAATGCAGGAATTCAACTTTTCCAACCGGAAATGAAGTTCCCTGATGCAAAGCTATTCCTAATAATGAGCCCGCAGCTACAATGGCATATTCCGGTGCATTTTCATAAAAATATTTTAAAGAAGTTAATGCCTTTGGAACCTCCTGTATTTCGTCAAAAATCAATAGCGTATTATCTGCTTCAAATGTCTTTCCGTTTTCAATTTTTAATGCTGAAATAATCCTTGGTATATCAAAGTCCATTTCAAAGACATTTTTCATACGTTCATTATTTTCAAAATTTATATATACGACATTCTCAAAATATCTTTTTCCAAATTCTTTCATAATCCAGGTTTTTCCAACCTGACGTGCGCCCTGGATAATTAATGGCTTTCTTTTTTTCTTATCTTTCCACTTAGCCAATTGATGAAATAATAATCTTTCCATATATGCCTCCATAGTATCCCTATATCTATAGTATATCCTATTTTTAAATTTATTCAACATTTTTCAGGTGATAAATTTGCTGATATTCACATTTTTAAGGACATAAAGTAACATATTATCGCATTTATCAGGTGATATTTCAATTTTATTCTATTCTTTTCATCAAAAGTCTTTTGCAGATACCCAGTAGAACTACGAGAAACACGCTTTGCGGATTTCTCGCGTAAAAAAGCGGAAGCTTATGCTTCCGCCCCTACTGCAATCTAAGATGCACCCTTGTTCCTTTCCCAATCTCCGACTCAATTGTAATTTCATGAGACAACTTGCGCATAATTTTCCGGCAGAGATACAGTCCGATACCGGTAGAACGCTTGTCGGCATGTCCATTGTATCCGGTATACCCCTTTTCGAAGATTCGCGGCAAATCCTCCGGTGCAATACCGATTCCGGTATCTTCGATAATCAGTTCTTTCGTCTCTTTCTCCGGTTCTTCTTTTAAATAAATAGAAATGGTTCCGCCGGCAGTATATTTAATAGCATTGGATAAAATCTGCTCAATTACAAATTCCAGCCACTTTTCATCCGTCAGTACCTGTATGTCAATGGAACTTAATTCCAGCTTAATTTTCTTTCGCACAAACAGTCTGGCATACTTGTGGATTGCCTCTCTTACTACCTTGTCTAATGAAACTTCACCAATGATAAAATCCGTGCTCTTCGCAGACAGTCTGGTAAACTGCAATGCCATTTCCACATACTGTTCAATAGAGAAAAGTTCTTCCCACATTTCCTGGCTTCGCTCATCCTCTTCCTCTGCCAGCAGCAGCCGCAGTGCTGCAATCGGTGTCTTAATCTGATGCACCCACATGGTAAAATATTCTGCCTGCTCCAGCTGTCCATTTTCCAGTTCATTAATCTGCTGTTGCAATGTTATATATAAAGAACGCAGCATTTCCTGATAATCCGCTTCCAGCTGTCCCCCTGGTAATGATAACTTTTCCATCGTCACTGCAATTTCAGTAGACTGGCGTTCCAGCTTCTTATGATGCAGATAACTCCTTGTAAAGTCTATTATTACTACCAGTAAAAACAGGAAGAAACACAAAAATGCCGCATATCCCCATTGTGCCAGCGGTACCTGCTCAAACCCTATCACAAAGCACAGGATTCCAAAGCAGGCCATCACTAACAACAGCCATTTTAGATTTTCCTTCAGATAATTTTTGATAAATCTCATTTCAGCCGATACCCGATTCCCTTCTTCGTAAGAATAAAATCCTCTAAGCCCGCATCCGCAAGCTTCTTTCTAAGGCGGTTCACATTTACAGAAAGTGTATTCTCATCCACGAAGCAGTCACTTTCCCAGAGCTTTGTCATCAGGGTATCTCTTGAAACTACTTTTTCCTTATTTTCCATCAGTGTCTTTAAAATCCGCAGTTCATTCTTGGTGAGCTCTACTTTCTTATCCTGATAGGTAAGGGCCGCCTCCGCCACCTGAAGTATCACTCCGTTATAGGTCAGCATTTCGCCGGTCTCCGTAAAATCATAAGTACGGCGCAGCATTGCCTGTACCTTTACCGTAAGGACACTTAAATCAAAAGGCTTGGCAATAAAATCATCCGCTCCCATATTCACTGCCATGACAATGTTCATATTGTCCGCAGCCGAAGAGAGAAAAATAATCGGAACCTTGGAAATTTTGCGAATCTCACTGCACCAATAATAGCCATTGTAAAAAGGAAGTCCGATATCCATCAGTACAAGCTGCGGTGCAAACTCCGCAAATTCTTTCGTAACTGCCGAAAAATCTTTCGTACACTGCACTTCATATTCCCAGTTTTCCAGATGTTTCTTAATACTTCTGGCTATAATTGCATCATCTTCCACAAGATATATCCGGTACATCTTCTCTCCGCCTTTCTGTTTTTCCTACACACTTCACTTTCTCTATCTTTTTTGTTTTTTAATCCGCAGCTTCATAATATGGGCAAAGATTTTTATCCTTGTCTTTTTCTTTTGCAAACATGTTGTTGTATTGCAGGATATTATACTGGTTCAAAAGATCTGCATCTTCCCCCTGTGCTTCGGAATAATGTAAAAATTCACCCTGACTCTTCGAATAAAATGCTCTGGAATTCATTGCCGGTATCTCTTCCTGCAAGTCTGCCAAAAACTGATTATATGCCGGCAGTTCAATGCCCGCCTGCTGCAGTGTCATTGTAGATAAGTAATTCAGGCTGGTCAGTTCCACATCTTTGTTTTCACTGTCATAATTCGTCCATACAAAAAATGGTACTGTAAATAATTCCTGCAGTTCATCCAAGGTAAGACCGGATAATCCCTTGCCATTCATTGCCTCATAGAAATTATTATTCAGGCTCGGCTGATGATCTCCGAAAAATACGATTTCGACCTTGTCATCCACATTTTCAAAATAAGTAATCAGATTTTCCAGTGCCTTATCACTCTCATGAATCAGGCTTAAATACTGGTTCACATCACTGAAATAATGATTCTTAAGATTTATCGTATTATGGAAATTATCATAATAATCGGTATAACCACCATGATTTTGCATGGTAACACCTAAGATAAATAATTTTTCATCTGAAGGCTTTGCTTCATACTGGTCAATGATTTTATTATATAATTCCTGGTCCGTAATATATTCCCGCATGATATTGGTCTGGTCAAAATCATCAATAAAAAGACTCTCATCAAAACCCAATAATGGATAAACCTTGCTTCTGCTCCATCCGGACGCATAGTAAGGATGCATGGAAATGCAGGAATATCCCCGCTCTTTTAAGGTGCTTACCAGCGAATATGGTTTCTTTGACATATACTGCTGATACGGAACGGAACCGCTTGGCAGGAATGCCATGGAATTTCCGGTCAAAAACTCCCATTCGGAATCCGGTGTCTTTGCGCCAAAGACAGAGGACAATGCATATCCCTTAATGACATTGTTGTCCATGGAATCAAAAAATGGTGTTACCGCTTCCGTTGTCTCAAATCCATAATGGGAAATCACACTCAAATCCGCAAAGGACTCATTCATGATAACAATAATGGTCGGGTCATCTTCGGAGCCTTTATTTTCCGGTGCCGGATATTCTTTGGAAATCTCTTCCACCGCATCTTTTGAATATCCATCCGGCTCCGCTACGAATGAATCCCGGATGCTGAGTACAAAGTTTAGGATATAACCGTTACGGTAGGTTCCTTTCTGTTCCCAGGACTCCATTACAGTATCCTCTGTTGCAATTCCAACATAAATCCCCATCACCAGTGCTGCCGCAAAGGCACTGATCCGGAGCATCCACTTCTTTTTAAATTCAAAATTCAGTTTCCGGATAAAAGCAACATATATCATGCTGAGAAGAATGACATAAACCGCCCGGTCCTCCAATACAAGTTTATAATTTGCTGCCACGGAAAGTCCGGTGGATGCTGCTTTCAAATCTCCGAAGGAAAATTCATTTCCACGGAACTGATAAACAAAATAATTGATTCCTGCAAGGCTTAAAAGGAAAATGTGTCCTATCATGCAGGCAATCTTCGGCTTTGCTGTAATCACTAACATGGCAAGATAAAAGACCATACAGCAGAGCACATTCCAGCGGGTATGATTCACACTGATTTTCTCCCGCAGCTCTGCATCCAGCAAAAGGTACTGCACCATATGCTCCGTCATGATGGCACTTAAGAAAATTTCAAGCGCTGCCCAGATAGGATTGGCTTTCTCCGGTAATGTAATCTTAAGATTTTTGATTCCGAAGTAAATCAGTCCGGCTGCAACTGCCACCAGCACATTTACCCCACCATAGAGACAAAAGCCCAACATCACTGCGAAAGCAATGAGTCCGGCTCTTATATTTGTCTTCTTATAATCCAGTTCAATAAGTCTAACTGAATGTTTTTTATTCTGCTCTGTTTTATTCTGCCCAGTCTTATTCTGTTCTATTTCATTTTTCTCTGCTTTATTCTCATTCATTTCTTACAATCCTGCCGTTTTCTTCTGTGACAGAACTTCTGTCCATCCGCTACTATAACGCAGGTCTTTTTTGTTTGCAAGCCTCTTCACAAAATCTTAAAGAAATCTATGCCACTGCAATCGGTCCCATTCCCATTGCCCAGCAGATAATATACAAAATCAGAAGATGTGCCGGGTAGAAAATGTAGAAAAAGTATTTCAAAGAAAGTCCACGTTTTCCATTGTAAAATGCAATCGGAATAAATGCCAGCGGTGCGGTAAGCTCCCAGGAAAATCCGATACATCCTGCAAGCAGCTGATAGGATTTTTTCTTACGGAATACATAGAGTAATACAATGCAGACAACACCAATTCCGGAATAATCCGTATTCAAAAATTCTGCCGCAAGGATTCCTGCTGCAAGAATTCCCGCATCAAAAATAACTTTTTTAAACCTTGCAAACTGCTTCTGATTCTCCACTGCCCTAAATCCCCACATAACCATCAGTCCGATAAACAGTGTAAAAAATACATTCTGGTAACCGAATTCCAATACTTTTCCATTGAATAATAAGTCAAATGGTATCTCAGATATCAGGCAGAAGGAAAGCAGCCGAAGTGCATATTTCTTCACATCATGGGTATGTTCAAATCCTTCAATTAAAAGGAAGCAGAAAATCGGAAATGCCAGTCTTCCGATAAAACGCATCATCTGATATGTAATCACCAGGTTACTGTTCGCATCAATCCAGGCACTTAAGTCTGCCGCATCATTCATTCCCCGAACTACCATCAGTCTTCCAAGAACTCCGGCTCCGATATGGTCTATAAGCATCGTTATAATTGCAATGATTTTCAGTGTACTGCCACTGATTCCTTTTCTTTCTTTCATCTTAATTCCTTCTCTTTCCCTTACTGCTGCGCCTTATCTGCCTTGTGTTTTGCAATCCGGCGGTCGATACGCTTACGCAGTAATACTACCACACCACCGATAACAAACGGAAGTACAAATGTCGCAAAACGGTATAACAGCGCTGCTGAGCCGGCTTTTCCGGTTCCCACTAGCACCGTAAATAATGCGGTAAATACGAACTCCGAAGAACCGATTCCTGCCGGAGAAGGAATCACTGCTGCCAGCATAAAAGCAAGGGAGGTAACTGCCCAGGACTGCAACAGTGTCAGTCCATATTCCTGATATAAAATCACAAATGGTATTCCATAGCAGAATGCAAATTTTAATAAATTCTTACCTACAACGGATGCGATTAGTTTTCCCTTTGTCAGAAGCATGCCTGCTGCATCCTCTAAAATGCCACACTGTTCACGCAACATTGCAGCCTGCGCATCGAATTTTCCTTTGCGGTTCAGCTTGTCCACCAGAAAAAGTAAAATTCCATGGAACTTCTTTGAACAGCAGAATAAAAGTAACGCCGCTGCAATCACTGCCGTCAATGCATATCCTGCAATCAGAAGATTGAAATATTCGGAATAATGTTCCTTCATAAATCCGAAATTTAACAGGAAGAAAATAATGGAAAATATTGCAATCGTCACTTTATGAATGGCATACTCTACCATATACATTCCGGTTCCTTCAAAGACCGGAATTCCTTTTTCATTAAAATAATATACTGCTGCCACTCCGGCACCACTGCCTAAGGTTGCCACACGGTAAAATGAGCAATAAAAGGCACTCTCTACACCCATCCGGTATGTAAACTGCGGATTGTACTGCTTTGCGAAGGAATAATTAATCCATCCTTCTACCACATTATACATAACGCCGGCACCACAGATGGCAATGACCACCCACGGCGCAGTTGTAGAAAGCTCCTTTAAAATTGGTCCGGCGGAATCCCGGAACGTATAAATGATAATTGCTACGATAGCAATTACAAAAACCAGTTTCAGTATTTGCTTTGTTCTCTTATTAATAGGGAATCACTCCTAGTTCTCTTTTTTCTTAAAATTGGTATATCCCTTGATCCGATACGGATGTGCTGCCCATAATTTATCTGCAGTTTCTTTCCACTCCTCTGCGTAATGCTCACATTTACCGCAAAGATGTTCCACAGTCTCAGGCTGCTGCATATCTGTTGATTTTGCTCCGGTTTCATGAACCATTCTCTGCAGAATCTCAGGATTTTCCAACATTGGACAAGGTCTTAACATATTATTATTAAATGGCTGGTTATCTCTATATGCCATGAATAACGGCTGCTTTAAGCACTCTAAGAGAGATTTCTCACGGATGTTTGCTCCGGAATAGTGGATGAATACACATGGCTCCACATCTCCCTTCGGATTGATATGACAATAGTTTCTTCCGCCGGCGATACATCCGCCAACAAACTCTCCGTCATTCTGGAAGTCCATCACGAAGATTTCTTTACCGCCTTCTTTGGCACGGACTTCACGGATTCTATGATAAATATATTCTCTCTGCTCTTTGGTGGGCATCAGTTCCGGTGATGCATCCATTCCAACCGGCATCAGGTGGAAATACCATGCGAAACGGCTTCCATGTTCAATCAGTAAATCAAAGAATTCATCGGATGTAACCGCATCCATGTTCTTAGAGGTATAGCAGACGGAGTTACCGAAAATCAATCCGTTCTCATGCAGTAAATCCATTGCGTGTAATACTTTATCGTATACACCGTCCCCTCTGCGGAAATCGTTGGTATCCTCGAATCCCTCCAGACTGATGGATAAGGAAAGGTTACCTACACGTTTCATCTTATCGCAGAATTCCTGGTCTACTAAGGTTCCGTTGGTATAGCAATGGAATGCACAGTCATTGTGTTTTTCACATAACCGGATGATATCCGATTTCCGAACCAGTGGTTCGCCACCTGTCATCATATAGAAATATACACCAAGTTCTTTTCCCTGTGTAACGATACTGTCTAATTCATCAAATGTAAGATTTAATTTATTTCCATACTCTGCTGCCCAGCATCCGGTACAATGCAGGTTACATGCGCTGGTCGGATCCATAAGAATTAACCATGGAATATTACAATTATGTACCTCACGCATTTTACGGATGGTCTTTGTACCATAGAAAGCTGCCTGATAACCAAGATTTAATGCGGTCATCTTTGCAACATGGGGGTCTGTTTCATCTAAAAGGCGGTTTACATAACGCATCCATTTATGGTCCGGATTCTTAATCATGGCTCTTGCACCGTCATATGCATCTTTCCGGAAATTGTCACCCATGAATTTTTCAGCCAAATCCACCAGCTGAAGCAATGCTTTCTCTCTGTCCTTATTTAATTTCTTTAAGGTTGCATCGATTGCAACACTGAATGCTTTTCTCTCTACTGCCTGTGTTAAATTACCCATGTTTACAACCTCCATGTTTACACAAAATAATTATTTTTTATTCATTTCCCACAATACATATTTTATGCTGCCTGTCTATTTTACCACGCATCTCCATGGATTATTCGTCACACACAGGATTATATCAAATATCCATTTTTTGTCAAACTTCTGTATTATATTTCCGGGCAAAAAGTGCTATACTTTAACTATCTATATATAAGCGATTGCAAAAAGAATAATTTCTAACAGATTGATTTTTGATTATCCAAAGGGCTTCTTTTTTCGCTATAAAATACCGCAGTTCTAAAGTGCATGTTTTTCTTTCTGTGATAAAAACCGTCTTTCCAATGTTTGACAAAAGTACTGAACGGTTCGCCGAAATGCGGATGCATGATAAGGGCTGTTAGGGGCACTTGGAATTTCGTCTGGCATCCGGCAACGCTGGCACAGGACGTGCCAGCGAGGCGCATCTGAACATGGATGTGAATTTGCGCCGGTTGCCAGAACGAATGAAATGTAAATCGAAATTCCCAGTGCCCCTTGCAGGCTTTATGTCGCATCCGCACTCGGCGGACAGTGCAGTACTTCCGTCAAAGCAGGCGGAAAGACAGTTTACAATCAAGAAAAACATGCACTAAGAACTGCTGGCATTTCATATCAAAGAAAAAGAATTCCCTTCGGATAATCAAAATTCACCTGCAGACTTATGTCTCCTTTTTGCAATCACTTAAAATATAATTAGTTGAAAGGATTGTTGTTATGCCAGGATTTACCACCCACTATTTATTTGGACTGAATTCTTTTCGTGAATTAGACGAACCGAAGCTTACTTCCTGCATCCGTAAATTTCCGCATGCATTCTGTATAGGCTTACAGGGACCGGATATTTTCTTTTATTACCTGCCGTCCTACCTTCGCTCTTCCGGAAATATCGGGCAGTTGGCGCACCACAAAAATACCGGTGTTTTTCTTACCCAGCTTTTAAAAAGTAAGGACATGTTCCTAGAAGAGACGGAGCAGCAGATTGCCATTTCCTATATCTGCGGCTTTCTTGGACATTATGTCTTAGATACTACCTGTCATCCATATATCTTTGCCAAGTCACACTATGGCACTTATGATAAGGGTTATTTTGGTCATCATGTATATCTGGAAACAGATATTGATGCAGAGCTTCTTACCTATTATAAGAACTGTGCGCCATCTGAATTCAACCAGAGTGCTACCCTGCATATCAGCCGGAAGGAGCGGCACATCATTGCTTCTTTATTATTAAAGACTTACAGCTCCACATATAAAGAGTACCGCTTTACTTACCGCTCCATGCAGGCTGCCTTAGAAGCTGTGCAGCTTAACACCGCATGGATTCGTGATCCGCAGGGCAAGAAAAAAGTCCTTGCCCGTAAAATCGAGGCAAAGACTTTAGGTTATGCATGTATTTCTCCGTTGATTCCAAGTGACTACTTTACTTTTACGGTAGACCCTCTGAATCTTCGTCATTTCCGCTGGCGTAATCCGTGGAACAAAGAAGAAGTCTCCCATGAGTCCTTCTTTGACCTTTTGGATACTGCGGAAACCCGGTATCAGTCCATCTTAACTAAGACGGCAAAGCTATTTACTCTTCCAATCGGAACACCGATTTACCGGGAGCAGTTAGATGCTCTTTCCAAAGAGCTTGGAAACAAATCTTATGATTCCGGACTTCCATTGGAGAAGAATTCCTGAACCTGACCACAGATAATCTCCATGAGGCGGGTGCGGGCTTCCACACTCGCCCATGCGATATGCGGAGTAATCAGTAGTTTCTCACTGTCTTTGATTCTGCGCAGTGGATTTTCCGGACTCATCGGTTCTACCCGGAGGACATCCAGTCCTGCTGCCGCAATCTCACCCTGTTCCAAGGCTTCTGCTAAATCCTCTTCTACCACGATCGGTCCTCTTCCAAGATTTAAGAAAATTGCAGTTTTCTTCATCTGATGAAAAGCTTCCTTATTCATTAAATCCAATGTATTTTCATCTAATGGTGCATGAACGGATACAATATCGGATTCCTTTAACAGTTCTTCAAAGCTGACACGCTCATATCCCGGCTGGCTGTTTCGTCCGGAAGTGGAATAATAGATCACACGGCAGCCAAAGGCTTTTGCAATATCTGCAACTCTTCTTCCGATATTTCCAAGACCGATAATGCCCCAGGTCATTTTTGCCAGTTCTCCGAAATGTTTATCAAAGTGGGTAAACATTTTATCCCCGATATATTTTTCTTCTTTTACATAGCGGTCATAATAAGGCAGCTTTTCCAGTAAATAAAATAACATGGCAAAGGTATGCTGTGCTACCGATTCAGTGGAATATCCTGCTACGTTGCGCCATGCGATACCACGTTTCTCTAGGTATGCCTTATCGAGATTATTCGTTCCGGTTGCCGTCACACATACAAGCTTTAAGTGGCTTGCATTTCCAATGGTTTTTTCATTGACTTCTACTTTATTTAATACCAGCACATCTGCATCCACGCTTCGTACTGCCGCTTCTTCCGGGGTAGAAAAATCATATTTTATTACTTCACCCAACGCATCATATGCGGATAAATCAATATCCTCTCCAATTGATTTTGCATCTAAAAAAACGATTTTCATTCTATCTCTTCCTCCTGCAATGCTGCCGCAATTTCATTCATTTTCTGCTTGTCCAGCCGGTAAAATTTCAATGCAATCAAAGAACTTACCCAGCCGATAATCGGTGTTCCGCAAAATAGGAATATGGTTGTATAACGCAATACCGGTGTTAAGGTATCGCCAATCTGCGGAAATGTTTTATTATATCCAATCAGTAACATCACCAGTCCTACAAATGCCGTTCCCAGTGCTGCAAAGATTTTATCTACAAAGGAAAACAGTGCTCCCATCAGTCCCGGTACAAATTTACCGCTGCGGTACTGCTCATAATCGGAGCAGTCTGCAATCATCGGCACCACCATATTATTTGTAATGGACTTGCAGCCATTTAACAATACAAAGAATAACATAAACCAGAAGGAAATGGCATTAAAATGTTTGAGATTAAATGTAACTGTATTGATATTATCCTGCATCAATACCACAATCAAAAGTAACTGGAAGAAGATTCCAAGCCCCGTAAATAATACCAGTGCTTTCTTCTGCCCCATCTTCTGTGCCGCCCGGATTCCAACGGTTACTACCAAAAGCGTCGGCAATGCTGCTACTACACCAATCCATCCAGCAATTCCATAGTTTTCCATCATAATACCATACAGCATAACGCCTACTGTAGTATGGCTGTATACCGTTGCCGCAAACCGGTTGGTGCAGGCTGCCATAATCAGCATCCGGATTGGCTTATTCTGTTTTAAAATCAAGAAGAAATCCCATACCTTAATCTTCTGTGTCTGCTGATGTTCATAGCGTCCCGGCTGGTCTTTCTTCCAGATTCCGATTACTGCAAAAAGTGTTGCCAGCGCCGACAATACCACAACCCAGAATACATATTCCACATACAGTTCTTCGTTGGTAAATCCACCGTATTTCGGTACCAGATAATTGGCTACAAACAGGGCACTGCCGCCGTATGCCGCCATAATGAAAATGGAATCAAAATAAGTGGACAACGGACGCTTCTTGGGATTATTGGTAATAATCGTCTGCCCCGATTTGGCAACCACCGTCTGAAAGGTATATCCGATAATAAAAACCGCATAGATAATAATAAAATACGGAATCCGCAACCATTTTGGAATCAGATGTGTGGTGGCAAATAAAAGAACAGCACTGACCGCCATCAGTATATTTCCAGCCACCATAAAAGGACGGAATTTACCAAACCGTCCTTTACTCTTATCCAGCAGGAAACCAACCACAGGGTCAGTTACGCCGTCAAAAATATTCATTGCTGTTACCATGGAAGAAATCAGCACAACAGAAAAGCCTGCCATGGAATTGGCATAGTATGAGATATAACCCATCAAAGCCAGGTACAGATTTGCTGCTGTATTATTCATGGAAAAAAATGCAATCTGCCAGACTTTTGCATCATTATAATGAATTGTCTTTTCCTGCTCTATCTGTTCACTCATCATTCCTGCTTCTTACTTTTTCAAATAATTCTTTAATGCTACCATCTGTTCTTTGCCTTCAAGATAACCCTCTTCGTATAATTCTTCTAACCGCTTCGGGTCACTTTCGGTTCTGCCTACCCCATGGGTGGTATCCGGTGCAATTACAAAAACGCGTCCTTCTTTTTCCAACCGGAATAATTTTTGCATGGCTTCATTATATTTTGCCGGACGCTCCTTTAAATCCTTCACGATATTCGGATAACGCCGATATAATGCTGATGAAATCTTCGTGCCGCCATCTGTATGTTTCACATAGCCGCGCTCTCTTGTCAGCACAACAATTACTTTATCGCAGCCCTGCTCTAACGCCCGTTCAAAAGGAACGGAATCTGCTACGCCTCCATCCAGATAATAGCGTCTGCCTACCTGCACCGGCTTAAAAAATACCGGAAGTGCACAGCTTGCTTCGATAACTGCCATGCTGGAATTATCTCTCGGCACTTCAAGATACTCTGCCTTACCGGAATGAATGTTGGTTACTGCTGCTTCCACCTGTCCCGGAAATGCTGCAAATGCATCATAATCAAAGGGCAGTAATTTATTTGGCACTTCATCAAAGACGTAATCCAGATTATAAAAGGTCTTGCGGTTCTTATCGAATAAGAACTTAAATCCCTGATAATTGCCATCTGACATATATTTTCTTGCAAGCTCTAAATTTCTGCCGTGCTGCTTTGACAAATAGGATAAGCCAAAGGCTATTCCTGCCGATACGCCGATAAAATAATCAGGCATTATATTTTCTTCGAGAAATGCGTCTGCCACTCCACAGGAAAAAATTGTCCTGCTGGCTCCGCCTTCAAATACCATTCCAAGTTTCATATGCAATCGCCTGCCTTATCTTTTCTTACTCTACTGCGGTTTTACAATCAGTTTGACACCGCTTATTGCCACAACTTCAGCAGTCGTATCTGCTTCTATGGTAACTGCATCATCATTGCTTCTTGCAGTCCATTCCTGTCCGTTTAATACAGCGGTTCCGGTCTCTGCGATATTGTCAATCTTTGCAGTTACACGTACGGTCTTTCCGATGGCATCCTCATAATTGGTGCGGGTCTTATGCGGGTTTAAATATTTTACTGCCCATGGTCTTGTAAAGAATAATAATACAAAAGATACCACGAAGAATAAAATTACCTGTAACCAGATTGGACCTCCTACGGCTGCCACAATCAGTGCTACCATGCTTCCGCCTGCAAACCAGATGGTTGCCAGTCCTACCGTAATAATCTCTATAATCAGTAATATTACAAAAAGTGCTAACCAGAAAATAATCATCTCCTGCTCCTCCCTTTTTCTTCATTTGCATCTATTATAGCAAAAAGTCATATATATAGGAAGCAGAACCTTCTCTTTTCCTAATCTTTACAGATTTTTCTCAAGATTAGAACGTACCCGCTTCAAAAGAGAAGATAGCTCATCTGCTTCTTCTTTTGTCATGCCATCCACCAGAAGCTTCTCCATTTCAGAAAAAAAGTTCATCATTTTCAAATGCTGCTGTTCGCCCTTTTTCGTAAGAAGAATCTGCTTTAATCTTGCATCCTCTTTTATTTCTTTTCTGGTAATCAGTTCCTTTTTCTCCATGGACTGTAACATTTTGCTGGCTGTAGCCCTGGAAATTAAGAATTCCTGCTCAATGTTCTTCTGGCAGATGACCTTATCTTTATTACAATATAAAAAGCCCAGTGTCCGCCCCTGCATGGGTGCCACACCATCTCTGCGGTCGGCACCATACCGGTCGCAGTACATCCCTATCATATTGTGTATGACCCGGATATCATTTCCAAGTTTTCTCTCTTTGCACATTTCCATAATCCTTCTTTTCTTTCAAAAAAATTCATTGACATATAAAATATATTGTTATATAACAATATCTGTTAGTATGCTAACATTTATGTTATAGCATACAATTTATAAAAAAGGAAGTGAAATTTATGTTAAAGACTTTAGCTGCCCAGATTAAAGAATTTAAGCGTGATTCCATCTTAACTCCAATCTTCATGATTCTTGAAGTTCTGATGGAAACGTTAATTCCTTTTCTGATGGCTTCCATCATTGATAATGGTGTCAACAAGGGCGACATTCATCACATTTATGTAGTCGGTGCCTGGATGGTCGTTGCTGCATGTTTCTCCCTGTTTGCCGGAATCATGGGTGGAAAATATGGTGCCCGGGCATCCACCGGATTTGCCCGCAACTTAAGGAAATCCATGTTTGAAAATATTCAGACCTTTTCCTTTGCTAACATTGATAAATACAGCACTGCAGGTCTCGTTACCCGTATGACTACCGACGTTACCAACCTGCAGAATGCTTACCAGATGATTCTTCGTATGTGTACGAGAGCACCGGCCAGTCTGATTTGTGCCATGGCAATGTCCTTCTTCATCAGTCCGAAGCTTGCCAGCGTTTATCTGATTGCCGTTATCCTCTTAGGTGGTGTGCTTGCAATCATTATCCGGTTTGCCACCAAATATTTTAACGAAGCTTTTCCAAAATATGATGACTTAAATGCCAGAGTCCAGGAAAATGTTTCCGCTATCCGTGTGGTAAAGGCTTATGTCCGTGAAGACCACGAAGCCTCTACTTTTAAGAAAGCCAGCGGAAATATTTACAAGCTTTTGGTCAAAGCAGAAAACGTCGTTGTGTTCAATGCTCCTGCCATGCAGTTTACGGTATATACCTGTATCCTTCTAATCAGCTGGCTTGGTGCAAAGATGATTGTAAACAGCAGCCTCACTACCGGTGAGCTGATGAGTCTCTTAACTTACTGTATGAATATTCTGATGAGCCTGATGATGCTTTCCATGGTATTTGTCATGATTACCATGAGTGTTGCCAGTGCCCGCCGAGTTTCTGAAGTATTAAACGAAAAGAGTAACTTAAACAACCCGGAGCATCCGGTTATGGAAGTAAAAGACGGAAGTATTACCTTCGACCATGTTACCTTCAGCTATAAGGAAAATGCGGCTGAGCCGGTTCTTTCCGATATCAATCTGTCTATTCATTCCGGTGAAACCATCGGTATCTTAGGCGGAACCGGAAGTTCCAAGTCCAGTCTGGTAAACTTAATCAGCCGTCTGTATGACGTAAACGAAGGCTCTGTCTCCGTTGGCGGCATTGATGTAAGAAAGTATGACCTTGATACCCTGCGTAATCAGGTTGCCGTTGTACTACAGAAAAATGTGCTTTTCTCCGGTACAATTCTTGATAACCTGCGCTGGGGTGATAAAAATGCTACAGAAGAAGAATGTATCCGTGCCTGCAAATTAGCATGTGCCGATGACTTCATCAATACCTTCCCGGATAAATACAATACATACATCGAGCAGGGCGGAACCAACGTATCCGGTGGACAGAAACAGCGTCTTTGTATTGCCCGTGCACTTTTAAAGAAACCGAAGATTCTGATTCTTGATGACAGCACCAGTGCCGTAGATACCGCAACCGATGCGAAAATCCGTAAAGCCTTTGCCGAAGAGATTCCGGGTACAACCAAGCTGATTATTGCGCAGCGAATCTCCAGTGTCCAGAGTGCTGACCGCATTATCGTCTTAGATGAAGGTAAGATTAACGGCTTTGGTACCCATGAAGAATTATTAGCAAATAATGCCATCTACCGTGATGTCTATGAATCCCAGACCGGCGGCGGTGGTGACTTTGATGAGAATGGAGGTGTTCAGTAATGGCTGAAAATAAGAAAATGATGCCCCCGAAAAAGAAAGTAAAAAATCCGGGCAAATTATTCTGCCGTCTGATGGCTTACATTTTCCGGAAATACGGAATTGCCTGCTTCCTGGTACTTGTCTTTATTGTATTAAGTGTTCTTGCCAATACCCAGGGAACCATGTTTATGAAAACCCTGATTGACAGCTATATTATCCCGATTCTGAATTCACCGGATAAGGACTTTGCACCGCTGGCTGCTGCCATCCTTCGTGTTGCATGCTTTTACGGTGTGGGAGTTTTAAGTACCTTTGCTTATTCTAAGATTATGATTTATATTACGCAGGGTACTTTAAATGATTTGCGAATCGATTTGTTTACCCATATGGAAACACTGCCCATTAAATACTTTGACACGCATGCCCACGGCGATATCATGTCTGTATACACCAATGACATTGATACCCTTCGTCAGATGATCAGCCAGAGTATTCCGCAGTTAATCAACAGTGTCATTACCATTGTCAGCGTACTGATTTACATGATTATCCTGAATATTCCACTGACTGTTCTTACTCTTGTAATGGTTGGTGTCATGCTCCTTGTCACGAAAAATCTTGCCGGAAAAAGTGGTAAATACTTTATTGCTCAGCAGCGTGACCTTGGTGCAACCAATGGTTTTATCGAAGAAATGATGGATGGTCAGAAGGTAATTAAAGTCTTCTGCCACGAAGAAGAAAGTATCGAAGCTTTTAACAAATTAAATGACCAGCTTTTCCGCAGTGCTGACAATGCCAACAAATTTGCCAATATCTTAATGCCGGCAAATGCCCAGATTGGTAACATCAGTTATGTACTCTGTGCCATGGTTGGTGGTGTCCTCGCCTTAAATGGCATCGGTGGATTTACACTGGGCGGACTGGCAAGTTTCTTAACCTTTAACAAGAGCTTTAATATGCCAATCAACCAGGTCAGCCAGCAGTTAAACAGTATTGTTATGGCTATGGCAGGTTCCGAGCGAATCTTCACTCTTTTGGATGAAACACCGGAAACAGATGAAGGTTATGTTACTCTTGTCAATGTAGAAAAAGACGGAGAAAAGCTTGTAGAGACCTCCAATACCCGAAGCGGACGCTGGGCCTGGAAACACCAGCATCAGGCAGACGGCTCCATTGACTATGTAGAGTTAAAGGGAGATGTGGTCTTCGATGATGTAGACTTTGGATATAATGATGATAAGATTGTCTTACACAATGTAAAATTATTTGCTACTCCCGGTCAGAAAATTGCTTTTGTCGGTTCTACCGGTGCTGGTAAGACCACCATTACGAACCTGATTAACCGTTTCTATGATATCCAGGATGGTAAAATCCGTTATGACGGTATCAATATCAACAAGATTAAGAAAGCTGACTTAAGACACTCTCTTGGCATCGTATTACAGGATACCCACCTCTTTACCGCCAGCGTAATGGAAAATATCCGCTACGGTAAACTGGATGCTACCGACGATGAAGTTATCGCTGCTGCAAAGCTTGCCAATGCTGATTCCTTCATCCGCCATCTTCCGGATGGTTACAATACCATGCTGACCGGTGATGGTGCCAACTTAAGCCAGGGACAGCGTCAGTTACTTGCCATCGCCCGTGCAGCTGTTGCCAATCCTCCGGTACTGATTCTTGACGAAGCAACCAGCTCCATCGATACCAGAACCGAGCGTATCGTTCAGGATGGTATGGATAAACTGATGGCAGGCAGAACAACCTTTGTCATTGCCCACCGTCTCTCCACTGTTAAGAACAGTGACTGTATCATGGTATTAGAGCAGGGCCGCATTATTGAACGGGGCAGCCACGACGAACTGATTGCCCAGAAGGGTAAATATTATCAGTTGTATACCGGACTGCACTGATAAACTTTCTACATGCAGGTTCTGTCATAGACAGTGCTTTATAGCTTTATAGCTTCTTAGCAACGTAAAAGACACGAAGTATGTTTCAACCCACTGTTGTTTGTCTGAACATACCTCGTGTCTTCTTTCGTATTCTATGCAATGTCTGCTATGCAAATGGTTTTGCCACAAATTTTCCTTTACAATATCTGGCAAGAATATTCCGGTCATTGCCATCAAAGATATACTGCTTATTTTCGAATGAATTTATCATCCTGCGTGGTTTCATCGTCCGATACGTAACGTTCTACTCTCATGTGAAGGTCGTATTTATCCCTCAATGCCGCAATGGTCTGCATCATCGGAGAAGCATGATGCACATCTAATGCCTGCTGGTTCTCCCAACTATCTATTAAAAGCACCGTTTTCTCATCCTGCATCGGTATAAAATATTCATACCTTAAATTGCCCTCTTCCCGGCGGATTGCATCTGCCGTTCCGCTGCTTTCCATCTCCCGAGCAAACTTTAATGCATTTCCATTTTCACCGGTGTAATAAAGATTTACTGTTATACTCACATGCGTCTCCCTCCTGATAATATTTTTATTTTATAAATGTAATATTGCAGTTATCAAAATTCTAGTTATAAAGTCTCTAAGAAATGAATCATCAGTTTCTTTAATCCCTGTTGCTCTGTTGCAAGTATTACATTCATCAGATTTGCTTCTAACATTCGTTTCATTTTCTTCTTTAATTTCATATGCGTCACTCCTTTTTTAACGGAGCCCGGAATTTATTTTCCAGGCTCCAACATGCTATAAATGCAAGGGACATATGGCGATGTCTTCCTTACAGTCCAAGGATAACATGTTTTCTGTTCTCTGCAACAAGTGTGACGGATTTTGAATGATCGTTTCAAAAGAATCGGCTCTTATGAATAAAATCTTGAAATTTTGTTTCATTTTATTGCTATGATTTTTCTGTATCACACAGGTTCTTTGCACCAATCTCATAATATTGCTTGCTCAGTTTTATATTTTCATCATAACCGGCAGAAAATTCCATTGCAAACATAACATCCAGAAGGTATTTTGTTGCTGCGGAAAATGCCACTGTCCACAGTCCTTCCATCCGGATACTTCCACACTCTGTCAGTGTTCTTGGTGTCAGCAGAACCTCATCCACATATGCTTTCATCCTGCTTTTGCCCTGGGATGTAATCAGAATGGTTTTTGCTTTTGCCCGATGTAAATCCCTTACCAGTTCCACCAGCTTCTTATTATTTCCGGTATGACTAATCATGATGGACAGATGATTTTCATTATTCTGCAATGCCATCATCCTTTGTATATTATCTTCCACATAAGTATTTGCCACCTTATCGCAATGGAAGAACTGACTGCAGCCGTAGCGTGCCAGATGTATATTCATATCAAAGGCATAGAAATCAATGTACTTGGCCTCATGCACCATTTTTCCCACCCGCGCCAGCTGATCAATCGTAAGAAGACGCTTTGTCTTTTCAACGGCAAGGGTGTCAATGTCCGCAATCTTATTCATAATGGTCATGGCATTTTCCTGCTGCTGTATTACAAAATGCTCTGTGGTTGTCTCCTGTCCACCCTCCGTACTCTGCAATTCACTTAGGAAACGCAGCCGGAATTCTCCATAATCCTGACAGCCGATTTTCCGGCAAAAGCGGCTTACAGCTGCAGTACTGCTATAAGAAACTTCCCCTAACTGCTTTGCTGTCATGGAAATGACAGCCTCCGGATGTTCCATCAGATAATCACGAATATTTCTTTCCCGTTCCGTCAAGTCCTTCCGCTCCTGCATCTGTCGGATAATTTCCATTTACCATTCTCCTTTTTACGCATTGAATTCATCTAAAATTGCATACAATTCTTCAGCACTAGCTGCCAGATGTGTTGCTCCATGCTCCTTTAAAAACGGAACATCCCGGAATCCCCAGGTCACACTGATACATGGCATACCGGAATTTGCTGCTGTTGCAATGTCCACATCAGAATCGCCTACATAGACCGCTTCTTCCCTGCTGCTTCCAAGCTCCTTTAACGCCTGCATAACAGTGTCAGGTGCGGGTTTCTTACGAATGCCATCTTTTTCTCCAATGGCAACTTCAATCTTTCCTTTAAAATAAATCTGCTGTAATTCCTTTACTGCAAAATCCGCTTTATTTGAAACAATTGCAAGGCGATAGCCCTGTCCCTTTAAGGAAGTAATTATTTCTTCCACGCCCGGATAAAGACAGGTGGTATCATTACAATGCTCACCATAATATTCTTTAAAAGCTGCAAATACATGCTCAAATTCCGGATTTTCCTCTCCGCCCTCTAACGCACGCTCAATCAGCTTGCGGATGCCATTTCCGACAAATTTCCGGACATCCTCTATACTGTGCTGTGGCTGTCCGTATTTTTCCAGTGCATAATTGGTTGCATCAGTCAAATCCTTTAATGTGTTTAATAAGGTTCCATCCAAGTCAAAGATAACAGTGTTATATTTTTTCATCCTTCTTCTACCTTTCTGTCACTTCCCCCGCCCCATAATTAGCAGACAGCAAATGTAAATCATGCGCTGACATTGCTCATGAGAAGCTGTCTTCTTGTAGCCATATAATTTCTGCTGCATTTTCTTTTTCAGAAGCAGTGCACACGCAGATGTGGTAATCCGGTATCCCATCATACTCTGCGAAGCTTACCGGCTGCTGGATGCCTTCCCGGTAAAATGCGATGCCATCTTTCTTCGGATAAGATGCGATGCCATTCTCCCTCCGGTGAACTGCAATGCTCTTTAAGGGAAAGGTAATTCCTTCGCCACTCCATTTTACATAGCTTTCCTTGGCTGTCCAGAGGCGTACAAATGCCATTTCTTTATCCGGCTGGCTTTGTATCCATGCCTGCTCGTCCTTTGTGAAGCACTTGTCCAAAAGCGTCTGCTTTAATGCTCTCCGGTGTTCGATATCAATTCCAACCGGTGCATCAGAAAATACCGCCACTGCATAGTTTCCTGTGTGAGACAGATTAAAATGCAGTCCCTCACAGCCTGCCACCTGCGGCTTGCCATGGGTTCCCATTATAAGCTGACAGGCATCTAAATCTATGCCATTTTCCCGTAACCCATAGGAAAGCAGGATGCCTGCAGCAATACTCCGCAGTCTGTCCTCTTCTTTTTTTATTTTATTTACCTTCTCCCAACGTGTGGGAAGCAATTTTATTTGTTCTTTATATTCCGGATGCTCTTTTAACAGCCGGATATCCATTCCATATATGCTCCACATATCCACATCATAGCACAAATACAAAAAGTTCTCCACATTCTGTTATAAAAAAGTGTCTTCGACACTCTCAGCTCCCCTGACCCCTCATTCATGAGGGGAAGGGGTTTCCCTTTGTCTTTCTTTATTGTAAAATTCTATTAT
>ONAD01000034.1 GCA_900315735.1 uncultured Lachnospiraceae bacterium | reverse complement strand
GTACACCTCTGACTGTAGAGGATTTTCGTGGAATCATGGGAAAAACAATGGATGTTATTGCAGCAAAATTTTTCCCGGATATGCCGAAAAAAGAGCGGATGGAACTTTTAGATAAATGTGGCGAATATGAAAATGAATATCTGTCCGAGCACGGTGCAGTGTTATATCCGGGCGTGGAAGAAACCTTTGCTAAGCTGAAGGAAAAATATGAACTTTATATCGTAAGCAATTGTCAGAGCGGATATATCGAAGCATTTCTTTCTTATTATAAATTAGGAAAATACATTTCTGATATAGAATGTTATGGAAATAATGAAAAACAGAAGGAAGATAACATTGCACTGGTGGTATCCCGGAATGCACTGACCGATGCAGTGTATGTAGGAGATATCCAGAGTGATTATGAATCCAGCAAAAAAGCAGGGGTAGCTTTTATCCATGCAGCATATGGATTTGGAGTAATTGAGGATAAAGTGCCGGAAATCGATAATTTATCACAGCTTCCGGAAGTGGTAGAGAAAGTATTTGCCGGAAAATAATAAAAATAGAAAACAGGAAATGAATCTAGAAATAAGAAAATAAGAGTCTGGTTTTGTTTGAAAAGAACGAAGCAGGGCTCTTTTTTAGTTGCCAAGCATTCGTAAAAAGCTGCCAGTGGCAGGTTTTATATGTTGACAAACAATATTATATGATATATAGTATTGAATATGAAATAGTAATACATAAAAAATAATATTAGATTCATAGAGATATGGAGGGAGTGATTGCATGGTATTTAATACAGGCGCGGCACTTCTGGATGCGATTGTTTTAGCGGTAGTATCAAAGGATGAGGAAGGTACTTATGGCTATAAGATTACACAGGATGTGCGAAAGGCCATTGAAGTGTCAGAATCAACGTTGTATCCGGTGCTGCGAAGATTGCAGAAAGATGGTTGTCTGGAAGTATATGACAGGGAGTGTGGGGGCAGAAATCGAAGGTATTATAAGATAACTGAGAATGGAAATGAAAGATTAACATATTATCGAAAGGAATGGGAAAATTATTCTTCGAAAATAACAGAATTATTTTCCGGAGAGGAGAAGATATGAACAGACAGGAGTTTATGAGAAGGTTAGAGCAGTTATTAGAAGGGATTCCGGAAGAGGAAAAACGGGAAGCAATTGCATACTATACCAGTTACTTTGAAGATGCAGGAGAAGAAAATGAAGAAAAAATAATCCGGGAATTAGAATCACCGGAAAAAGTGGCAGCAACCATCCGGGCAGATTTTCCGGGATGCAATAGCAGTGAGACGGCATCTTCCGGAGACCAGCAGAATTATAATGGAACAAATCAGAATATGGGACAGCAGAATTATAATGGAGCAAACCAGAGCATGGGACAGCAGGATTATAACGGAACTGTCCAGAAAGAAGACAATACCACAAGAAATATTTTGCTGATTATCCTGTTAGTGATTACTTCACCAATCTGGGGAGGTATTTTAGTGGCAATTGGTGGAACGTTAGTAGGAATTATCGGAGGACTATTTGGAATTGCAGTCGGTTGTGTAATCGGCGGAATAGCGGTAGTAGGTGTAGCAATTACAATTTTGGTAACAGGCGCAGTTTCCTTAGGTTTTATTTCCATGGCAGCCGGACTTCTGATGCTTGCAATTGGATTATGTGCAGCCGGACTTCTGGTTTTGGTATGTGGAAAGTTCCTTCCATGGTTTGCAAAAGGAATTGCAAAATTATGGCAGTCACTGTTTAAGAAGAAAGGGGGCGCTTGCGCATGAAAAAAGCATTAAAAATTATTTTTGGTATCGCATTGGGATGTTTTCTTTTAGGCTGCGTGGTATTAGGAATTGGAATTGCAACCGGTGGAACCATGCGGGAATTTGTAGAAGCAGTAAAAAGTAATAAATTTGCATTTCATTGGGATATAACTGATTGGGAAAGTCAGGATAAAGGAACAGCGAGTACAGAAGAGACTACATTTGCACTGGAAGATGTGAAATCACTTGACATCGATATGGATGCCGGAATATTGAAAGTAGTAAAGGGCGAAGGCAAAGAGATTAAGGTAATAACAACTTCTAAAAATGCCGAGGTAGAAACTTCATTGGAGGATGGAACTTTAACAATCAGCGAAAATTCCCATGCAGCATATTGGGGTGATGGAGTGCATCGTTTACAGGTGGTTATTGAAGTGCCGGAACAGCTTGAGTTAGAGGAACTTTCGGTTGAAGTCGGAGCAGGAGATATAGATATAAAAGAAGGACTGTTGACGACAGCCTATGCAAGCTTTGATGTGGATGCCGGAAATCTTGATTTTGCCGGTGAAGTAAAAGGTGATTTGGACGCCAGCTGTAATGTGGGAAATATGGAATTGAAATTAGCCGGAGAGCAGCAGGATTACAATTACAGTTTAAGCTGTGATGTTGGTTCTATAAAAGTAGGAGATATTTCTGTTTCCGGACTTGGCAGAGAAAAAGAAATTGACAATGACGCAGATTATGATATGGATGTAAGCTGTGATGTGGGAAATATTGATGTGATTTTTAAAAAACGATGAGAAACACGCTTTGCGAGCTACCCGCATAAAAAATGATAGCAGACAATGTATTTTTACATTGTCTGCTATCATTTTCTATCAAATTATTTACTTGGAAACCCACTCATTTACATCGTTGATTTTACTTAAAATCGGGAGCAGAATCAGACAAAGGATAATGCCGACAACACCCTGAACGATATTGAATGGAATACCTGCAGCGGAAGAAGCAATTCCGGTAGCAAGTGCAGCGGAGGAGAAAGAACCGCTGGCGAATGCAGCAAGACCTGCTTCAAACAGGAAATAGCCAAGAACCATAAGAGCTTCACCTACGATACCGCCGATAACGACACGGACACTGCGGTTTGCCTTAGAAGAAATGTTAAGACGCAGTTTGTGGAACAGAAGTCCGGCGATGCATGCGGTCAGAGCTTTGATGATTAAAGTAGCAGGAGCCCAGGTCATATAGCCGGAAAAAATATCAGCAAACATGGAGCCGATACCAGCGGCAAGTGCACCAATTCCAGGTCCTAAGATAATACCACATAAGAGTACCGGTCCGTCTCCTAAATGAATATATCCAAAAGTTGGTGTAGGAATTTTAATAATCATAGTTGCAATGCAGGTAAATGCAGCAAGCAGCGCTGCAGTAACCATTTTCTTTGTATTTTTCATAATAAAGTAAATCCTTTCTTTGGTATGTGATCTGCAAATCGTTTCCCCTATCATATGTAAAATGTGGTTTGATTAAAATAGCCAGATATAACAAATATAACCATGCCAGTTTAGAAAAGAGAGAAAGTGTGGAAATATTTGCGATTGCCGAAATGCACATTCATTGGTAAAATAGTCACGGAAATATGACTACAAAATAAGACGAGGAGACAGAAAAATAATGAAGAAAGAAGTTCGAATTGCATTATATATAGTTTCAGCAGTGTGTGTGATTCTGCTGGGTGCAGCAATGATATATGCAGCTCATCACGGTGGAAGCATCCGTCAGAAAGACAGCCGGCAGACTGTGGCAACAGCAGGGACAGAAGTTGCAGGCGAAAGTAAAGATAAATCAGGGGATTCCGATTTAAATGCCGCTGATAAAACTGACAGCAAAAATGATGCAGAAGCCGGAAAAGATGCTGCTTCCACAGAAGCAGACAGCAATGCAGACGGAAATACGGAAACAACAGATACTGCCAAAGATACGACGCTGATGTTTACCGGAGATGTGCTTTTCGCCAATTCCTTTGTGGCAAACTATGATGCCGGAGGCATAGATGCAGTGGTAGATACCGGTATGAAAGAACTGCTTGTAAATGCAGATATTACCATGGTAAATGAAGAATTTCCGTTTAGTAACCGGGGCACCCAGATGGAGGACAAGCAGTATACTTTCCGGACAGACCCATCCTATGCGGCCGCACTGAAGGAAATGGGAGTGGATGTGGTAACACTGGCAAATAATCATATTCTCGATTATGGAAGGGAAGCATTGAGTGATACCTTTACAACCTTAGATGGACAGGGCATTTTATATGCCGGAGCAGGAGACAGTGTTGAGCGTGCACAGGAAGTCCAGATTATAGAAGTAAATGGGAAAAAGTATGGGTTCCTTGCAGCATCCCGTGTGCTTCCGGTTGCCGGCTGGAATGTAGAAAGTGCAGCGCCGGGCGTACTTTCTACTTATGACGAAACGCGATTTGTCAATGCCATTGACGAAGCGCGTAGTCAGTGTGATGTGCTGGTGGTCTATGTCCACTGGGGCTTAGAGCATCAGAAAAAACCGGAGGCATATCAGAGAACTCTGGCACAGAAATATATCGAAGCCGGTGCAGATGTGGTATTTGGCGCACATTCCCATTGTCTGCAGGGCATTGAATATATCGACGGAAAGCCGGTATTTTACAGTCTTGGCAATTTCATTTTTGGCAGCAGCATCGACCGCACCATGGCAGTAGAAATGGTAGTAGATAAGGATGGCGCAATATCTTATAAGCTGGTAGGAGCCAAAGCAGAAAACGGAAAGACCAGACAGATGAATGAATTAGAACAGCAACAGTTGAATGACTATATCAACAGCATTTCCTTTGGCGTAACGGTGCAGGATGATGGAACGGTAACGGCACAGTAAGAGAGAGTGAAGCAAGAAACAGCAGAGTAAGAAGCTGCAGAGCAAGAAACAGTATTGGCACAATAAGCTGAAAAGAAGTGCATAAAAATAGCGGATTGCGATAGAGTAGTAATAAAAGAAATTACCGGGAGATGGAATGAACAGCTCGAAACGGGAGAACTTACTGAATCTGGCACTGGATGCAACGGAAGAAGAACGGCGGCAGTCTCTAAATTTAAATGTGGGATATCAGGAAGAAACGGATACCTGGGAAGTCATTGTAAAATATACCGGAAGTCTCAGGGCGTTAGAGGAGGCATTTCCGGATATTGAAGTTACGGAACTGAGCAATGAATATGCGATTATCCGGCTGCCGGAGGCATTGATGGATGCGGTAACAGACCGGACAGAAATTGAATATATGGAAAAACCAAAGAGGCTCTTTTTCTCTGTGCAGCAGGGAATCAGAGCCTCCTGCATTACGCCCCTTTATACAAGGGGAATGGGGTCAGGGGGAACGGGATTAAGCGGAAAAGGTGTGATAACGGCATTTTTAGATAGTGGCATCGATTACAGACATCCGGATTTTAGAAAGGAAGATGGAAGCAGCCGGATTCTGGCAATCTGGGATCAGACCATTACAGGAAATCCACCGGCGGGATTCCGGCTTGGAACAGAATATGACCGGAATATAATTAATGAAGCATTGCAGCAGGAGGATATACAGGAAGGATACCGCATCTGTCCCAGCCGGGATTTATCCGGACATGGAACCCATGTGGCGGGAATCGCCGCAGGAAATGGAAGATCATCCAATGGAAGAAACCGCGGCGTGGCATATGAAAGTGATTTGCTGGTGGTAAAGCTTGGTACACCGGGGCGGAATTCCTTTCCAAGGACAACAGAACTGATGCTTGGAATGGATTATATCCTTCGGAAAGCACTGGAACTTAAGCAGCCGATGGCAGTGAATATAAGCTTTGGAAATACCTATGGTTCCCATGATGGAACCTCACTTCTTGAAACCTATTTATCTGATATGGCAAATTACTGGAAATCGGTTCTGGTGATTGGCACCGGAAATGAAGGCAGTGCTAGAGGGCATACCTCCGGGCAGCTGGTGATGGGAAGAGAGCAGGAAGTGGAATTTGCAGTAGGAGAATATGAGCCTACGTTAAGTTTACAAATCTGGAAATCCTATGCTGACATTTTTTCTATCCGGATTACGCATCCCAGTGGAAAAACGGTGGGCGTTATCCGTCAATTGCAGGGAGTCCAGAGATTTACCATCGAAGGAACGCAGGTTTTATTATATTTTGGAGAACCAAGTCCTTTCAGCCCTTTTCAGGAAATTTATTTTGATTTTCTTCCGGTGGAAAATTATATCGACAGTGGAATCTATAAAGTAACGCTGATACCGGAAAAGATTGTAACCGGAGCCTATAATATGTGGCTGCCCTCCCTTGCGGTCATCGGAGAAACAACCGGATTTTTATATCCGACAGAAGAGACAACGCTTACGATTCCATCCACTGCCTACAAGGCAATTTCGGTGGGAGCCTATGATGCAAGATATAATCAGGCAGCAGCATTTTCCGGGAGAGGGTTCACCAGAGAGACGAATCAGGTGAAGCCGGATATCTGTGCGCCGGGGGTGGACATTGAATCCTGTGCGCCGGGTGGCGGTTATACCGTACGAAGCGGAACTTCTATGGCAACGCCATTTGTAACCGGGACGGCAGCACTTTTTATGCAGTGGGGAATTGTAGAGAAACACGATGCATTTTTATATGGAGAAAAAATAAAAGCATATCTCATCCGGGGAGCCAGACCATTGCCTGGATATTCTTCTTTTCCAAATCCAAGGCTGGGCTGGGGTGTATTGTGTGCGGCGGACAGTCTGCCACCGGATGATAGATAAATATTGTTGCACTTTTCTGAATAAATGTTGTAAAAATCTACAATTTGAGGTACAATTAAGAAGAATATGGAAAAGAATGTATAGACTGAAAAATTATGTGTATCTTGGAGGGGTGCTATGCAGGAGAAGAATACGCTGGATGAGCTGTTTAAAGGAAAAAAAGGATTTGCGGAATGTTATCAGACTCTGCAGTTTTTGAGCGAGAGCACCGATGATTATTTATTTCTGGCAGATTTAAAAGAGGGTAGATTTTATTTTGCCAGTGATGACATTTCAAAGAGATATGCATTACGAATGGATGAAAACAACAGTTGCGGGATAGAAGACTGGAAAGATATTGTATATGGAAGAGATTTAAACCAGTGGGTTAATGATATGGAAGATATCTGCACTGGAAGAAGTCTGATACATGATATGGAGTACCGGCTGGTAGACCGGAACAGCAATCTGGTCTGGATCAGCTGCCGTGGAAAGGCAGAACTGGATGATGATGGAATTCCTTATGTAATGGTGGGAAGAACATCGGATACTGTTCTTTTGGGAAAGACAGATTCTCTTACCGGACTTTTTAACAGCACCAAGTTGATGGAACACTTAGATGAGATGCTGAAAAGCAAAACGGAAGGCGTTTTACTTGTCCTTGGTGTGGATAATTTTAAAAATATCAATACCAAATACGGAAGAGGTCATGGTAACTTTATTTTAAAGAGGATTGCGGCTCTTTTGGAAAATAGTATTGATGAAAATATAAAAATTTACCGTCTGGATGGTGACCGGTTTGCGGTAAACTTTGTAGGCTATGATATGGAAGGTGTGCGTGAGGTATACCAGAATATACAGATGAAGATGATGGAGAACTGTACATTTTCAGCAGGAGCAGTCTGTTATCCGATGTCCGGAATCAAGGATGCCAATACACTGTTTAACTATGCGGAAAGTTCCCTGGACCGTGCAAAGAAGAGTGGTAAGAACCGGCTGATTCTTTTTTCAGCGGAAGATTATGAGAAGCAGTTGTCGGTGATTGACTTAACAGAAGAAATCAGAAAGAGCATCCGCAATCAGTGTGATGGATTTTATCTTCTCTTCCAGCCACAGATTGGGATGAGCAATTATGAAGTAGTGGGAGCAGAGGCACTGCTCCGTTTCCACTCAAAATATCATGGCGTGGTATCACCGACCCTGTTTATCGGAATCTTAGAGCAGAGTGGAATGATTGTGCAGGTGGGAAAATGGGTATTAAAGGAGGCCATTGCCCAGTGTGCAAAGTGGCGGCGTTATAATCCGGAATTTCGTATGAGTATCAATCTTTCTTACATACAGTTGCAGCAGCCGGATTTAAGCCAGTATATTTATGATTTGCTGGAGCAGGAAGGAATTCCGGGCGAGGCGATTATTCTGGAGCTGACAGAAAGTATGCAGTTACAGGATTACACCAAATATAATCAGTTATTTTATCAGTGGGGCAAACGTGGAATACAGATTTCCATGGATGACTTTGGAACAGGATATTCCAGCTTAAGTTATCTTAAGAGTCTGGCAATTGATGAGATTAAAATTGACCGTTGCTTTGTCAGCAGGATTAATATGAGTGCATACAATTACCGCCTGCTTCGTAATATTTTGGAGCTGGCAAGAAGTGCACAGATTCGTGTGGTATGTGAAGGTGTAGAGACACCGGAGGAATTACAGACATTGGCAGAGCTTGCTCCGGAAGTCTTACAGGGATTTTATTTCAGTAAACCGATTGAGGGAGAACTGTTTGAAAAACAGTATATTTTCGGCCATGTAGAGGAAGAACGGTGGCAGGAAGACCGTGAGAACAGTACCGTAATTCTGCCGGAAGCAGGAGATGGTACCGATTATAAGGCAATCTTAGACCAGTTAGAAGAGATGGTCTATGTCATAGATGTGGAAAGCTATGAATTATATTATATGAATTCTGCCGGACAGAGAATCAGCGGTGTCAGTGACTATGCCGGTAAGAAATGTTATCAGGTATTAGAGGGCAGGGAAGAACCATGTCCAACCTGCAATACTGCAAAATTAAAGCATAAGAAATTTCTGACCAGATATGCAAATAATGAATTCTTAGGCACCCAGATGTTAATGAAGGATAAATTAGTCAACTGGGGCAATAAGACCGCCCGCCTTCAGATTGGTATTGACATGAGCACCATCAATACTTCCATGAGCCGGATGGAAGAGCAGTTAGAGGTGGAAAAGGGCATTGTAAAAGCATTGGAAAAGGCAAAAGAGAAAGAAAATGAAGCCGATGCCATCAGTGAACTTCTGCATTATACCGGGGAATTTTATCAGGCAGACCGCTGTTACATATTCTTATATTCCCAAGAAGCAGATACCTGGAGCAATATCTGTGAATGGTGTGAAAATGAGATTCAAAGCCAGCAGCTCTATCTGGCATCCGTACCGAATGAGCGGGTGAAGCTGGTGATTGGCAGCCTGCGGGAAGACAGACCGGTTATTATCAAAGACGTGGATATGTATCGTGAGACAGCATCGGAACTGTGGAAAATATTAGCGCATCAGGAAGTGCGGAGACTGATGATACTTCCGCTGCTGAATGATGGGCAGTTGTTTGGTTTTATGGGTGTGGATAATCCAAAATACCGTCCAAATGATAAGACTTTCATTGACAGAATACGTCCATTTGTTACTAATATACTGATTCGTGATGGCATGGTGGATGTAAAGAGTGAGATGATAGCCCGCATGACCGGTATGCTCAGGGAAGAAAATATTTTACAGTCGGTAAAACTGGGACTTTGGACCATGGAACTGGATACCGTAAATGAAAAGAACCGTCTCTTTGTGGATAAGAGCATGCGCAGTATACTGGGCGTGGACAATATCATGAACAGCGAGGAATATTTCAAGTTCTGGTATGAAAATATCAGTGATGGTTATTATGATTATGTACAGAATGCATTGCATGAGGCTATTACAACCGGAAAAATTATCGAGATGGAGTATACCTGGAATCACCCGGAACGTGGCAAAGTAACGGTTCGTTGTGTTGGAGTGCTTGGACATCAGGAAAACGGAGTCTATACGTTAAAGGGATATCATCGTATTAACAATGATATGGTTCGGAAGAAATTTTTAAAGAGCCAGGAATACGACCGCATGGAATATAATGAGAAGAAACATACCATTTATTTCCATACCAATCGTTCGATGCTGAAGGGTGAGCAGTTAAAGGAGACCGGATTCCCGGAAAGCTGGGAAGATGGAATGGTACATCCTCATTTTAAAGAAGCCTTCCATACTGCATTTACAGATGTCGAAGAAAAGAAAGAAGATCAGGTATTAGAACTTCTTTTAAAGAACAAGCAGGATGAATATGAATGGTTCCGCCTGGAAATCTGTAAAATTGGAGACCAGAAACAGGATGAGAATTTAAGAATTGTTACCATTTATCAGATTGAAGAACACCAGAATATTCAGCTGAAATATCTTCAGAGAGAAGATTTCTATCAGGCAATGCTGTCAGAGACGGTGGCATATGCGGAGATAGATTTGAATAATGGCAAGATTCAAAGCAGCGGCGGACTCTGGAAAGATTACGCATTGGAAGGGGAAAAGGAAGCAGCCGGTTATGTGAAGATATTTAACCGCCATGTAGATGAACTGGTATTAGAGGAAGACCAGTTTGGCTGCTATGATGTATTAGAGCAGGAAAAGATGGTTCGCAATTATAAAGAAGGTAAAGCGACCGTAAATTACCAGTTCCGAAGAAAAATGGCGCGTGGAAGTTATCACTGGATGGAGCTTACGGTGCATGTATTCCAGGAGCAGGTAACGGAAAATATGTATGCACTGCTGTATCTTAAGGATATTGATATGCAGAAACGCCGTCAGCAGGAACAGGAGCGGGCAGCAAATACCGACCCGTTGACCAATGTATTGAACCGCAGGATATTTGAACAGTATACCAATCATTACATACTAGAGGAAGCCAAGAAAGGAGAAGCCTGCGCACTTCTCGTATTGGATATCGATAATTTCAAACAGATTAATGATACCTATGGACATCCGTATGGAGATAAGGTGCTGCGCACCTTTGTGGATACTATCCATGAAAGCTTCCGCCGGACGGACTATATTGGAAGACTTGGCGGAGATGAATTTGTCGTACTGTTTAAGGGATTTGGTTCAAAGAAAACCTTGGATAAGAGGCTGGTACGCATGCAGGAGCAGTTACGGGAGAAGCTTCCGACTCCGGTATCCTGCAGTGTTGGAATCACTGTAATCAAAAAAGACAGCTATAATTATGAAGATAGTATCAAGCTGGCTGATAAAGCATTGTATACAGCCAAACGTAATGGAAAAGATACCCATTGTTACTGGGAAGAATTAGAAAAATAGACATTGACTGAGACAAAATGTATGTGTTATGATGAGGGCGTATCAGGGAGTAGTTCGCACCGGAGCGCCGGTGTTGTATCTTTCGTCATCACGTTATCCGAAGAGGGATAACCGGAATATACACTGCAAAAGGAACGAGACTTTTACCGTATTTTTTTGATGCGGTAAAAGGACTCGTTCCTTTTTTAACGCGAGAAACTCGCAAAGCGTGTTTCTCGTAGTTGATACCCGGTAACATAAAAAAGCAGGAGGTTAAGAGCATATGAAAGCATATTGGAATTGTACGAAAGAGCAGCTGGAAGAAATGTTTGGATTTCGGAAGGAAGGATTCACAGAAGAAGAGGTAGAAAGAATACGAAAAGAGACAGGAGAAAATCGTCTGAGTGAAGGCAGACATAAGAGTTTGCTGGAGGTGTTTTTCAGTCAGTTCTGTGATCTGATGGTAGTGCTTTTAATTATTGCAGCAATAATCTCCATGTTTTCCGGAAATGCAGAGAGCACCATCGTAATTTTTCTGGTACTGTTTATGAATGCAATTCTTGGAACCATACAGTACAGGAAGGCAGAAAAATCACTGGATAGTTTAAAGGATTTATCGGCACCGACTGCCCGGGTTATCCGGAATGGAAAGAGGCAGGAAATTGCATCCAAAGAGATAGTGCCCGGGGATTATGTAATCTTAGAAGCAGGTGACATGATTGTGGCAGACGGAAGAATCCTTCGCAATTATTCCCTGCAGGTCAATGAAGGCTCGTTGACCGGAGAGTCTGCCAATGTAGAAAAAAGTGAAACAGTATTGCCGGAAGAGGTACCACTGGCAGACAGGAAAAACATGGTATTTTCCGGAAGCTTTGTAACTTATGGAAGAGCAGAAGTACTGGTAACTGCAACAGGAATGAAAACGGAGTTAGGAAAGATTGCGGGATTGATGAATCAGACAAAAGAGCGGAAGACACCGCTTCAGATAAGTCTTGATTCCTTCAGCAAAAAGCTTGCAATACTGATTATGGCAATCTGTGCACTAGTCTTTGGTCTTGGCATTTACCGGAAGGTGCCGGTGATTGATGCCATGATGTTTGCAGTTGCACTGGCGGTAGCAGCAATACCGGAAGCACTTGGCTCCATTGTTACAATTGTGCAGGCAATGGGAAGCAGGAGAATGGCAAAGGAGCATGCCATTGTCAAAGAATTAAAGGCAGTGGAAAGTTTAGGCTGTGTATCGGTAATCTGCTCCGACAAGACTGGAACACTGACACAGAATAAGATGCATGTGGAAGCAGTTTATTTGAATGGCATGACGCATACACCAGAGGAGCTGACTCTGGAAACCAGCCTGCAAAGGTATTTTTTATACAATGCCATTTTAAATAATGATGCCAGCATAACGGATGGAAAAGGACTGGGAGACCCGACGGAATCTGCACTGTTAGAAATGTTTCACAGAGTCCGGCTGAATCAGGACGGAAAGGAAAATGTAGGACAGCTTACCATACAGGAAGAGACGATTCGAAACATGCTTCCAAGATTAGAAGAAATTCCATTTGACTCTACGCGAAAATGCATGAGCAGTAAATACCGGCTGCATGGGGAGGATGAAATTATTTTTACAAAAGGGGCAGTGGATGTTCTTTTAAGCCGCTGCGTAAATGTGGCATATGAAGAAGAAATAAGACCGATGGATGATATAGAGATTGCAAAAATCCAGAAGCAGAATCAGCATTTTTCCGAAAATGGACTCAGGGTGCTGGCATTTGCCTGTAAGAAGTCCGAGGGAGCGCTGACAGTGGAAAAGGAAAGCGGGCTTACCTTTTTAGGTTTAGCAGCCATGGCAGACCCGCCAAGGGAAGAATCCATGCAGGCAGTAGCAGATGCAAAGAGGGCGGGAATCCGCACCGTAATGATTACCGGAGATCATAAAATCACAGCGGTCGCGATTGCAAAGCGCATCGGAATCTATGAGGAGGGTGATCTGGCATTAACCGGAACAGAACTGGATGCCTGCTCCGAAAAAGAACTGGAAGAAAAAATTGATAAAATATCTGTTTATGCGAGAGTGTCTCCGGAGCATAAAATACGGATTGTAAAAGCCTGGCAGAAGCGGGGCAATATTGTTTCCATGACCGGAGATGGTGTAAATGATGCACCGGCATTAAAGCAGGCAGATATCGGAGTAGCCATGGGGGTAACCGGAACAGAGGTAGCGAAGGATGCAGCTGCCATGATATTAACAGATGATAACTTTGCTACCATCATCAAAGCAGTAACCAACGGAAGAAACATTTACCGTAATATTAAAAATGCCATCCTGTTTTTACTTTCCGGCAATATGGCAGGAATTCTCTCGGTATTGTATACATCCCTTTTGGGGCTTCCGGTTCCCTTTGCTCCGGTGCATTTACTCTTTATTAACCTGCTGACGGATTCCCTTCCGGCAATTGCCATTGGCATGGAGCCGCAGGATGCAAGTTTATTGGAAGAGAAACCAAGGCGGGCATCAGAAGGTATTTTATCGGGAGAGACATTCCGGAAAATTATGCTGCAGGACTTATGCATTGCAGCAGCAACGATGACAGCCTTTTATATCGGCAATGGAAAAAGTGCAGCAATGGCATCGAGCATGGCATTTGCAACACTGACGCTGGCACGCCTTTTTCATGGGTTTAACTGCCGGGGGAATAAGACGATTTTTGCATTGGGCTTTACCGGAAATCCGTACAGTATTCTGGCATTTATATCGGGAAGTGTGCTGCTGGGACTGGTGCTTTTTGTACCGCCGCTGCGAGTTTTATTTTCGGTAGAACCATTGTCTTATCTTGCTGTGCTTGAGATTATTTTGCTGGCAGTTCTTCCGACTGTTGTCATTCAGATGGTCAGAGGAGTGAGAGAGTTAAAAAAATAAGCCAAATTTGCAGCCAGTGTCCGGAAGAAATAAGTTGCTAAAATGCGATCGTTCTAAGAAAGTGTTTTTTCTTTCTATATTAAAATAGTCTTTCCAATGTTTGACAACTCACCTCGTCTGTTCGTCGGAGTACGGATGCATTACCGAAATCTGCACAAGGGCTCTTAGAATTTCGTCTGTAACCGGCAACACTGGCACAGGGATGTGCCAGTGAGGCGCAATTGAACATGGATGTGAATTTGCGCCGGTTGCCAGCCGAAATCAAACACAATATCGAAATTCTTATGTGCCCTTGCAGATTCCGGTTCGCATCCGCTTTCGACGGACAGGCGGGGCGAGTAGTCAAAGCAGCGGAAAGACAATTTATTATCAGAAAAAACACTTTCAAGAACGATAACGCATTTTATCAAAAACTTCTTTCCGGACACCGGCTGCAAATTCGTGCTTATATTTTTCTACCTTCACTGACCATCTGGCTGCATCAACTCTTGACGGAAGCTGCCCTGCGACATATACTAAGCTTAATCACAGAGTAAGGAATGAGACAGATGTATCGGAAGAAAATAACCAGGCATTTGGCACTGCTGTGGAGCATCCTGTTTCTGGTAGCCGTTGCAGGCGCATCCACAAAAACAGAGCAAGTTTCCCAGACAGAGACAGAAGCCTTTGCGGTAAATTACATAGAATTAAAGAATGTCCGTCTTTTAGATACTCCGGATAAGATGTTATCCAGAGAGGAACAGGTACAGAACACGGGCTTTGTGGCATTGCCCTTAAGCCGCAGCGGTGAGCAGGAGAATCACAGAAGAAATATCGGAACGCTGTGCTGCCTGCTGTTTGTGGTACTGCCACAGCTTTTTATGGGGCGTATTCAGAGAAACCGGAAGAAGCATGGTGATAATGTACTAAGGAGCCTGATGCTAGCAAAGTTTGAGCGGAAGGCGGACGGAAAGAAGGAAGCATTAGCACTCGCATATTAAATACATAAAATAATAATATGCGAGGTGTAAGAAATGAATATTTTTATCTGGATTATGATAATCTTAGGTGGTGGCGTAGGAATTCTCTCCTGTGCTTATCTGGTACTGGCAATGCCGGTGCTTCTGGTATGGAAGATTTGCCGGAAGGTAAAATATCATATTGGATTATTTGATTAGAAGATAAAGAAAAAGAAAAGAGGATTCTGGAATTTGGCAGCAGGTCAGAAAACAGAGTCCTCTTTTTATTCCTTTATGCGCATTTTCTAAAATTTTTATGAAAACCATGATATTTTTCGAAAGTGAGATGTAAAAATGTTCGAAATAAGGTAATATGGTAAGTGGTTTCGGCTATAATGACAAAAGAGTGCAGGAATTCGTATTACAGAGAACGCAATAAGAGATTATGATAAGAAATTACGATAAGAAATTATGATAAGAGGACGCTTTATTATAGAAGAAACAGCGTGAGAAAGAAAACAGGAAAATAGAAAAAAGAAGAAAGAGAAAAAGAGAGAATATCATATGCTTCAGATTCAACACATTCATAAGGAATATAAGACAGGAAGTCTGGTGCAGAAGGCACTGGATGACGTCAGTTTAAATTTAAGGGATAATGAGTTCGTGGCAATCCTCGGACCGAGTGGTTCGGGAAAGACCACGTTGCTTAATATTATCGGAGGGCTCGACCGCTATGACAGCGGAGATTTGATTATCAATGGAATATCCACGAAGAAATATAAGGACAGGGATTGGGATTCTTACCGGAACCACACCATTGGTTTTGTATTTCAAAGTTATAATCTGATTCCGCATCAGACCGTGCTTGCAAATGTGGAACTGGCATTGACCATTTCCGGTATCGGCAAGGCAGAGCGGAAGAAACGTGCCATTGCTGCATTAGAGCAGGTGGGACTGGGAAATCAGTTACACAAGAAGCCAAGTCAGATGTCCGGTGGACAGATGCAGCGTGTAGCCATTGCAAGAGCTTTGGTCAATGACCCGGACATTCTGCTGGCAGATGAACCAACGGGAGCATTGGACAGTGACACCAGTGTGCAGGTCATGGATTTGCTGAAGGAAGTAGCAAAAGACCGGCTGGTAGTTATGGTAACCCACAACCCGGAATTAGCAGAGCAGTATGCCACCAGAATTGTAAGATTAAGTGATGGAAAAATTCGTGCCGATTCCAATCCTTATGAAGTGGATGAAACAATGCTGAAAGAGCCGGAGCATAAAAACATGGGAAAATCCTCCATGTCATTTCTTACGGCATTGTCTTTAAGCTTTAACAATTTAAAGACCAAGAAGGCAAGAACCCTGCTGACTTCCTTTGCAGGCTCTATCGGAATTATCGGCATTGCATTGATATTATCTCTTTCTACCGGTGTAAACAAATATATCAAAAATGTAGAGGAAGAGACATTATCCGAGTATCCGCTGCAGATTCAGAGTACAGGATTCAGTCTGGCATCTATGAGCCTTGGAATGGCAGATTCTGAAAAGGATACGGAAAGTGATGACGGAAATACGAAAGAAGATAAAGAAAATTCCGGGGATAAAGTAAAAGTCATTAAGATGGTAACCAATATGTTTTCCACGATGGCATCTAATGACCTTGAGTCTTTGAAAAAGTATCTTGATGAAGGGGATAGCGGAATTGAGCAGTATACCACAGCGGTGGAGTATACTTATAATATCAGTCCACAGATTTTTAAGGAAAATGAAGACGGGATACGTCAGGTAAATCCGGATAAATCTTTTGATGCAGTAGGTCTTGGTTCTTCTTCCGGTTCCAATAGTCTGATGTCATCCATGATGAGCACGGATGTCTTTTATGAGATGCCGGAAAACAGTAAATTATATGAAAAGCAGTATGATATTAAGGAAGGCCGCTGGCCGGAAAAATATAATGAGTGTGTGGTGGTACTTACCACCAATGGTGGAATCAGTGATTTTATGCTGTATACCTTAGGGCTTCGTGATCCGCTGGAATTAGATGAAATGATACAGCAGTTTGCCAGCGAGGAAAATATCGAGACACCATCTGATTTTGGAACTTATACTTATAAGGATTTACTAGGAATCAAGTTTAAGCTGGTGAACAGTGCTGATTATTATACTTATGACGAAGAGTATCAGGTCTGGAAAGACAAATCAGACAATGAAGACTTTATGAAACAACTGGTGGCAGACGGTGAAGACCTTACAATTGTAGGGGTGGTGCAGCCGGCAGAAGGAAGTAATGCCGCATCCTTAAATGCAGGAATTGCATATCCAAAATCTCTGACAAAGCATATGGCAGAGGAAGCGGCAAAGAGTGAGATTGTAAAGCAGCAGCTTGCAAATCCATCGGTAAATGTCTTTACCAATGAAGCATTTGGCGAGGTGGATGAGGAAAATGGATTTGATATGCAGTCTCTGTTTACCGTAGACAGTGAAGCCTTGGAAAAAGCATTTTCCTTTGATGAAAGTGCCTTGAGCGGACTGGAAAATTCTATGGGAGATATGGGCAGTACTGATTTGTCCGGAGCATTTTCCATGGATGCTTTTTCCATGGGGCAGTCAATTTCTGCGGAAGAAATGCAGGCAATTGCAGGCAGTCTCTTAGAGGGCTACCAGCAGTATGCAAAGGATAATCCGCAGGCAGATTATTCGAATCTGTCCCAGTATTTTATGAACTATTTAAATACAGAGGAAGCTCAGAAAATTTTATCCGATAATATCAAAGAGATTATTACCGCAAATGGCATGGTAACTATTACACCGGAGCAGATACAGAGCCTCATCCAGCAGATTATGAGCGGATATCAGCAGTATGTTATTGACCATGGTTATACCGACCCGGAGAAATTTGATGAGTACTTAGCAGAATATTTGCAGACAGAGGAAGCCCAGGGAATCATAACAACGTGGGCATCTGAGATATTTGCAGGCAGTGGAAATATTGAGATTACGCAGGAGCAGATGCAGAAATTGTCCTCTGAATTATTTGCAGGTTATCAGACATATGCACAGAATAATGGATTACCTGATCCGGCAAAATTGGGAGATTCTTTTGCGGCATATCTGAATACAGCAGATGGTCAGCAGAGAATTGCAGCCGGACTTTCGAATGTTATGAATGTGGACGCAGTACAGCAGCAGATGATGACGGCAATACAGCAGTATATGCAGCAGGCAATGACACAAATGGGAAACAAGCTGCAAAGTGCCATGGCATCCGGCATGCAGGTGGATGAAGAAGCATTTTTAAATGCATTTCAGATTAATATGAATGAGGATGAGCTGACAGAGCTTTTGATGTCTATGGGTTCTGCAACCGGAACAACCTATGAGAATAACTTAAAGAAATTAGGCTATGTGGATTTTGCAGTGCCAAGCGGAATTAATATTTATCCGAAGGATTTTGAAAGCAAGGAGCATGTGGTAGAAATTTTAGATGCATACAATAACCGCATGGAAAAGGAAGGCAGGGATGAGCAGGTGATAACCTATACCGATATGGTAGGAACGCTGATGTCTTCCGTAACCGATATTGTGGATATTATCACATATGTACTGATTGCATTTGTGGCAATTTCGCTGGTGGTATCTTCCATTATGATTGGTGTCATTACTTATATCAGTGTGTTAGAGCGAAGAAAAGAAATCGGAATCCTAAGAGCCATCGGAGCATCGAAGCGGAATGTTTCCCAGGTATTTAATGCAGAGACCTTTATTATCGGACTGTGTGCCGGACTGATTGGAATCGGATTTACGCTGCTCCTGATTATTCCGGTCAATGCGATTATCCATAATCTTGCAAATACAACCGATGTAAGTGCGGTGCTTCCGGTAGTTCCGGCACTGGTGCTGATTTTACTCAGTATCCTTTTGACACTTCTGGGTGGTCTGATCCCATCAAAGAAAGCATCGAAGAGTGACCCGGTAACAGCACTCCGGACGGAATAAAGAGGTTGACATTTTTTGAAAAACATTTATAATAAGTAGCGAAGCTACCTAAAAGGAGTGAAATTATGGCAGTGAAGATGCCGCTTGGACTTCGAATTGCAATTATTGACCGGGCATTCCGCCGCAAAATGGATGAATGGGCAGAAGAAATCGGAATTACTGCTGTCCAGCTTCGGGTATTAGGCGAAGTCAGTCTGATGGAAGATAATGGAGTGGAAGAAGTAAATCAGAAGGACTTAGAACATATCGAGCAGGTGACACATCCGACGATGACGGGAATTATAAAAAGGCTTGAGGCAAAAGGATTTTTAATTTGTGCACCAAGTGAAAATGACCGGCGTTATAAGAAAATATCCTGTACGGAGAAATCCCGTGGAATTCATAAGGAGATTGCGAAGAAAGAAGCACTGGTTGTAAAAGAAATGTGTAAGGATTTTACACCGGAGCAGATGGAAGCATTTCTGCAAATGACAGAGATGATGTTACAGAATATTTCCTGAGCATAAAATAAAAGTGAAATCGGAAGAGGAGGAAATTACTGTGTAAATTTCCTTTTCTGGTTTCACTTTCTCTTTGAATTAATAGGTAACTTTACGACCTAATAAAAGAAAAATGGAGGTAATGGTTATGCCAATGCATAAGAGAGAAAGTTTGATTTATACGGTGTTAATGTGTTTTACCATGGTGTTATGGATGAGTATGTATAATGTAGCACTGCACATGGGAACTCTGAATATGGAAGTAATAAGAGAAGGCTGGCTGGGATTCCCGCTGGCATATGTATGCGCAATGTGTCTGGATTGGTTTCTGGTATCTAAAATTGCAAAGGGATTTGCATTTCGTTTTCTGGTAAAACCGGAAAGCAGCACAACGAAAAAAGTGATTGCAGTTTCCTGCTGTATGGTAGTTCCGATGGTAATTTTCATGTCCTTATACGGTGGACTGGAAGCCTGCGTAAAAAGCGGAGCATGGAATATGCTTCCGATTATCTGGCTTACCAATATTCCAAAGAATTTTATTATGGCACTGCCGTTTCAGCTTCTGATTGCTGGTCCGTTGGTAAGAAAGATTTTCCGGGCAGCATTTCCGGTTGGAACCGTATTATTAGAAGCAGAAAGTGGAAGTCCTGTATAAGAATTCCTCTTGTAAAATCCAAACATATGTGCTAATATAAAACAAGAACAAATGTTCTTGAAAGGCATTGATATGAATGGAAATAAAATCTATTTATGTATTGATTTAAAATCTTTTTATGCATCGGTGGAGTGCGTGGAACGGGGATGGGATCCGCTGACTGCCAGGCTGGTGGTCGCAGACCCGGAACGCTCAGAGAAAACCATCTGTCTTGCCGTATCACCGGCGTTAAAGCAGATGGGAGTTCCCAACCGGTGTCGTGTCTTTCAGATTCCCAAAGAAATTCCATATAAGATGGCACCACCCCGTATGCAGCTATATATTGATTATGCAGCGGAAATCTATGGCGTATATTTAAAATATATTGCAAAAGAAGATATTCAGGTCTATTCCATTGATGAAGCATTTTTGGATGTGACGGATTATCTGCATCTCTACCAGATGACAGCAGTGGAACTGGGCAGAAAAATTATGCAGGATATCTTAGCTACCACGAAGATTCCGGCTGCCTGTGGTGTAGGAACCAATCTCTATTTAGCGAAGGTTGCTTTAGATATTATGGCAAAGCATGAGACAGACCGGATTGCCTATCTGGATGAAGCGCGCTACCGGGAGAAACTCTGGAAACATAAACCGCTGACTGATTTCTGGCGGGTAGGGCGTGGAACGGTAGAGCGTCTATCGAATATGGGCATCTGCACAATGGAAGAGATTGCCCATGCCAGAGAGTCTTTACTATATAAGGCTTTTGGCATAGATGCAGAGCTGTTAATTGATCACGCATGGGGAAGAGAACCGGTAACGATCGCGGACATCAAGGCATATCGGCCGAAGAATATATCCTTTTCCAGCGGTCAGGTGCTGCCGCGGGATTATGAGTATGAGGAAGGTGCACTGGTGGTAAAAGAGATGGCAGATTTATTGTGCCTTGACCTGGTAGACCAAGGCCTTGTAACATCCCATATCAGTCTGACAATCGGTTACAGCAATCAGAAATGCTTTGAACCGGCGAAGGGAAGCACAACGCTGCGCAGTGCAACCAGCTCCAACCGCCGGCTGCTGTCTTATGTAGAGCAGCTATACCGGAGAATTGTAAGACCGGGAGCATATATCCGGCGGATTACATTGACTTATACCGGCGTAATGACAGAAGATTATCAGCAATTTGATTTGTTTTCAGATCCGGAAGAGACAGAGAAGGATGTGAAGGCACAGCGTGCAGCAATTTCCATCAAGCAGCGCTACGGCAGGAATGCTATTTTAAAGGGAATGAATTTGGAAGAGAGTGCAACGACAATAGAACGAAACGGTCAGATTGGAGGGCATAAGAGTGGCGTATAGAAGAGACACCATGGGAGCCGGACAGCAGGAAACCGCATCCGGCTGGAATGAGAGAGAGAATCTGAGAAGAGAGAAAATGGACATCGAAGACCGTGCCAAGCAGTTTATGCCCTTCGATGCCCTGAAGGGCTTTAAGGAAGCACTGCGGAAGAAGGAAAAAGAGAAAGGGTATTGATTTTTTTGACAAAATGATATAAATATATATCTGTAGCATTGTATAGATACAGGGAGTAGATTCCACAAAACAGCTTAGGAAGCTGAATCGGAATGCTGAGGGAGGAAAAGAAAGAATGATTCGAATCATGCTTGTAGAAAGTGATAAACTTTTGTGCAAGGAATATGCATTAGAAATAGCCCGGGATGAAGAATTTGCATTGGTAGCGGTAACGGGGCGGCAGAGTGACGCAATCAATATTCTGACAGAACAGGAAGTAGATGCAGTAATTGTAAATTTGGAGTTAGAAGAAGGTGACGGAATCCATCTCATTATAGAGATGAAACGGAAGTTAAAGAAACATCCGGAAATTATCGTAACAACAAATTATGGCTCGGAGCATTTTCTGCATAGCATCAATAAGTTAGATATAGATTTGGTTTATAAGAAAAATAACGAATTATTTTCACCAAAGAAAATTATTGAAATAATTAAGCTGACCGCACCAACGACTGCAGATGGAGAAAGCGAATATCATAATGGAAGAAAGGTAATCTATACGGAACAGGAAGAAACCGAAATTCAGTATGTACTTGCATGGGGTGAACTGATAAAAAGCGGTTTTGAACCGGATCGAAAAGGAACCAAATATCTTGCAAGAGCAATTGGTATTCTGTTGGCTGTTCCCAATGGTACGTCAATCCAGATAACGAATGATGTTTATCCGCAGGTTGCACAAGTATATCAGACATCAGTAAGTGGTGTGGAAAAATCAATTCGAAATGTAATAGAACGGGTATGGTCAAAGCCAGATAAGGAGACATCATACCTCAAGAATCCAGAATGGAGAGGCTCAATACAGAACAAACCATCGAATACAGAGTATATTCAGTGTGTGGTCAGACGATTGAGGAATGTTTTACATTAAATAAATACTTACAAAATAGAAGAAATTTGAATTTCTAAGGAGATTCAGATTTCTTTTTTTACTTTACAGGAAATTGCTTTCCTGTAAAGTAAAAAACGCTCTGCGAGGATGCGCACTGCGGCGTATAAGGTAGATGTCGCAAGCGACCGCCGCAGGCGCGAGAATGTGTCAAGGCACATTCTTTGTTCTTTACGCGAGAAACTCGCAAAGCATGTTTTTCGTAGTTGCTCTGTATTACAAGAAATTATGGTTATAGTTATTGGTAAAAATGCACAACCAATTCGTACTTCGTACATGAGCGTAACCGGTTTTTATATATAATTCGACTTAAAAAATTTTTGGCTCGACCTTGAATCTGCTGGAAAGCGGTAAAGAAAATTTTGAGAAAAACAGCATAAAACAAGGAATTTGGAAGAAAAAATAATAAAAATAAGAGTGGCATAAAAGTCGAATATAGGGTGCTGAAAAGTCGAATTTCAGACAAAAATAAGTCGAATATTTTTCCTTGAAAGTCGAATGTAAAAGGGGAAAAATAGATAACAGACAGGATAAAAACAGAATAATATATAGTGGCTCAGTTGTCAAGACAAAAATCTGAGATTTTTATAATGAACTGATATGGTTGATAAGTTACAGGGAACACTGGGAAAGTAGTGGAACTCTC
>ONAD01000033.1 GCA_900315735.1 uncultured Lachnospiraceae bacterium | reverse complement strand
ACAGATATTCATTTTCATATTCGCCACATTTATCCAAAAGTTCCATTCGCTCTTTTTCCGGCATATCCGGGAAAAATTTTGCTGCGATAACATCCATGGTTTTTCCCATGATTCCACGAAAATCCTCTACGGTAAGAGGTGCACGGTCTACCTTTTCCTGTTTTAATATTTCATTCCATGATTCTGCCACACCCTCTGTGGAATCCCACAGTGTTCCATCCATATCAAATATTATTCCCTGCTTCATTTTTCTTTCCTTCTTCTATTTCTTTTCGTTTTCTATTAGTTTTTGAATTTTTTGTTCAATTTTATTCCTATATGGTGTATAATACCATTATTATAAAAAACAATGCAAGGAGATTTCTTATGAGTCAGGAAAAAGTTGACCGTTATAAAGAACAAAAGAAAAATCGTAAAAAAATAATGAAACGTGAGAAATGCAAACGTTATCTTGGTTATACCGCTACTGTTGTTGTAGTTGCACTTATCATAGGATGGGCAGGCTTCTCTATTTATAAAAATCACGAAGCAAATAAACCGGTATCCTATACAGAGGTAGATTTAAGTGCTCTTACGGATTACTATTCCAATCTGCAGGTGGACTAATTTGAGTGGAACAGATATCATCCAATTAGTAAGTCTTGTCATACTGATTCTTCTTTCAGCTTTCTTTTCTTCTGCTGAAACCGCTCTTGTAACCGTTAACCGGATTAAGATGCGGACTTTGGCAGATGAAGGAAATGTACGGGCAAAGCGCGTGCTTGCTATCACGGATCATTCATCTAAGATGTTAAGCGCTATTTTAATCGGAAATAATATTGTGAACTTATCCGCTTCTGCTATTTCTACAGCACTTGCCATCCGAATTTTCGGAAGTGTTGCTGCAGGAATATCAACCGGAATTTTAACAGTATTGATTCTGATTTTCGGTGAAATCACTCCAAAAACAATTGCTACCATACATTCTGAAAAACTGGCATTAATGTATTCCGGAGTCATCAGCTTTCTTATGAAGGTTCTTACTCCTGTCATCTTTATTATCAATATGCTTTCTCATGGCTTCTTAAAGCTTCTGCATATTGACCCGGATGCCAAGAAACAGACCATGACAGAAGCCGAGCTTCGTACTATCGTAAATGTCAGTCACGAATCGGGTGTAATTGAAAATGAAGAATGCGATATGATTAATAATGTGTTCGATTTAACCGATTCCGAAGCCAAAGAAATTATGGTTCCCCGTATCGATATGACTTTCGTAGATGTCAACGCCAGCTACGAGAAATTATTAGAGATTTTCCGGGAAGCCAAATATACAAGATTACCTGTATATGAAGATACCACCGACAATGTCATTGGTATTTTAAATATAAAGGATTTACTGCTCTATGATGACCGGACGAATTTTTCCATCCGTGCTATTATGAGAGAACCATTCTTTACATATGAGCACAAGAACACTGCTGAATTATTAAAAGAAATGCAGGCTTCTTCCCTCAACATTGCTATCGTATTAGATGAATATGGTGCGACTGCCGGTCTTGTTACTTTAGAAGATTTATTAGAGGAAATTGTAGGCGAAATTCACGACGAATATGATGCCAATGAAGAAGCTGATATTACTGCTTTAAATGAAAAAGAATATCTGGTCAATGGTTCCATGAACCTTTATGATATGTGTGAAAAACTGGGTATTCACTTAGAATCAGAAGATTATGATTCCATTGGCGGCTATATCTTAGAACATTTAGACCATCTTCCGGACGAGGGAGAATCCATTACCACAGAAAATGGAATCCTGCTCCGGGTTGAGAAAATGGATAAGAACAGAATCGAAAAGGTATATCTGAAAACTCCTTAGGGAGTTTTCGATATACCTTTTCTTTTTCTATCATCAGTCATCCGCATATGGAATATGATAACTGAATTTACTTAATCTTACATGATATGCACCATCATAATTTCCTACAAAAGTTGTACTTACCAGTCTGGTATAATGTAATTCATACAGCTCATTATCTACTCTTACTGCATCTGCAATATCATAATCCATCGGCCAGTAATATCCCATAGTTCCATCATCAAAACTCATTACCGTCCAAAGTGGATACGGGCATGGATTTGCTGGCTTTGTTTCCTCTGCCGGCTGTTCTGTTGGTGTCGTTGCCGGAGTTTCTGACGGTGTCTCTGATGGTGCTGCCGGAGTTCCAGCGTTTGGTTCCTGTTCTCCGGATGCCGGTGCTTTTTCCTGGGATGAAGGTGTCTGCCCTCCTGCAGTTGATACCGGCTCTGTTGCGCCCTTTCCCGGCGTCACTTCCTGTGTTCCCTTTTTATTGGTTTTCTCATTCTTTCCATCGGATTCATCCGGCACTTCCTGCTTTGCCACCAGAACCTCTTCTTCGATTTCTGCTTCCTGCGTGGCAGCCAGCAGCATATCCTGTACTTCCTTCTCAGCCTCTTCTTTCTTCTGCCAAAATACCTCCTGCAATGATTCGGTCTTACATACCACAAATCCTGTTGCATGCTCCTCTGCTTCGTGGAACTTTCCTACGAATGTGCCGCTTAATGCATGCTTACTGTTCTGCTGTACAAAAAATGTGCCACCAACTATGGCTGCCACAGTAAGCACACAGCCTGATAAAATCAATATTTTTTTCTTTGGATTCAATTTTTCATAACTCCTTTCACTTTTCTCCAACTATACCATATGTCATTTTCATTGTGCAACCAATTTCTTCTTTCTGCTTAAATTTCAGCATTTTCACCGATACACTGGATAAATTTGCTTCGAAATCGCTCAATTTCCGTCATTTTCCCGGTATTCTGCTGCAATTCATATTCTTTTATTTCATTTAACTGCTGAGATGATAAATTCCAGACTTCCAAAACCGTATTCCTTTGCAATGCTTTTTCTAACTGTCTGTAATTTTCTTCTTTCTTCCAAATGGAATCCGGTGTTATAGTATCAAGATATTTTTCACTGATAAATCGAAACGCTTTTTCTTTTTCCTTTACCTGTTGTGAAGCAGTATCCACCAGATAAACGGTAACCTGTTTTCTGCTGATATTTCCAACTGCATCTTTTGCATAATAAGTAATCGTGGTGGTTCCTTCATGTGCAAAGTTCTTCCATTCTTCTTCCTTATAATCTTCCACGCAAAAAACAGTATTCTTCTCTTCATCTGCTCCGCTATTTAAGATGCCTTCCGGATTATCTTCTGAGCTGTTTTCCTTATCCTTCGCACAGGCCTGCTGCAAAAGCATCTCTTCTGTAATCCTGCCACTTCTTGCATCCATTAAACTATAGTACTGATCTTCCGCCTCAATAACAGGACTCTCATCCCACTGTGCATATAATCTCTGTTCTCCTACATGGCAAAAGATATCTTCTTCCCCGATAAGCTCTCTTTCCTGCCATGTTGCATTCGGCTCTGTACTCCATCCTAAGCAAAAACAATTCTCCCGGACGGCAACCGGCATTTCTCCATAGGGTGTCCCATAATATCGTTTTTCCTGCTTTGTCTCCTCTCCGTCAATGAGACCTTCATTTCCATCAAAAATGATTGGAAAACAATAGCAAAAATCCGTATCTGCCGTTGCATAGCCATCCAAATTGTCATATGCATAAATTGAAATCAGATGCCTGCCATATTCATTTTTATGTTTTGCAGCAGAAGTATTATAGCGGTAATTATATCTTTGCCCCTCTACAAAATAGTCCCCTTCTTCTCCTAATTCCGTTGTCTGCCACTCTGCTGCCAAATCATCCTGTCCCTGATTTTCACTCCATACCGCAAAGGCAGTTTTTGAGATTCCATCTCCGCCATCCCGCACATAGGCATATGTATAGAATCCATCCGTCCCATTCTGAATGGATATCATACGCTCTATAACCGGTGGTTTTGATTTCTTCCAAATGGCATAAAAGGTCTGATTTTCTGTTATCTTAACTTTATCTCCGGGATAGTACTCTGGTTCTTTTGCGTCTTTCCCGTCCGCCCAGCCAGCTAACGCATATCCACTGCGTTTTGCTGAAGGAAGTATTACTTCTGCATCCTTCCATTGTGCCTTTAATAGAACCTCTCCCTTATGCTTTGATGATAACTTTAATACCTGTGCCTTATCTTCGTATACAGAAAGTTCCGATAACGCTTCCGGCACACCGATTGTGCCAATCCCCACTCTATGCTCAATATATCCATGATTGATCCAATGCAACAAATACGACTCCCGCCGACTGCCAAATGCCTGTTTTAAATCTTCCCCTCCATATTTCATATAATCCGTCAAACGAAAATATGGACTGGATATTCTTTTTTCTCTGCCCTGTATCACATACTGATAGAAATGACTTAATAATGCAGCCTTATTATAACCGAAGCTTTCCAGTAAATCCGGATTTGCTTTTGCATAACATGGCGCATCAAATGCATACCATGGGAATTCTATTCCATTATAGTAAAAACTGTTATGATCCTCCCAGCCTGCAAAAGAACTTTCTGCCGTAAGATTCTCTACCTCTGACATTCCGCCATTTCCATCAAAAGTTACTGCATACTCCTTTTTGTACTGATTCTGCCGCAGCTGAATCTGTTTTCCATAGAGCACATCCGGTTGAGAAGCAACAGTTCCGCTGGTAGCCCCATTTCCATCATAATGAATAGTATAACGATTTTCGAGGTAATTTACTTCTATATTATCATTATGCCATGCACCATCATCTCCCCAGGGTGTCATTCCACATCCATTGGTATCCACTACAAAACTACAGGTTTCTTCTTCCATACTCTCAAAATAGGTCTGATAACAGTCGCTGGTAGACACTCCTTCAAAATGATGCCCCAGCTCCGGCAAGCGAAAAGTAACCGGAAGATGATATTCCCTTGCTCCGATTTCAGAAGTAGCATTATCATGTCTGGTATAATATTCCTTCTCCTCTAATGTAATGCCAAGCTCATCCCCACCAATCAAATACATCTTATAATAGATTCGATAATTAATTCCATTGGGATGACGTTCCCCAATATTACAATCAATTCGGTAACGAGCCGTTCTTCCACCTGCATTATCACGGACTGTCAATACAAAATACCCGGAAGTTTTGGGATACCAGGTCTGGACACTTCCGTAAGCAGATGAAATAAATTCATCCGGCATTTCTTCCAACGTTTTCTCTTGCTGCTCTTCCGTCTGCTCTTCTGATTTCTCTTCTGTCCGTTTTTCCTTTTTCCTCTCTGATTCTTCTATCCGCTTGTTTTCTACTGTTTCCAGTGCTTCTGTTTCCGATACTTCTGTTCTTTCAAATTCTGCTGTTCCTTCAGATTCTGCCGCATCTGCCACCTCGGTTTCCTCTGCACTTATTATCTGAATACTGCCCGGACTCATAAAAAGAATCATACAGCCGCAAAGTAAACGGCAGACTCCCCTTCGCACCTTCTTTTTCATGCTTACCCCCTATTCAAATACTGCATAATATGTCTGATTTTCTTCTACACACTGCGTAAAATCTGCAAGATAATCCTTGCTGTCCCGCCACTCTAAAAATTTCTTTTTCAAATCATCACAAACCGGTTCTGCCGGAGAAATACAGTAATCCCCTTTTTGTATTTCCAGCTTCTTATAATAAGATTCTCCCTGTTCCATCTCTTCCCTGGAACGATAAAAAATTACGGTCTGCATTGCCACTTCTTTTTCCCCCTTCTCCGTTTCCTCGCTATCCTCTTCGGCAAGAATTGTACGGCAGCACTGTATACTGCCTTTTTTCCCACCCGGATAAGAAAAATACTCTTCCACTTCCACGGAAAGTAATCCTTTTTCTACATCTGCTGCAAGCATCCGAACGGTTAATTCAGAATCTGAATTTATCTGCGGCACTAAATTGCGAATCAATAATGCCCGCATCTCTTCGGATGTATAGTCTTTGTCTGCATCCGTTTTTACCATCTGCAATGTTGTTTCCATTGCTTCCGTAAGACTCTGTTCTAATTCTTCTTTCCGCACATTCTTATGCTGCATCGTCAGCAGCATCACTACGAAAAGTATGACAATGCCTCCGGACAATACCCCAAATACCATATGTTTCATACACCGCCTCCATTTACCGGAATCCGGAAACAAGAAACCGTCTGCTTTTCATATGCATCTTCTGCCCGTACCTCTATTTCATAGATTCCTGCCTTTTCATAAATATCATCTACTGCTTCCCCTGCCTGATTTCTGATATCAGTTATCTCAATCTTAAGTTCCTTTCCATCTGCATCCACTGCATAAAATAGTTCTGACAACGCTATCTTATCTGCTGTTGTTAAAATACGATTGGCTTCATAAGTAATCTCCGGAACCGGACGGCTGCAAATATCTTTTAATATTTTTCCATCCATATTATTTCCGATATCTGCACCGGCTGCCGGACGCTCTGTCATATTTCCAATTACACGGAATCCCCATAAGCATAACATCAATAACGTTGCCGCCACCAATACAGTAATTACTGTCTGTCCATATTCTTTCCATAATGCCTTCATTTGTTTTACCCCAATGCACCCTGTGCTCTGCTTATCATTTCATATAGATAACCACCCTGCGAAAACAGTCCAAATAAAATTCCCGTCATAACTATAACTGCCAGAACCGCAATCACAAGTCCACCATATTCTTCCATAAAAAAATGCATTTTTATCCCCCTTACCAGATATAACCAAGCAAATACCACAGTACTCCGATACAGCCACTGCCAAGCACTGCATAGATAATTGCCTGTCCATAATCCTCTATAATTTTTCTCATAAACCTACCTTCCAAATCCCCGGATACTATGCTCCGTTTTTCCGTGAAATGGTCCCATCCGGTATCCATAATGCAATACCACCTCTGCCATGGTTACATTCTTTTCCAAAAAAGGCACATTTCCATTTTCACATACAATTATATTTCCGGAATCCTCATATAAATTGACCTGCAGCTGGTAGCCCAGTTCATCAGCCTGCTTCATGCAGGCATTTATCACTTCCCGGTTATAATTGCTGTTTTCCAGTTCTACTACTACATCCGATTTAAAATTTCTTGCCTGACAAATCTGCACTTCTGCTGCCACAATTCCTATTCCAACTGTCGACAGCAACATCATCAGAAATATTCCAAGATATGTTTTTATTACCTGCTCCATCTAATCCCCTATCTATGCACACTCGTTAAAAATACCACCAGAAAAGCTGTCATATCTATCATCATTTTTCCTGCTCCGGTTAATGCCGGTGCTAAAAACAATGCATAAAAGCCAGCCAGCGAATCCTGATTCCGTTCCTTCTCCGCCTTATCTAAAAGTTCCTGATTCCGCTTTAAAATCTGTCTTAACTGCTTTTCACTATTTCCATAACCACCATTGGATAATGCATACAGCATACGCATCGCAGAATGCACATCCGGCAAATCATACCCTTTCAGGAAATTAAGATACGGTTCTATACTCTCCGGATTCTGTGACAGTTCTTCTAACATATCATCAATCGCCGGTTTTAAAACCTCCGGTGTCTGTGGCCGTATCCGATATAATGCCACCTGTACATTTTCGGTCTGAAGCAGCAAAGAAATGTCCATCAGCCATTGCGGAAATTCCCGTTCCATCTTTTTGCGTAAGGATTTCCGGTATAATACACTCCGCAAACCCTTATGCGTCTGCACATAACGATATTTCTTTTCATCCTTTTCTCCATAGGACTCTCTTTCTCTCAGCCAGTCCCTACAGGTACGTTTTGCTGCACGGTAGCAGATAAACATATCTAACGATAAAAATATAACAGAAGCTATCTGACAGATTACAATATCAGAAAGAGAAATATCTTTCGGCAGCAGGTGATTGGTTACCGCACAGACAAGGACAGATAATCCCACCGCCAAAAATATATTTCTTCGATATTTTCTGCAGTCCTGCTGATGTAGTCTGACCCGCTCCATCCACTGCTGTAAATCATCCAAAAGAAGTTCCACCGTTGTCTCGTATGCTCCACCATACTGTTCTACCATAAGAAAATATCCATGAATTTCTTTCATTCTGCGATTCTCATACTGCTGCTCAATTGCATCTAACTCTTCTTTCATATTGCTGTCATATTCTTTTCGCAAATGAAAGATTGCAGTCTCTAGCTGTTTTCGCATAACTCCCGGTTCAAACAATACGCAAACCGTCTCCAGTGCAGATAAGATTTTCGGATTCTGCAAAAATGCATAAAGCATCTGCTCCATATACAATTCTGCCTCCCGCAGACGTATCTTTTGCCTGCTCTCTTCTTTCATCACTTTATCTAAGCGCCACATGATAAAAACAAATACAATGCTGCAGCAGAAATAGCCCTGCCACTTAAGCTGTAATAAAAATGCTGCCAACAGCAATAATCCATAACAGCCTCCATAGATAATGAAACGCTCATTCTTTTTCATATCCTTCTCCTTCCAGACGATGTTGTATGATAAGATTGTCAAATGGCTCAGATATTCCATGCCGCTTCATACGCGCAATCAGCCCTTTCGGAAGTTCTCTCACCATAAGATTGCCATCCACCACCTGCATATGTATTTCATTTCTTCCCTCTTCTCTTACAAAGAAACAGACCTGATCTATATAACGGTACAATTTTCCTTCTGCACTCATTTTCTTCCGCAGTAAAATTCCAACATCAACATAGCTGTATACATCATTTTCCATGCGGTCTGCATCCATACGGCTCTCCATCATATTTAAAATGCGATCCGGAATTTTACGCACATCATCCGTATGAAGGGTAGTAAATCCACGGATTCCGGTAGACCAGCACTCCAATAAAGACTTTACTTCCGTAGAACGTGCCTCCGATAACATAATCCAGGACGGATTCTGTCTGAGACATGTCTTAATGGCTTTGGTATAATCAAAATCCGGATTAATCCGCAGTTCCACACAATCTTTTCCGGGATTAATCTGACTGTAATGCCATTCCGGATTATCCTCTATCGTAATGACACGCTCACCTGCCGGAATAAACTGTGAGAAAAATTTTGCACATTCTGTCTTTCCTGCCCCCGGTTCTCCGCAAAAGACAAAATTCATTTTTGCTGCCACACAATTGGTCAGTAATTCCAGTACCGGAACCGCTACATACTCATCTTCCACCATCTTTTTTACCTGCATCCGCAGCATTGGCATTGATTTACGAATACAGATGCTTCTGCCGGATATAGCAACAGATTCATGCACAATACTGATACGCAGCGTGCCAGTCTCCGCCTCCAACAAATTATTTTTCTTGTTAAAAGGCTTGCTCACTTCATTGGCAATCCGATGGGAAAACTGCTCTACAAACTTCTCTGTAATGCCATGACTTCGAATCAGATAGCGCTCATTCTCCACATCTGTAATCCACAGCTGGTTTCCGTTATAGTCAATATCTGTAATCTTATCATTCCGGACATAGCGCCAAAGGGGACCAAAATAATCCGGCTCCATCCGGATACCCAGCTCCTGTCTGTCCAATTCATCCCCTCCTATGGTGTTCCGATGTTATTTCCAAAGTTATCAATTAAGTTCTTAAATGCATCATAAACGGGACCACTGGTTCCATTTCCCATAATTGCGGTCACAAGTGCTGCTAATGCTGCAATCGCAACTACTGTTATAATTACCCCACCATACTGTTCAAAAATTTCTTTCAAATAAGAAAACCCCTTTCCATACTGAATTTCATTTCACTGTTTGGAATACTTGGGAGGAATCTCCCGGATAAAAAAAGATAAATAAGATGGCTCTAATCATACCTGCTTTTTCTTTTTTTGTAAAGATATTTTTTCATTTTTATAAAAATTTTACATTTTCATTTTTCATTATGCTATAATAAAAAAGGTGCAATTTTGTGCCATAATTTTATATAAAAACACAGGAGGACACATGAATAAATTTATTATTACCACCGACACTACTGCAGATTTGCCGGCAGATTATGTAGCAGAACATAATCTTGGCATGCTGTCACTCACTTATACTATAGACGGCAAAACCTATGACTGGGAGCATCCAATGGATGTCAAAGAATTCTATGCAAAGATGCGCGCCGGCTCTCTGCCTACCACATCTCAGGTCAACCCGGAAACTGCCCGCGAAATCTTTACTAAAATTGCTACAGAAAATGACTGTGATATTCTTCACATTGCTTTTTCCAGCGGACTCAGCGGCAGCTACTCCAGTACCAAAATTGCTGCAAGTGAAATGGAAGAAGATAATTTTCCGCATAAAGTCGTTGTCGTAGACTCTCTCTGTGCTTCCATGGGCGAGGGACTTCTGGTTCACAAAGCTGTCCAGATGAAAGAAAATGGTGCCACTTTAGAAGAAACCGTAAAATGGCTGGAAGAAAATAAACTGCATCTGGTACATAACTTTACGGTAGATGATTTGTTCCACCTTCACAGAGGCGGACGTGTCTCTAAAACCGCTGCGGTTCTTGGTACCATGATTAACTTAAAGCCGGTGCTTCATGTAGATGATGAAGGTCATCTTATTATGGTTTCCAAGGTTCGTGGACGTAAGAAATCCCTGATTACTCTGGTTGACAATATGGAAAAGCAGATGGGCTCCTACCGTGACCAGAACGATATCGTATTTATCAGCCATGGCGATTCTTTAGAAGATGCACAGTTTGTTGCAAATCTTGTAAAAGAACGTTTCGGCATCGACAGCTTCTTAATCAATTATGTCGGCTCAACCATTGGTGCACATTCCGGCCCTGGAACTATTGCATTGTTCTATATGGGTGAATATCGATAAATCATCAGCAGAAACGAAGCGGTCAAAGTCAGCTTCTTACGGATGTCTGGCAAAATATCTGATAACTACGAGAAACACGCTTTGCGAGTTTCTCGAGTTATCGCGGTGCTTGCCAAATCAAAAAAGAGTTATTGTACCACGGTTTAAAATTCTGTGATACAATAGCTCTTTTATTTATGCAAGAAACACGCTTTATATATTTCTTTATTTTTCTGCAGCTTCTTCTGCTTCTTTTTCTTCTACTTCTTTCTCATCCACTTTGATGCACAGTTCCTCTAACTGCTTCTCATCGACAATATCCGGTGCATTGGACATAAGATCGGATGCATCCTTTACTTTCGGGAATGCGATGACGTCACGGATAGAATCTGCATGTACCATATGCATAACCAGACGGTCAAGACCATAAGCCAGTCCTGCGTGTGGAGGTACACCATAGGAGAATGCATCCAGAAGGAATCCAAACTGCTCATGTGCTCTCTCTTTTGTAAATCCAAGAACCTCAAACATTTTCTCCTGAATATCACTCTGGTGGATACGGACAGAACCACCACCTAACTCAGTACCATTTAATACAATATCATATGCTTTGGCACGTACTGCACCCGGATCTGTATCAATCTTATCCCAGTCCTCTTCCATTGGCATGGTAAACGGATGGTGCATTGCCATATAACGATTTTCTTCGTCTGACCACTCTAATAATGGGAACTCTGTAATCCAGAGGAAATTGTACTGGTTCGGGTCTAAGAGGTCTAACTCTTTGGCAATTTCAAGACGAAGTGCACCTAATACATTCCATACAATTTTATTCTTATCTGCTGCAAATAAAAGCAGGTCTCCCGGCTTTCCGTCCATTGCAGCAACCAGATTCTTCAATTCCTCTTCTGTCATGAATTTTGCAAAGGAAGATTTATAGCTTCCGTCTTCCTGTACAGAAAGATAAGCAAGTCCTTTTGCACCATAGCCTTTTGCAAATTCTACCAGCTTGTCAATCTTCTTTCTTGGCATTGCGCCCTGCCCTTCTGCATTGATACCGCGGACAGAACCACCCTGCTCTAAAGCTCCGGTAAATACACCAAAGCCACAATCTTTTACAATATCAGATACATCTTTTAATTCCATTCCAAAACGGGTATCCGGCTTATCAGAACCAAAACGATCCATTGCTTCCTGCCAAGGCATTCTCTTAAGTGGAAGCTCTACGTCTACACCGATGGCTTCTTTGAAAATGTATTTTAACAGACGCTCATTGACATCTAATACATCATCAATGTCTACAAAGGAAAGCTCCATATCTGCCTGGGTAAATTCAGGCTGACGGTCTGCACGTAAATCCTCATCACGGAAACATTTTGCAATCTGGAAATATCGGTCATATCCGGATGCCATCAGAAGCTGTTTGAAAAGCTGTGGTGACTGTGGCAATGCATAAAAGCTGCCCGGATGTACACGGCTTGGCACCAGATAATCTCTTGCACCTTCCGGTGTAGATTTACAAAGAATCGGAGTCTCAATCTCTAAGAAACCTTCTTTTGCCATAAAATCACGCATCAGATATGCTACTTTACTACGCAGCATCAGGTTCCGCTGGATATCCGGTCTACGTAAATCAAGATAACGATATTTTAAACGAATCTCATCTTTGGTCTGGCTGTTCTCTTCAATCTGAAATGGCGGTGTCTGTGATTCTGAAAGAATACGGATACTCTCAGCAATTACCTCAATATCACCGGTCTTTAAATTCTCATTGACTGCTGCAGATCGCTTCTGCACGGTTCCTTCTACTGCAATAACAAACTCACTGCGCAGTGTTCCCGCTTTGGCAAAGCCTTCGCTTCCTACCTTTGGCTCGTCGAATACAAGCTGCAGAATTCCGGAACGGTCTCTTAAATCTATGAATATAAGACTTCCTAAATTTCTTCTTTTCTGTACCCAGCCCATGACGGTAACTTTTTCTCCAATATTGGCATTGGATACTTCTGTACATCTATGGGTTCTGTGTAATCCCTGCATGGATTCTGACATTTTCTTATCCTCCTAAAAATCGTGTATCTTTTCCTTCTATACCTAATTGGATATTTTACCACATAGCAGGCAATCCGTCAAAATAACTTCTATGGATTTTATGAATTATTTTAAAGAATTATGGTCTGTTCTGTATTGCATGGTATAAACAGATATCCGTCTGCTTCTAATACACCACTTAAACTTTCCATTCCGGATTCAACCTTTTGAACCGTCTGCTTCTTCGGATTCTTTCCATCCACCTGACGTTTAACGGTGATACTTTTTCCAGAAAAAGTAGCATCATTTTTATTTATTACTACCACACAGCCACCATCATCCGGTGCCACAGTTATCGTAAATACGCCTTTTTCTTTTGTACACGTTACTTCCGGCTGTGTTTTTTCTGCCGGATAAATAACTGAAATTCCATTTTCTTTCTTTGCTACAGCCGAATATCCAGCCGAATCTTCTGCGCCATTATACCAGGCTGTTATGAATGGCAGAGCAAAAATATTGTCTTCTGACAGGTTTTTCTGCTTTAATACATCGGTTACGCCCTCTTTTTCCTCACCTTTTACCGCATCCAACTGATGATACAAATCCTGTGGCAATGCAGAAGCAATGATTTCTATCTTATACTTCTGCTCTATATTTGCAATGGCATCTTTATCTATTCCACTGCTCTTTGTGCCATCCTCTATAAGACTCTTTACATCCGAAACATTTTCATCCGGGAACCATACCGTATAACGTCCATTCCATGCACCATTTTCTGATATCATCTCTTCTTCTGCAATTGTTGTATCATTTTCCTGCCAGTCCATTCTCCACTGACTTTCCTCTTCAAAAAATGCCTCTAAATCACCCTGATATAACGCATGATAAGCAGGTGTTGACATGTCAAAACGCTCATAGGCAAAAGCCGGTTCACAAGAAGTCAGATACATCATTCCTTCTGAGATACCAAGCGTATTTTCCAGTTCTTCCTTTAATGCCTGTTCAATTTCTGCCTGCTGGAAATTGTCAAAACAGACTATCCCCCAATACGCACCAAAGACTTCCGGATTCCCGCTTTCTACGCGTCCCCAGGAAAATACTTTTTTATCCGGTTGTGAGGAAAGCTGACCTTTATAATAGCAATAATAATTACTTCCCTGTTCCAACATTACCGGCTGTAACACAAGGTCCTCTGCCTGAACGGTTCCTTCTCCATATTTTTCATTCAGATAATTGGTTATCTCTTCTCTAAAGTCATCCGCAGAAAGCAGTTCTCCGATTCCAGGAGTATTTGAAGTTCCTCCTTTAGAAGCATCCCTATTATAATCCTTACTTCCACCTCTTGTGGATGAATTACTGCTGTTTTCATTTTGTGGAACATTAGATGAACTGATCGGTGCCGACGAATCATAAGACTTTTCTTTTGTTGTATCCGGCTTGTTAAAAATAAATAAGCTGACAAAAAATACAGCCAAAAGAGCTACACTTACTGCAGTCATCTTCCATACAATAGAATATTTTCCATTCCAGAATTTACTGGCACCGAATGATTTTTCCGCTTTAAAAAGGCACATTGCCTGTACGGTATGGGACTCTGATAAAATTCTCTCACCCATGGTACGTCTCAGCAAATCTTCCCTTTTCTTTAATTCACTTCCGATGTATTTTGCCGCTTTGGCACATATTGAAGTATTTCTTAAAACCGCCTGCATTTTCTTCCAGAAATCTATCTGCCCGGCATATAGATTCCAGTGTTCATGCTCCATAAGCTTCTTCCAGCATTTATAAGACTGAAAATATCCGGCATCAATCAATTTTTTAAACTGCTCTTCATATTCTTCCTTCAGTTTTTCTGGAGAAATAATCGTATTATCTTCAATCCGTCCAAAGATTTCTTCATACTCTTTCTGACTTTCTTCCGTTTCCACAGTATGATTTATTTCCTCTGTGGTCTCTGCCTTTTGAATCTCCGGTTCCATTTTCGGTTGAGCATTTATTTCCTGCTGAGTATTTATCTCCTGCTGTGTTTTTTCCTCCTGCTGTAACGGCTGTGCATAGACTGCTCCATTTTTCGCATAATTCATCGCAGTTCCGTATGCATCGTACAAATTTTTCCAGCCAGCCTCATCTTCCTCCGGATGGCATTCCCTTACTTTTTTAGCAAATGTAGCTTTAATCTTTTTCTTATCCTTTGTTATTTCTATACCAAGAATATCAAATGCTTCATCAATTCTCATTTTCTCATTTCCTCCCTAGCTTGTATAATATGATCCGTTCCAGGTCTGATTTGTCTCCTGTTCCGCTAATTCATCTTCCTCTGCATCCTCATCTTCATCATACCAGTCTGAGAAATTATTCATCTTCTCCCACGGTTCATTTACCTGCTGTAAATATTCCTCTATACTGTTTAAATATGCTTCAAAGGAACGGCGTGCTTTCTTTATGTCAAGTTCATTTTGATATATCAGTATTTCTGTAAAATACTGCATTCTACGTTCAATTTCTTCTCTTATATTTCCGGTTGTCTCCTGATAAAGTTTCTTCGCACGCTCCAATACCAGTTGATTTTCCTCTTCTCCCTGCGGTTGAAATTTTATCTTCTCTAATTCTGCAACTGCCTTTTCTATTTCTTCTTCGCTCATTCCCGTCTCTTCGTTTACAATAACAAGACGCTCCTCTTTTCCTGTAGACATAATTGTTACATCCACTACCAGTATTCCATTAATGTCATATGTAAACCGCACTTTAATTGCTTCCGTACCACTACGTGCGGTTTCTTCATTTATTGGTAATTCTACCTTCAATTCACCCAAATGCAAATTATCTTTTGCATACAATGCTTCTCCCTGATTGACATCAATCAATACACTTTTCTGCCTTGGACTTGTGGGATAATATATTTTTTCCCTGCTTGCCGGCAATGCACTATTACGCTCGATAATCACATCATTATAACTATCCTTCGGATGTGCCCGGTTATATATGGATGTTCCCAGTGAAAATGGACAGACATCCATAAGAAGCATATCCTTTACCTCTCTATCACGTTCCTTTATTCCTGCATAAGTTCCGGCTCCAATTGCAATCATCTGGTCCGGATTCATCAGACAAACCGGTATTCCCTTTAAAATATGTTTTATATACTTCTGCACAATCGGCATCTTACAGGAACCGCCAACCAATACCACTTCATCTATCGCATCTTTTGCTATCTCTGCATCTGCAAGAACCTTCTGTATCGGTTTTAACATTCTTTGGAACAAAGTCTCTGTCAAATTGATTAATTCTTTTCTGGAAATTGTTATCTGACCTTCTACGCCAGGATAAGTCACCTGCATTGTTGCCATTTCTTCATCTGTCAGCAATTGCTTTGCTCGATTGGCACGCTCTAAAATGGCAGCCTGCTGCTCTTCTTTCATTTCTGCCCAATCCAGTTTATTCTTCTGCGCAAATTCTTGCGCGATATATAAATCAAAATCATTTCCCCCCAGATGATTATCTCCACTGACTGCCTTTATTTCTATGATATTTTCAAAACACTCTACCATCGAAACATCTAATGTACCACCGCCAAAATCAAATACCAGCATTGTACTTTCTTCTTCCTGCCGCATCTCATGACAGGCAAGTGCTGCCGCTGATGGTTCATTAATAATTCTTTCCACTTTAAGTCCAGCTAGAACTCCCGCATTTCTTGTGGCTCTTCGTGCCATATCATTAAAATATGCCGGAACACTGATTACCGCTTCTTCCACCGCTTCTCCCAGATAACGCTCTGCATCTTCTTTTAATCGTTTCAAAACCATTGCGGACAACTCTTCCGGCTTATAATTTCTTTCTCCTAACTGATAAGTTTTTGCAGTTCCCATAAATCGTTTAAAAGAAGCTACCGTTTCCTCCGGATGTGTTACCATTCTCTCTTTTGCCACTTTACCGACATATATAATGCCATCCGGTGTAATGCTAACCACACTTGGTGTCAGTAAGTCTCCAAAAGAATTAGGTATTAATTGTGCATGCCCCTCTTCCCACACTGCTACCAGACTGTTGGTTGTTCCCAAATCAATTCCTACAATTTTGCTCATAATCTCTTCTCCTTTTCTTCCCAGACCGAAAAAACAGCATCGAAAACATCTCTGCTTCCGACGCTGTTATCTTTCACTTCTCTTATTTGTTAAAAAACTCCACAAATTCTTCATAACCCTCTGCCGTAAGCTTCTCCTTCTGGAACTTCTTGTTCTTATTCATACGAACCACTAATACCTGAGTTCCTTCGGAACGTTCCTTCTGAGCCTGTGCAATTACCTCCTGCAGCTTATCAGCCGGATATCCCTTCTCAATGAGATATGCCTTCTTCGCTGCCTGTCCCGGAATCTTAAATCCGCTCTCTAAGAGCAGAAGAATGATTCTTTCAAAACCGATGGAAAATCCACATGCCGGTACATCGTTGCCGGTAAATCTTCCAACCATCTTATCATAACGACCGCCGCCACCACAGCTTCCGCCGAACTCCGGCATAGCTATTTCAAAAATAGTTCCTGTATAATAACCCATGCCACGCACTAAAGTCGGGTCAAATACCATTTTAAAGTCTGCTGCTTTGGTTGCTTCTACGCTGTCGATAATCTCTGTCAGGTTCTGCTTTACTTCTTCCTCTAAGAATCCAGCTTCAATTAATGTATCACATAAGGTAACCAGTCCGTTTTCGGTACCTTCTGCTTTTTCAAATAAGGATAAGTACTTATCGACCGCTTCTTCTGCAAAGCCTTCCTTTTTCAGTTCTTCTGCGACTCCGTCCAGCCCAATCTTGTCCATCTTGTCTAAGATGATAAATACAAGGTCGTAGCTTTCTTCCGGAAATCCGCTGTAAGCTGCCATTGCTTTTAAAATGCGGCGTTCATTGATTCGGATTTCAAAATTCTTAAATCCAATCTTGCCGAGGGTTGTAGTTGTTGCAAGAATCAGCTCAATCTCTGCCAGATTGGACGGCTCTCCTAAAATGTCAATATCGCACTGCATGAACTGACGATAACGGCCTCTCTGAGGACGGTCAGCACGCCACACATTTCCCATCTGTAATGCCTTAAACGGGGATGGGAGCTGGTTACTGTTATTGGAATAGAATCTTACCAGCGGAACGGTAAGGTCGTAACGCATACCAAAATCCACTACATCTTCTTCTTTTTCTGCTGTCTCTAAGTTCAGCTTTTCACCACGTTTTAATACTTTGAAAATGAGTTTTTCATTTTCTCCACCCTGTTTGCTGGTGAGGTTTGCAATATTCTCCATACAAGGAGTTTCAATTGGTGTAAATCCAAAACTCCGGTAGGTCTCTTTGATTACATTCTGCACATAATCACGAATCTGCATCTCCTCCGGTAAAATATCCTTCATGCCTGTAACCGGCTTCTTACTCAATGCCATGAAATTTCCTCCATTTTCCGAGATAAGCATTTTATCTATTTTTCTTATTATATATTTGTATTCATACAGAACTATTATATTTTTCGTGTTCTGATATGTCAACCGCTTTTATTCCTTTGTAAAGAGCCGGCTCTTCCGTTCAATCATCTCATCAATCCTTGTGATATACTGTGCCACATCCTTGACATTCTCGGCACGTTCAATCCGATGTGTGCCATCGGGATTTGGCTGTACCCAGACACGCTTCGTGGATGCACCAGCACCACAGGCTACAATACTCTGTTTCTCCTCCATAATAAGAACATTGTATACACCGGCTTTTCCCGGTGCTGCATAGCCTACGTTTTCAAAATTGCCTGCCATATTCTTCTGGCGGTATAAATAATATGGGAAAAGGCCCATTTCTTCTGCCACTTTCGAAGTCAGTGCGATATGGTCTGCGGTATTGACAATTTCAAAATCCTGATAACGCTCTCTTTGTATATTCAGCCTTGCTGCACGCTTGATGGCAAGTGAGTGAACCGTCAGATTATCCGGTGCTAACTTCCGGATTACCTCCATGGTATCTGCCACATCCGAAAGACTTTCTCCCGGAAGTCCTACGATTAAATCCATATTGATATTATCAAAGCCTAATTCTCTTGCCAGATAAAAGCTGTCAATGGTCTGCTGTACGGTATGATGTCGTCCAATCAAATCCAGAGTTTCCTGTTTCATGGTCTGTGGATTAATGGAAATTCTGCTGATATCATGATTGCGAAGCACCATAAGCTTCTCTTTTGTAATACTGTCCGGTCTTCCGGCTTCCACTGTAAATTCCACTAAATCAGATAAATCAAAACTACATTTGATTTTTCGAATCAATCTGTCTAACTGCTTTGGATTTAATGTGGTCGGTGTTCCACCACCAATATAAATGCTGTTTAATTTCTTATGTGCAAATTTGACCGCTGTATAATCCAGTTCCTTTTCCAGTGCACTTAAGTAGTCATCCATGCGGTTTTTCCAGGCTGACATGGAATAAGAAGTAAAGGAACAGTAAAGGCAGGTCGTTGGACAGAATGGAATTCCGATATAAAGGCTGTAACCTTCCTCGTAATCCAGTTTGTGTAAAAGTTCCAACTCCCGCTCTGCAATTTCAATGCTAAGCTTTATCTTCTCATCAGAGGTAAAATACGTTTCCTTCATATAGCGGGCAATTTCTTCCTCGCTCTTCCCCTCTTCTAACAGTGCCATAGGAATCTTGGTCGGACGGATACCGGTAAGATTTCCCCACGGAAGTTCCACTCCGGTATATTCTGACAGTAACTGATACAGCGTCCGTTTCAGGCTGTTCTTGGTCTCCTTGCGGTTTGTATAATCTACTGCTACACGTTTTGTAATTCCGGTCTGATTCGCATTGTCTTCCGAAGTCTCCACCTTTTTCCAGGAAAAAATGATTTCTTCCGGCGCAAACTGTACATCCATGTGATAATGTACCGGCTCTTCTTTTTTCTCCTTATCCTTCGTGGAAACATATACATCTTCCTTCGGATAAAATGCCTTTACCAGCGAATGGATATCATATTCAAATTCTGCTTTATCTAATAATACTGTTATCATGGTTCGTCCTTATAAATACGGATTGTGCATCCGCTCATAGCCAATTAAAGTGCTTTCGTCATGTCCGGTATATACGGTCACGTCATCCGGCAGTGGCATCAGTTTCTCTCTGATTGCCCGGATTAAATCCGATGCACTTCCTCTCGGGAAATCGGTTCTTCCCACAGATTCCTGAAACAGCGTATCTCCGCTGAAAAGAATCTTCTCATCTGCAATATAATAGCAGCATCCACCAATGGTATGACCCGGTGTAAAAAATACACGGATGGAAAATCCTGCAAGATTTAATACTTCTTCATCTTTTACAAAAATGTCTGCATGATAAACCTTATGTTCTCCTATCATGCCGCAAAGGTTGAGTCTCGGGTCTTCCAAAGTCTCCTTCTCTGCCTCATGGGCATAAATGGAAATCTGGTATTTATCAGCAAGTTCTTCTGCTGCTCCCGCATGGTCAAAATGTCCATGGGTCAGAAGAATTGCCACCGGTTTTGCTCCGGTCTTTTCAATCTGCTTTTCAATCAACTGTGCCTGATCTCCCGGGTCTACCACAAGAAGTTCTCCTGTCTTATGATTTACCAGAAGATAGCAGTTGGTGCAGACCGGTCCTACGATATATCGTAATACTTCTGTCTGTTCTGTCATAATTTTCCTCTTCTATAATAATAACTGACTTTGACTTTTTCATAAATCAGCAATTTATTTTGCCAATGCTCTATCAGCCGGTAGTACGTTCAATATCAATCACGCTCTCTACCTGACGGATTTTTTCTATTAAGCTGCTCAATTCCTCTTTGCCTTTGGTATTAAAGGAAATAGAAATGGTCGCAATGCCCTGTTTGCTGGTCTTGGAATTAATGGAACTGATATCGATTTCCCGCTCGGTGAAAATTCTGGTAATATCTACTAAAAGTCCGGTACGGTTGTTACCAAATATCTTAATCTCGGCAAGATACAGTCCATTATCACCATGCTCTGCGCCCTGCTGCCACTCTGCATCAATCAGACGCACTTTTTCCAGTTCGGAAAGGTTCATGATATTAATGCAATCGGTACGGTGAATAGATACGCCACGGCCTCTTGTGACAAATCCCACAATTTCATCTCCCGGTACCGGGCTGCAGCATTTGGAAAAATGCACTGCCACATCATAAAGTCCCTTTACAATGATGCCGCTCTTAGATTTCTGCGGAACTGCCTTATCCTTATTCTCGGAAGATACATTGTTCAGTACATCCTCATCGGTAAGCTGGATTGGATGGTCTTTCCGGTACTCCTCCAACATCTTATTCACGACCTGACCTTCTTTCAGTCCGCCGTGTCCTAAGGTTGCAAGTGCGGAATCCCAGTCATGGAATCCATATTTCCGCATGACCTTACTCTGATATTCCGGTTTGTTAATATCTGTAAGATTAATGGATTTTGCTTTACAATACTGGGCAATCAGTTCCTTGCCCTTTATGATATTTTCTTCTTTTAACTCACTTCTGAACCACTGGTTAATCTTATTTTTCGCCTGCGTACTCTTAACAATATTTAACCAGTCACGGCTCGGTCCCTTGGAATTCTGGGATGTGATAATCTCAATACGGTCACCGTTCTGAATCTCGTAATCGATTGGAACTAATTTACCATTTACCTTGGCTCCAATCATCTTATTTCCAACTGCCGAATGGATACTGTACGCAAAGTCTACCGGTGTGGAACCCGTTGGCAGGTTCTTTACATCTCCGGACGGAGTAAAACAGAATACGGTATCGGAAAAGAGGTTCAAATCGCTCTTTAACAAGCTCATGAACTCTTTATTATCTGACATGTCTTTCTGCCATTCGAGAATCTGGCGCAGCCAGCTTAACTTCTCTTCCTCTGATTTGGTGGTAGCCACTGTTCCGCCATTGTTGGCAGCTTCTTTATATTTCCAGTGGGCAGCGATACCGTATTCTGCGGTACGATGCATCTCAAAGGTACGAATCTGAATCTCAAACGGCTGTCCGGTCGGTCCAATCAATGTGGTGTGGAGGGACTGATACATATTCGGCTTTGGCATAGCGATATAATCTTTAAAACGTCCCGGGATTGGTTTATACATCTCATGGATGACACCAAGTGCTGCATAGCAGTCCTTGACATTATCCACAATAATTCTTATGGCAAATAAATCATAAATCTGGTCTAAGGTCTTATGCTGATTGACCATTTTCTTATAAATAGAGAAGAAATGCTTTGCTCTTCCATCAATCTGTGCCTTGATTCCTGCATTTTCGATATGTTTACTTACTTCTTTTACAAGGCTCTGTACATAATCATCACGGACACTCTTACGAAGTGCAACCTTTTCTACCAGATCATAATATGCTTCCGGCTCTAAATATTTTAAGGAAAGGTCATCTAATTCAATTTTAATTTTAGAAATACCAAGACGCTGTGCAATCGGCGCATAGATGTCCATGGTCTCTCTTGCTTTTTCCTTCTGTTTCTCCGGCGTCATATATTTTAACGTACGCATATTGTGCAGCCGGTCTGCCAGCTTGATTAAGATAACACGGATATCCTTTGCCATGGCAAGGAACATTTTTCTTAAGTTCTCTGCCTGAACCTCTACTTTATCCGCATCATAAGATAACTGACCCAGCTTTGTAACACCATCTACCAAAAGTGCAATCTCTTCTGAGAACTCAGAAGCAATTTCTTCGACTGTCATGACGGTATCCTCTACGACATCATGAAGCAGTCCGGCTACGATGGTCTCCTTATCCAGCTCAAGCTCCGCTAAAATAATTGCCACACACAATGGATGAATGATATATGCTTCACCGGATTTTCGTACCTGTCCCTTATGTGCCGTATCTGCCGTCTTATATGCCTTTTCAATCAAAGAAATATCCGTCGACGGGTGATATTTCTTGACGCTGGCAATCAGCTCCTGATACAGGCTCTCCGGACTGACGAATTCCTGCATGGTCTTTATGTTGTCGTCCTTAGACACCACTTCATTTTCTAATTCTTCTAATTCTTCTGTTGTAATATCTGCCATAATCCACACCAACTTTTTTGCGTTTTATCCCACTTTTAACTATGATTCTTCATTATAATAAAAAATATATAAAAATGCAATCTTTTATACTTGCCATTTTCCCCCGGAAACCTTATACTTTATGGCTGAATAGCAGATATTTTCTACCTCTTTAAGAAAGGAGTTTTCCCCTATGCATCCGGTTTTATTATTTTACAATTTAGAAAACAGCAAAGGCAGAACATTAAAAATGCTCTGCCTCCGGTTAAAAATAAAAATCCGTATTATCACCAAAGAACAATATAACCAGACCTTAGGTGCCCTCGCAGGGATTGACGGCTTCCCTCTGAAAGAAGAGGTCTATACCGGCAATGGCTTCACCGACGAAATGCTGGTATTTAAAGGCTTTGATAATGCCCTTTTAGACCGTTTCCTGATGGAATTTAAAAAACTTCATCTTACAAGAATCGGTCTGAAAGCCGTTCTTACGGAGCACAATATCAACTGGGATTCCATTGCACTTCATGAAGAACTCTTAGCGGAAGATAAGAAAATGCATGAAAATTAATCTTCTCCTGCAATTTCTATGGTGTATGCTGCCTGAAAGCATGCACCCTGCTCTAACGCATGTCCCCATTCTCTTTCTTCCAAGCTTCCGTTAAAATCCTCTTTATCGCATCTTCCAAACCATGGTTCAATAGCTGCATATGGTGCATTTTTCTTCTCTGCTGACCAAAGTCCGAATAACGGAGCCTCCGGGAAATACACATTTAAGTAGTTCTTTCCTTCCGAGTCACGCAGGGATACTTCATGTGTCTGATTATTCTCTACCACATAAGCACCATTGTCAAAGAAATCCTTCGTAAATGCCGCAAATCCATTTTCTAACTTAAGCTCGCTCTCGCTGTTTAATGCCAGTCCGGATTCTACGTCAAAGTCACGGCAGACAGCATTTCCGTTCATATGCATGTCATAACCGTAACCGCTCTTATCTGCTTCGCCATGCACCGGGCAGGAGAAACACGGATGGAATCCACAGGAAAAATACATTTTTTCCTTACCGGTGTTCTTTATGTTCCATGTGATTTCCAGTCTGTTGCCATTCATATGATAGATTAATTCCATCTCATAATCGAATGGATACTTTTCTTTTGTTGTCTCATCAGACTGATGGGTGAAAATGAGTGTATTTTCATCTTTTTTCTCCACCTTCCACTCTACATCACGGACATATCCATGCTGTCCCATCTTATAAGTCTTTCCCTGATAATGGTAAGCTCCGTCTTTTAAGCTTCCGACAATTGGAAACAGGTTTGGGGCACTCCGTTTATAATACTCCGGATTGCTGCACCACATATACTCAATATTACTTTTCTTGCCAAGCACGGATTTCAGTTCTGCTCCAAGAGACTCAACTTCCACCTTCATGCTCTCGTTTTCCATGGAATAACGCATATTCTCTCAACCTCTTTTCTCGTATTCTATGATCTGACATCACAGTATCCAGCAC
>ONAD01000024.1 GCA_900315735.1 uncultured Lachnospiraceae bacterium | reverse complement strand
GGCGAAGCCCCCTTCGCTCTTTTGTCATGTCATTTTTTATTTCCAGTTTATTATACACTATTTCTGACGATTTGAGAAATTTCCTATAGAGTAAAAAAGAATGTGCCTTGGCACATTCTCGCGCCTGCGGCGGTCGCTTGCGACATCTACCTTATACGCCGCAGTGCGCATCCTCGCGGAGCATTTTTTACTTTACAGGAAAGCAATTTCCTGTAAAGTAAAAAATCCCCGGGCAAAATACTTCTCTTCCCATAAGAAGCATTTTGCCCGGGGTTCCACTTTTAAACTATGTAATTAGTCCTGATTGATAGTCTCATTTAAGATTCCAGTAATCTCTTTCATGGACTTTTCAAACTCTTCATCATTGTTGTTATTGAAAATCAGTAAATCATCTTTTACATTCGGATCATGCAGATCTTCCGGAATCTCAAAGTTACAGGATGCAATATATTCATCCCAGTGCTCTAACTTCCAATCATCACGGTCAGATGCTCTGGTAATCATTCTCTCATGAACGATTTCCGGATCTGTCTGTACCCAGATTGTTACTAATGTAGCATCTTTCTTTGCCAGCTGGGCTTTCAGACCTTTGATATATTCCATATCACGGATTTCTCTTGTAAATGGTGCATTGATAAGAACCAGATCTTCATACTCCAATGCCTCCAGTGCCAGATTTACGACACATTCATATTCATAATCACGAATGTTCTTCTCAAAGAAATCACTGCTTCTATTATATGGCTGTCCAGCCACTACAAAAATCTGTTTAGATAATGTAATTAAAGTATCCTTATCCAGATATACAATATGATTTAATCTCTTTGCCAGTTCTTTTGAAATATATGTTTTCCCGCAAGCTGGCGGTGATGTTACGATAATCAGTTTCTTGCTCATTTCTACTTCTTCCTCCGTATTGCCTGTTCATTTTTCCCTCTATTATAAAACAGGTTTTCTGATAGAACAAGGGGTTTTTTTTACTTTTTTTCCTATTTTTTCGTAAATATGCAATATTTTTTAAGATAATAACAGCCGTTTATCTTAGAATTTCTCCGTTACTTTCGATTACTTTTTTGTACCAGTAAAAGGATTTCTTTTTGGTTCTCTTCAAGGTGCCTTTCCTTCATATCGATCCAGTATAATTTCAAGGCTTTCATCTTTTTCCTCTTATCCCTGTACTTTTATATGGTTCTTGTCTGTCTCTGATAGCAGAACGGGTCTACCGGATTCTTTCCCTTAAAGGATGACTTGCCATTTAATTTCTTTACCAGCATTTCAACGTTAAATTCATTGTCTGTTTATGCATTGATAAAGGTCTCTATCATCGGCACATCCTGCATATGATACGGATTTGCAATGGAGATAAACATGGTCGGAAGCTCATGGACAAACCATGGTGCATCATAGCCGATTGGTGGTCTCCCACTGCCGGTTTTCCGCTGGCACTGATGGCATCTCCTAATACGATGGTCAGTACCTTCTTATATTTACCCTTAGAAAGTGGCAGAAGATTCTGCTCATCCTTTACCAGTGTAATTGCTTTATCGGATACCTGATATGCCATGTCAATATGCTTCTTACAACGCAAAATATCAAGGGCGGACTCATCCGGAATCAGAGTATGCGATTTCTGTTTCTCATGCAGCTTCAAAGATGCTTTTGTTGCCAAAATATAAGTAACCGCCTCATTCAGACGTTCTTCTGAAATTATGCCACTCTTAACTGCCTCTAAAACAGTCTCGTAATCCTCTTTCAGATTCTTCGTAAATAAAAGCATGTCACAGCCTGCATTGATGGATTTCGGAAGCAGCTCTTTACGTCTTCCGGCACAGCCAAAGCCTACCATATTGGTGGCATCTGTAGTAATCATTCCGTTGAAACCAAGCTTTCCTCTTAACAATCCCTGCAGCAGTTCTTTGGATAATGATGCCATATGCAAAAAATGCCCTCTTTCCACACTAATTTGATTTGCACATTTATTTTATCCGGTGTATATTTTTACTGAAGTATTTTACTGAACTGCCAAAAGAAAGAAGGTCGAAAAAATGGAACACATTACAAGAAATGATGCTTTTGCATTACTGAAAAAATATAACAAAGACCCTTTTCATATTCAGCATGCGCTTACGGTTGAAGCTGTTATGAAATGGTATGCCAATGAATTAGGCTATGGCGAGGATGCTGAATACTGGGGTATCGTGGGACTGCTTCACGATATCGACTTCGAATTATATCCTGCCGAGCATTGTCTTAAGGCTCCGGAATTGTTAAAGGATGGCGGCGTTTCGGATGACATTATTCATGCGGTCTGCTCCCACGGCTACGGCATGACCGTAGAATGTGGCACAACCATTGATGTGGAACCGCTTCACGAAATGGAAAAGGTCTTATTTGCCGCAGACGAATTAACCGGTCTTATCTGGGCTGCTGCACTGATGCGTCCGTCCAAGAGCACGAAAGATATGGAATTAAAATCCTTAAAGAAGAAATATAAAAGCAAAGGCTTTGCTGCCGGATGTTCCCGCGAGGTCATCGAGCGCGGTGCCGCTCAGCTTGGCTGGGATTTAGAGAAACTGCTTACCATGACTTTACAGGCAATGGCGGCAACCGAAGATGAAATCAAGGCGGAAATAGACGCGGAATAATTTTTCTGTCTTGCTCCTGCCCTCTTCCTATGTTAAAATGTGAAAAAGCATATATTATACAATCTATATGGCACTTTCTATAGTTCAAATCCGGTTCTGCATAGAACCCAGCATTTCTGTATCTATCTATGCTTTTGATTCACTATTTAACTAAAAAGCAGGAGCGATACAGTATGGAAATAACTGCCATTATTCGATAGCAGGTAATCTTTTGCCACTGGATATGATATTTATTTACTATTGCTGCTTATCCTCCTGCCACACACAAGGAGGACTTGCCTATGACAGGAAAAGCACATGAAGCAAATGAAACAACGAAACACACACCGGTGGCGAACCGCAAATTTAAGGACACTGTTTTCCGGATGCTGTTTTCGGATAAGGAAGCACTATTATCCCTTTACAATGCAATTAATAACAGTCATTACACGGATTCCGGTGCACTTGAAATTGTAACCCTGGAAAATGCCATTTACATGGGAATGAAGAACGATCTGGCTTTTATTCTGGACATGAATCTCTATCTATACGAGCATCAGTCCACAATGAATCCAAATATTCCGCTTCGGGATTTATTCTACATCGCAGCGGAATACCAGAAGCTTGTGGATAAGAAATCCCTGTATTCTTCTGCACTACAAAAAATTCCAAATCCCCATTTTATTGTATTTTATAATGGAAGCTCACCGATAGATGATTGCTATACCAGCCGTTTGTCAGATGCTTTTTATCATGCAACCGACAATCCATCGTTGGAACTTATTGTTACTACATTCAATGTAAACGCAGGACACAACACCAAGTTAATGTCCCATTGCCAGATATTAAAGGAATATTCCATTTATGTTGCAAAGGTTCGTTCCCTTGCAGAACAGATGCCTTTGGATGATGCCGTGCAAAAGGCTGTCACCGAATGCATTCAGGAAAATATTCTGGCAGATTTTCTTAGGAAGAATCAGGCGGAGGTAATTGCTATGAGTATTTTTGAATATGATAAAGTTGAAGAAGAGAAAAAACTGAGAAAAGCTGAATTTGACGCCGGTGTTGAGCAGGGTATTAACCTTGGTCAGAAACAGGCTTCTACCGATACCGCCCTTCGTCTATTAAAAACAGGAAAGTTTGATGCGAAGGAAATAGCGGAACTTTGTAATCTTCCTTTAGAGGACGTTACTGCACTCATGAAATAACTTTTATATTACATAAATATTTGATACCTATAGAACCTGCCACCGGCAGCTCAAGAAACCCGCAGACCACCTGTTTTCAAACAGATAATCTGCGGGTTTCCTGCTATAATCTTATTTCTAGTTCTAATTCTATTTCCGGTTCTATCTATATTATATCTTCATTTATAACACTATCACAGCATACCACAACTTTCCTGTTGCTTACTGGTACTTGCTGGTTGCCTTCAGTCGGGTCAGGGCACGGGATAAGGATGCTCTGGAATGATAGTATTCCTGGATGCTCTGCTTCTGCCGCATCTGCTCCTCGGCACGTTCTTTTGCTTCTCTGGCACGGGCAACGTCAATCTCTTCCGGACGCTCTGCAGTTTCTACCAGAAGCGTCACACGGTTGTTGACGATTTCCACAAAACCCATGCCAACTACTGCATATTCCCAATTTGCAGTACCTTCCGGCTGAAAACGCATTTCACCCTCATCAATGGCAATGACCATATCTTCATGGTGTGCTAAAATCTCTTTCTGTCCGTCATATTCCGGAACAATCAGAGAACGGCATCTGCCGGCATAGAATACCCGGTTTGCTGCAATTATTTTTAAATAAAATGTATTTCCTGCCATACCTGTACCTCTATTCTAAAGATGATAGCTCTTATGCATTCTGGTGTTCCATCTCTTCTGCTTTACGGATAACGTCTTCTACTGTTCCTACGTTGAAGAATGCATTTTCCGGATACTGATCCATATCACCATCGATGATTGCCTTGAATCCACGAATGGTTTCAGATAACGGAACGTAAACACCCTTTACGCCGGTAAAGTTCTCTGCTACATGGAACGGCTGTGATAAGAACTTCTGAATCTTTCTTGCACGATATACCAGTAACTTGTCCTCATCTGCCAGCTCTTCCATACCAAGAATTGCGATGATATCCTGTAACTCTTTGTATTTCTGCAGAATCTCCTGTACTTTCCGGGCTACCTGATAATGTTCTTCGCCAACGATGTCTGCCTCTAAGATACGGGATGTAGATTCCAGTGGGTCTACTGCCGGATAAATACCCTGCTCTACAATCTTTCTGGAAAGTACGGTGGTCGCATCCAGATGTGCGAAAGTAGTAGCCGGTGCCGGGTCAGTTAAATCGTCTGCCGGTACGTAAACTGCCTGAACGGATGTAACAGAACCGTTCTTTGTAGATGCAATACGCTCCTGCAATTCACCCATTTCAGTTGCCAGTGTCGGCTGATATCCTACTGCAGAAGGCATACGTCCTAACAATGCAGATACCTCAGAACCTGCCTGTGTGAAACGGAAAATATTGTCAATGAAAAGAAGCACATTCTGATGTTTCTCATCACGGAAATATTCTGCCATGGTAAGTCCGGTCTCAGCCACACGCATACGTGCTCCAGGTGGCTCGTTCATCTGACCGAACACTAAGGCGGTCTTCTCTAATACACCGGATTCCTTCATTTCTGTCCAAAGGTCATTACCCTCACGGGAACGTTCTCCAACACCGGTGAAAATAGAATATCCACCATGCTCTGTTGCAATGTTACTGATTAACTCCTGAATCAATACGGTTTTACCTACTCCGGCTCCACCAAACAATCCAATCTTACCACCTTTTGCATATGGTGCCAAAAGATCGATAACTTTAATACCGGTCTCTAAGATTTCTTCTGCCGGATTCTGGTCTTCAAATGCTGGTGGTTCACGATGGATGACCCATTCCGGTGCATCCTTCAGTGGCTCGCCACCATCGATTGCTTCTCCTAATACGTTGAACAGTCTTCCCAATGTCTGCTCTCCGACCGGAGTTTTTATTCCGCTTCCTGTAGCGGTTACTTCCATATCACGGCAAAGTCCTTCACTGGAAGCTAACATAATACAACGTACCGTATGATTTCCGATATGCTGTGCCACTTCCATGATGCACTTCTTATCGCCGTTTTTCACTTCAAGGGCGTCTTTGATTGCCGGCAATTCTTCGTCTTCAAATGAGACATCCACTACCGGGCCTAACACCTGTATGATTTTTCCTGTCTTCATGAAAAAGCCTCCTTATCACTGCCTCTTTTTCCGTTTCTGAGCTTTCGCTCCTGCAATGACCTCGGTTATTTCCTGGGTAATTGCTGCCTGTCTTGCACGATTATATAAGATATCCAGCTCATGGAGCATGTCTTTGGCACTTTTGGTTGCTGCCTCCATTGCCATCATTCTTGCGTTCTGCTCGCAGGAATAAGACTCAACTAACGCTCCATAGATGAAACCAACTACATAATCCGGTACAATTCGATCCATCACTGCCTCCGGAGATGGTTTCAATGCCAGTTCCTCCATCGGAATATCTGCAGGCAGTTTCACGTTAAAGCTTGCTTTCTTCAGTGGGAGTAACTGTCTGATCTGTGTCTCCTCCTGAATTGCATTAACCATGCTGGTATAGATGATATAAATCTCGTCTAATTCTTCCTTCCGGTACAGCTCCAAAAGTTCCTCCGCAATATTTCTTGCACGGTTCAGTGTCGGATTCTGTACGGTATAGTGGAACTGTTTATCAATCTCAATTCCACGCTGTTCAAAATAATGACGACCTAACTCACCTAATACAAACAGTTTGTTATTTTTATGTGCTTTCAAATGCTCCTCTGCAAGCTTTAATACATTATGATTATAGGAGCCTGCCAGACCCTTATCTGCCGTAATAACAATGTAACCTACCATCCGCTCTTCCGGCTTTTTCTCTTCGTTGGTCTTAAAATAAATGTCCTCAATATCCGGAAGATGTCTTAAGATTCTGCTCATTTCCGACTGCAGGGTAAAGAAATAAGGTTCCGTGTCAGAAAGCATTTTCTTTGATTTCTTCAGCTTCGAAGAAGAAATCATATACATTGCATTGGTAATCTTCAATGTATCATTGATACTCTTCATTCGATCCTGAATTTCCTTTGCATTTGCCATAACAACACCTGCTCATTCCTATTGATTTCTACTGTCTTCGAATTCTTTTGCAGCCGCAATAATCTTATCGGTCAGTTCATCGGAAAGCACTTTGGTTTCTTCGATTTCCCTGCCGATTTCCGGATGCTTCAAATCCATATATTCAAGAATCTCATTCTGATACTGTTTTACATTCTTTGTTTCTACTTTATCAAATACACCATGATTTGCCATACACAGTGTCTCTACCTGCTCATGCAGGGAAAGCGGATGGCAGAGTGGCTGTTTTAAAAGCTCCATCAATGCTTTTCCATGTTGTAACTGTGCCTTGGTCATGTCATCAAGGTCAGATGCAAACTGGGTAAATACTTCCATCTCTCGATACTGTGCCAGATCGATTCGGATACTTCCGGATGCCTTCTTCATTGCCTTGGTCTGTGCAGCACCACCGACACGGGATACAGACAAACCAACGTTGACTGCCGGACGCATACCAGAGAAGAAAAGATTGCTCTCTAAGAAAATCTGTCCGTCTGTAATGGAAATGACGTTGGTCGGAATATATGCGGATACGTCTCCTGCCTGTGTCTCAATGATTGGCAGTGCGGTAATGGAACCACCACCTAATTCATCACTCAGACGGCTGGAACGCTCTAACAATCTGGAATGTAAGTAGAATACGTCACCAGGATAAGCTTCACGTCCCGGAGAACGCTCTAACAACAGAGAAATCGCACGATATGCTACCGCATGCTTGGATAAATCATCATATACGATTAACACATCTTTTCCCTGATGCATAAAGTACTCTGCCATTGCAGTTCCTGCATATGGTGCAATGTACTGCATGGATGCAGGGTCACTTGCAGTTGAGGAAACCACGATGGAATAATCCATTGCATCATGCTTGGTCAGTGTAGATACGATTTTTGCTACACTGGACGCCTTCTGTCCGATGGCAACATAGATACAGATTACCCCTTTGCCTTTCTGGTTAATGATGGTATCTGTTGCAATGGAGGTCTTTCCGGTCTGACGGTCTCCGATAATTAACTCACGCTGTCCTCTACCGATTGGGAACATGGAGTCAATGGATAAGATTCCTGTTTCCATTGGTGTATTTACTGATTTACGTTCTACAATACCCGGTGCTTCCTCTTCGATTGGGCGATAATCATCTTCCTTAATTTCGCCCTTTCCATCAATCGGCTCACCTAATGCATTGATAATTCTTCCAACAAAGCCTTCCCCTACCGGGATTCCGGCTTTCTTCTTGGTACGAACCACTTTGGTTCCTTCTTTGATTCCGGTATCACGGCCGAATAAAATAACGCCGATTTCATTCTGTCTGATATCCTGTACCATTCCTTTGACACCGTTATCAAATACAACGATTTCACCATACATTGCATGGTCAATTCCGTAAATGGTTGCAATTCCATCACCAACCCAGATTACGGAACCGGTCTCACGACTGGATTCATCCCAGTCAAATTCTTCTATCTCGCTCTGGATAATCGAGATTATGTCTGCAGCACTAATTGCGCCCACAGGCTTCACCTCCCTGTTAATTTTCTTTCCAACTGACGTAAGCGGCCTTCATAGCTTCTGTCATATTCTTTATGATGAACTTTAATGATGTATCCGCCTAAGAGATTCTCATCTTCCTTTTCTGTCAGAACAATCTCACAGTCGGGATATTTCTCTGCAAGAATCTTTCTTGCCTCTGCTTCTTCTTCCGGCTGCGGTGTGCCTGCACAGGTCAGTTCTGCACGCAGGATATGATTCTGTCTGTCCCAATAGAGATAAAATGCATCCAGGATATCCTCTATTTCTCCGATATAACCCAGTCTGCACATCATCTTGGTATAGTTCACAAGCACCTTGGATAATCCGGCATCCTGATAAATTTTCTCTATCACGGCATCCTTCTTATGTATGGAAATCACCGGACTTGCGAGAACCTTAAGCAGTTCCGGCGTAAGCTCATAGAGCTTCCGGAGTTCATCTGCCTCCTGTCTTGTGGCACCCAGCCGATACAATACCTTTGCGTTATTTACTGCTTCCTGTGTCATGAGCATCACCTGTTTTCATAATTTTCCTTGCAGCGATGACTGCCAGTTTTGCAATCTCTGCCTGAGCTGCCTGCTGTGCCTTTTCCTGCTCGTTTGCAATATCTTCCTTGGCTTTTTCTAACATATGCTCAGTCTCTTCTCGAGTTTTCTCTACCGAGCGTGCATGCTCTTCTTCCGCTCTTGCTCTGGCATCGATAATAATCTGGTCTGCTTCAACTCTTGCATCAGATAAGCGTGCCTCATAATCTGCCTTTAATTTGTTGGCATCTTCTTCGCTTTTTTTTGCATCGTCGAACTGCTTCTTTACCATTTCTTCTCTTGCCTCAATCACGTTCATGACTCTCTGATAAAGAAATTTACGAAAGACTACATATAATACCAGCAGATTTACAACGGTCCACAAAATATTCCAAAAATTAATGCTAAGCATTTCCCGTACCTGCCTTTCTATAATCTTTCTTTATTATTTTAAGAAGAGGATGATTAACAATGCGATAACGAATCCGTAAATAGCAGTTGCCTCTGCTAACGCACATCCAAGAAGAAGTGATTTGCTGATTTTGCTCTCTGCTTCCGGCTGTCTTGCAATTGCATCTACTGCGGATGATGTTGCTTTTCCAATTCCAAGTCCTGCTCCAATACCTGTTAATACTGCGATACCTGCTCCGATTGCTACTAATAATGTTGATGACATAATATGCACTCCTTTTCTTTTCTACTTTTTTGTTTCTCTTTTTGTTTTTTCTTCCCTATTCGGTTGCTTCTTTGACGAACAATGCGGTCAGAAATACGAATACATATGCCTGAATCAATCCGTCAAAAATGTCAAAATAACAGCTAAATACTGCTGGCAGAATTGCCGGTACTACCATTTTCAGCAATTCCATAATGACAAATGAACCTAATACATTTCCAAAAAGTCGCATACACAGCGACAATGGTTTGATAAAGACCTCCAGAATATTGATTGGAAGTACTACCGGCATCGGCTCTGCAAAACTCTTAAGCCAGCCTTTCGTTCCTTTCTTGCGGATACCCGCCATCTCAATCAATATGATACTCATCAGGGATAATGCTGCGGTAACATTCATATCCTTGGTCGGTGGTTTAAATCCCAACAGACCGATTAAGTTGGCAATTCCAATATAAATTGCAACTGTCATAAGATAAGGAATATACTGCTTTCCATTCTCGCCTATGGTATCCCGGAAGAAGTTATTCAACCCGTTTACAGCCGTTTCCAGAACAATCTGTCTGCGTCCCGGATGTTCCACACTTAAGTTCCTGGTCAGGAGTATGCACAGCACAATGACTACTGCCATGATAATCCACGTTACCACTACGGATTCATAAATGGGAATGCCTCCGAAAATCGGAATTGTAAATACCGTTTCACAGTTCAGTTCTTCCATCAGGCTATTTACCAGAGCATCCATCTGTCTCACTTCCTTCTGCTGCTCTAAGGCATTTTTAAATCGTTAAAATTCTAACAAGAAAAAATTGCAAACGCAACCGTTTTCTTCCTGCGGAAATAGGTCTGACCAGTTGCCGTTTTTTCGTGTAAATATTCCATATTCTCCTGCAATTTTTGCCAGTTTTTTGGTTGTTTTTTTGTGCAATTTGTACACTTGCGTCAGTTTGTATATTTTGACATTAAAAAAATGCAGAATTTTCCTGTTTTTTCACAAACATTTTCTGCATTTTTCTTATTCTTTATAGACTTTATACAATTCTAATCATTAAGCTTACTTCACCAGAATTCCGTGGTGTTCCTCCATATAACCACCAAAAATGGCATTCTTATAGCCTAATTTCTTAAATGCTTTTACCGCCTTTTCGGAGCGGCAGCTGTAACTTCCTATAATATAAAAAGATTTTTCCTTATCCGGGAATCTCCGCAAAATACGGTCTTCCGTTATCTTGTCCAGCGGAATATTCTTTGTTCCTGCCACATGTCCTTTCTGGAAATCTTCCTTTGCCCGGCAGTCAATTAAAATTGCATTTTCCGAAGTATGTGCTGCATTGATTGCTTCATTTACAGTCAGACGTTTCTTAAAAATACCCATTCTTCTGTTCCCTTCTTCTTTTGTTATGCTTTTGCCTGCATATAAATCCGGATGTTTTCTTCCAATAAATCCATATCCACCGGTTTGGCAATATGTGCATCCATCCCTGCTTCCATACAGGTTCGGATATCTTCCGCAAAGGCATTGGCAGTCATAGCAAAAATCGGTATTTCCGCTGCTCCCTTCTTCCTAAGTCTCCGGATTTCTTTCGTTGCATCATAGCCGTTCATAACAGGCATCTTAATGTCCATTAGAATAATATTATATCGTCCTTCTTTCGCTCTTGCAAACATTTCTACGGCTTCCTTGCCATTTACTGCCCGGTCACAGTCTGCACCTTCCATTTTTAACAGTTCTTCCAATATTTCTGCATTTAAATCATTATCATCTGCTATCAGAAAACGCATTCCCTTTAATGTCATTTTCCCTTTTTCTGTTGCCTGTTCTTTTCCCTGCAATTGCTGTTCTTTTCTCACCTGTTCGATGCACCGTTTAAAATTTGTCACAAAAAACGGTTTGCTTAAAATACTTTGAATTCCAGCATAACCCGCTGCTTCTTCTATCTCCTTACAATCATAGGCAAAAAGCAGTAATACCGTTTTTTCTCCCAGAATCCGATGCAATTTTTCTGCCGTAGTAACGCCATCCATTCCCGGCATCTTCCAGTCTATAATTACAACATCCCAAATCTTTGTTTTTCCAGTTTCTACCGTCTGTTCTGCCATATGAACTGCCATTTCACCGGAATCTGCTGTCTGCACATCAATTCCAAACGGATGCAGCGCATCCATAATATATCTTCCTGATTCACTCTCATCATCAACCACCAGTACCCGGCTTATCTTCTGCAGTTTCCACCAGTTAACCTTCTCCTGGTACTTTATTTTCCGGAAATTCAAAATCACCTCAAAAGTAGTTCCTTTTCCAAGCTTACTCTTCACATGAATGCTTCCACCCATTAACTCCACCAGACTCTTGGCAATCGGCATTCCAAGACCCGTTCCGGAAACCGGATTAACAGTGCTTTGCACTTCCCGGCTGAATGGGTCAAAAAGATTCTTAAGATACTCCTCTCCCATTCCCTGTCCATTATCACTGATCCGGAACTGATACTGTGCAAAACTTCCCGTTTTCTTTGGTACTTCTGTAATATCAAATACTATCTTACCGCCCTTTGGGGTATATTTTACGGCATTGGATAAAATGTTCAGCAGTATCTGGTTCAGACGTAATTTATCTGCTTCCACTTCTTCTGTTTCTATCCGATGTACATGAATCTTGAATTCCTGCCCCTTCTCTCTGGTCTGTGAACGGATGATTATATCCAGTTCTTCCACCAGTTCAGCAATATTCGTGTTCGTAATATTAAGGACCGTCTTGCCCGCCTCAATCTTCGACATATCAAGGACATCATTAATGAGTCCAAGCAGATGTTCCCCTGAATAAGTCAGTTTTCTTGCATATTCCCGGACACAATCCGGATTTTCAGCATCTCTTGATATCAGTGTAGCCAGTCCCATAACCGCATTTAAAGGAGTCCGCATATCATGGCTCATATTGGATAAAAAAACACTTTTTGCTTCATTGGCACGCTCTGCCTCTGCTTTTGCCGTATTCGCGAACTGCACCGTCTCTTCCAATGCAGTATTGACTTCTTCCAGCTTCTCTGCTGCTTCTGCCTGCTGCATTGCATTTCGTCTCGCGTAAGCCACCTTATTCTTTTCATTATAAATCCATAGAATACTGATACCCAGTGCTGCTAACATTGCAATGATAATGCAGGTCACTGTCAGCCAGATATGCAGCATCATAATCTGATAATCTGCCAGTACATTCTGCACAATCGTAATGTCCACTTCACAGGCTATCATATACTGTGTTCCTTTTAATGCACGATATGAAAAATAGTCGGACTCATTTTCACGTTCCAGGGTTATACAGCCGGAGCTGCGTTCTGCATAGTCCGACTTCACTTTTTCATAATCTTTCTTATTCATAATCTTTTGTTCATGGTAACTGTCAAACAGATTATAATTTATGGTTACTTCACCCGGCTCATTATTAATGCTTGCGTACGCCACTTCGCCATTTTCATCCATGACATAGATATTAGCCTGTCCGTTATAAGCAGACGTCACAAAAAGATCGTTAATAATCTGTGGCCGGAATAGAAATGCAATTGCTTCATATTCTTCCCCATTGACCCAAAAAGAATCTACTGATTTTGCAATTATAAAGATTTCCTCTCCATCCTTCCAGGTGCAGTACTGGGCAATTCCTTTATTCCCACCAAATAATTCCGACAATCCATCCTGCATCTGTATCCTGCCATTCAGTCCACGCATGCACAGATATTCGCCTTCATCATTGACAAAGACAATATCCCGCACCATATTACTTTCCATAGAGTCAAAATAGTTCTGGTAATCTTTCAGTTCTGCTTCCCTTTCCCCATCCCCGAACATATATTTTTCAATAGAATCTATCTGTTCATAAGTAATCTCAAGACGGTTCCGGTAAGCACGCTCCATCTGTTCCATCAGTTCAGATAAACTCTGTTTGCTGTTCTTATCAATGTATTGGTTTGAACCCCCAAGGTCTTTTGACATCCATCCAAATATCAAAGCCATAACCATAATACATACAATTAATACCGTAAAAAACTTTTTTTCCTGCTTTTCCTTTTTCATCCCGCATAATCCCTTCCAATCTGTTTCAGATTATCAGACTGGTTCCTGCAAATTTTGTCGAAAAAGCAAGATGTCTCTGCCTAATTAAATCTTTCCTGAAGTCCGTTTTTCCCTTAAGTCCTCTACCAGTGCATAAACCTCCGGTCTCCGTTCCTTCAGATGTTCGTCTAACGCATGCCGGCGTTCTTTAAATCGCTCTGCCAGTTCCGGATGTTCCTTTGCAATACGCTCATGTACTTCCCGTCGATGTTCCTCTAACCGCATAGCCAGCGTTCTTTCATCTTTACCGGAAATATTAACAATCTCTTTCAAATGCTCCTCTAAATGCTCCAGCCACTCGTCTTCGTCCAATTCTTCCATATGGGACCAGCTTCCATGTAACAGCTTTTCCACATCTCCTGTCTTTTTCAGCTGTTCTATCTGTGCCACAATCTGCCGCTCTATCGCATCTTCACTTTCCGAACCAAATGCCCAGACAAATTCCTGCACCCGGTTATCCGCCCGCTTTCTTGAGGCACTGCGCTGTTTATTATCTACACCGCCCTCCAGCGGATAAGGACGTTCATAACCCATATCCTTTAAAGCAATATGTATTGTTCTTCTTGCGCTGCCCTCTTCTATGATGTGTCCCAGACCAAGCTTTCGCATCTGTTCATTCAAATCTGCAATATGTTCTGTAATATAAAAACAGATACCACGTTTCTTAAGGCTCTGATACAGCATTTCCAACTGATCTGCCGCTGTAATGTCCATGGAGCCGATAGCACTGGCATCTAAAATGACTGCCTTCGTATCTTCTTTTATATTGTCTTCAATGTCCCGCTTTAATATCTGCACATTAGCAAAAAAGAGATTACTGCTGAACCGGTATATCAGAACGCCTTCTATCGCATGTATCTGATGGCTTTCTTTTAAATCCCGGAAATGACGATGTCCCGGCTGGATTCCAAGAAAACATCTTGATGGCTTGGCAGTACGGATAATCATCTCAGTAAAGGAAAGTATAATGCCAATCAAAACGCCATTGATGGTTCCAAGCATCAGCACGCCAAAGAATGCTCCTAAGAAAATGAAGAATTCTGTACGGCTGACCTTCAACAATCTTGCAGCAAGCTCAAATTCCGTTGCCCCAAGTAGTGCTGAAATTACAATTGCCGTCAGCATCGGAATTGGCAGATAGCCGATAAATCCGGTTCCGCAAAGCAGCAATACCAGCATGGATAAACCAGCTATGATTCCGGTCAGCTGTGTCTTACTCTGATACTGTTCTCCCATTGCAGTTCTTGAAACAGAGCCATTAATGGGACAGCAGCCTGTAAATGCTGCCAGAAAATTTCCCATGGAGAATGCAAAAATTTCCTGATTATCATTCATTCGATATCCATTCTTCTGTGCGAAATTATTTTCTGCCAGAAGCGTTTCTGCCATAATAACCACTGCCACCGAAAGGCTGATAGTTACTACCTCTTTCATCGGAAGCATGCGGATATCCGGAATCACAAACTGTGGAAGTCCCGGTTCTACTGCAGACAGCGTCTGGATTCCCCATTCCCTCACCGGCAAAAATTTTGTCATTACTGCTCCTGCTGCCATTAAAAGCACTGCCATTGGAAATTTCGGCATTACTTTCTTCGATACAAGAAGTATCAGAAGGGAAATGCCGCCTAAAATCAGGGATGGCACATTCACCTTCGTCTGCCCGATATGCTCTGCCAGCTCAATGAGTTCTCCAACGCCGGCGGTACCGCCCATTAACTTTGGTACCTGCATCAGAATAATCGTGGTGCAGATTCCGGTAATAAATCCACCCATAACCGGTGCCGAAATATAGTTCACCAGTTTTCCTGCTTTCATAAAATAAAACGCCAATAACCAGACTGCACAAAGAAAGTAAGTACCGGCACTGCTGCAATTGCTTCACTGCTTCCGCTCTCAATACCAAGTCCTACCAGTGCCGAACCGATTAAGGCTGCCGGTGCCGCATCTACACCAAAAATAAACTGTGGCGAAGTTGAACACAATGCAAATATCAGAATTGGGAAAATGGAACCATACAGACCATAGACTGCCGGAAGTTCCGCAATCTGTGCATAGCCCATAGCTATCGGAATGGAAACCGCCATAATAATAATGCCGGCTAAAATATCCTTTGGAAGATTTTTCTTATCATATTTACGGATGGTAGCTGCAAGTTGTATGCGCATATTATCGCTTCTTTCTACTATATTATTTTTTTATTATACGGCAAATAAGATGATTGTACAATTCTTTTGGCAGCCGGCTTTCTGCGGGTGAGCTATCAATTCCCGGCATCATAAAAGGACAGGCTCTGATACAATGCCTGTCCTTTCTGTTCTAATTATTCTGTTCTGTTTATTCCATTCTGATTATTCTTTTTTATTTCTTCATTTCTGATTATTCATTTTCAGTTGCTTTTCTTTCTTCTGAAAACAAACATTCCGCCACAGCCTGCTGCAAGCAATGTCATATAGATTGCAATTGCAGAATTATCACCGGTCTTTGGTTTACCGGATGTCTTTACGGTTGGCTGGCTGTTTGCTGTTGTTGATGCATTTGCTGCTGTTCCAGCCGCACCACCGGATGCTGTACTGTCACTTCTGGAAGTTGTACCGCCATTTCCGGAAGTTGTACCACTATTTCCAGTGGCAGCTGTATCTGCCAGCTTTTCTGTGGTAATAAGATAAGTAGAGCAATGACTCTGTTTTACGGTCAGATATCCTTCTGAATCTACTACTCCCGCATCAATATTTAAAATCGTTCCATTGTCAAATAACCGGCTGTAATATAAGGTCTTTCCGGCATACTGTGTTCCCACAAAAATACGAATCTGTGCTTCTGCCGGAAGCTGACCGGAATAATTATACTTAATCTGTTCAATGAAAATATTCTTATTGACTGCACTTGAAAGTACACCCAGCTCACTGTAATCTTTTACAATCTTTACTCCAAAATCATAGCTGGAAACATTGTCAACGGCTGACATGGTTCCTTTTCCAAAGGTAAAGGAAAGCTCATCATTGGATTTGATAACAATGTCCTTTGTCTGATTCTCTGCCAATATCTGCTGGAAGCCATTGTCGGAAATTGCGGTATCTCCATCTGTTACATCCACTACGCCATTCACTACAACCTGCTTCGGGGTAAAGGAAATCACATCTGCTTCGGAATGTACATTGTAAACATTCTCTACTTCTTTTCCTTCAAATTCATAACCAGCCGGTAAGGTATCTTCCGCAAGTGCCATGTTTTCTACAAGCTCTTTCATAACCGGATGTGCTGTGTCCATAAGATATCTGGTTTCCTGTGTATTGTAATCCGTATAACTCATAAGAATCGGGCAGAGAATCCGGTAAGAATTACCAGCCTCATAATAGGTTCCTCTATAAATAAAGGTGTCTCCCGTATCCAGTTTCTTTACCAGGCGGGCATCGCTGCCGCCACTTGCCATCGTAGTGGAATAATAGGTTGCCACCTCTCCATTTTCTGTATAGGCAGAAATGTCTGTAAGCTTATCTTCTACAGTTATTGCTACTTCTGCGCCCAGAGCGGCACATTCCTGTAATTTTTCAATCCGGTAGGTCTTGTTTCCGGACATATCGGTTACTTCCGTTACCACAAAACGTCCTTCTTCTCCGGCTTTTGTATACACATTACTCTGGCTTGCGCCTATATCAATTCCAAAATACCCCCCATATACCTGAATCGGTTCAAATGGATGCTCTGCCTGAATCTTCATATCACTCACCTGTCCCTTTGCTACAATCGGTGATGATGTATAATTCCAGGATGAACCAAACGGACATCCGTCAGCTCCACGATATACCGTTACTGTACTGTCCCCGGAAACCGTCAGCAGAGACTTACCACCTTCTGCAAATAATTCAATACCATCCGGGTTCTTTCTGTTTTCATTGACGGTAAGGCTTCCGGAACCACAGATTGTCAGGGAGCCGCCCCAGCCGCCATGCCAGATTCCAAGGTTCTGCAGCTTATTACTGCCTACCAGATTCAGTTTGAAATCATCTCCCATCATGTTGGTATAAAGTGCAGCATCCGGATGGTCATAATTGGTTAAGGTCAGCGTATTGCTTGTCTGGTCATAAGATACTCCGTCCACTGTATTTTTCTCATTGGCGGAAAATACAACCGTATCATTCAATTGAATATTGGCAAATGCAAACTCTCCCTCGATGCATGGGCCATTTGACGCCTGTACCGGCATCATGGATGGAACCATCATCAGGGATGCTGCCAGTGCCAGTGCGCCAATACATTTTAAAGCACGCTTCATTTTCATAAATCTATCCTTCCTTTCTTCGTATTATAAAAACACTATAAGGAAAACGATAGATTATGTGCAGTCTACATCCGTTTCAAAATATGAGAAATTTATCTCACCCGGCTTTTTTGCCGCATTTCAAGCTACTAATCCTGCTTGCCTAATGAAGTCTTTCTTAATGCTGCCGCAATAATAAATGCATACACTCCACCAATCAGTGCGGTAACTACCTGAGTCAGTGAGAACTGAAGCTGCAATACCCTTAACATCGGTGCCATTTTCTCCGGAAGCATATTTGGTAAAATAATTAGGGAAATTACAACTCCCATAAATAATCCTTTTAAGATAGAGCCGATTACAATAGAAACTGGGAATCCTGCTTTACTACCAAACTTACCCTTAAGCAACGCTACACAAAGCACCAGGATGACATTTCCTGCCATAATGCATGGGAACATCGCCGGAATGGCTGCCATTACCGGGCTTCCGGTAATAAAGAATGCCGTAACCGGTGTAATGATACTTAAAATAATTCCGCATGCCAGTCCCGCATATAATACGGTTAAAATTAATGCTGCATTGATAATCGGACCTGTTATGTATACACTTAAGTTCTTAAAGAACTGACTTGCAATACAGATTGCAAGCATAATTGCAGTAACTGTAATTTGTCTAGTTTTCATGATGTTTTTCTCCTATCCCGCTGATGTTTTTATAATTGTTCCAGTGTGCTCTTCACACTATTTGCTGCACTTAAAATTACATTGGACGATGCTGCAATCTCCTCCGTTGCTGCGGCAAGATTCTGAATCCGGTTGCCGGTATCATTTACAACATTTGCCAGCTCATCCGCATCTTTGATAATCTCCGCAATGGATTCTTTTACCTTTGCCTGACTCTCTGTGCTTCGGGATGCTGTATCCTTGGAATTCATCGCCAGCTTATTTATCTCATCCGCAACTACTGCAAACCCTCTTCCTGCCTCTCCTGCACGGGCTGCCTCAATATTGGCATTCAGTGCCAGAAGATTCGTCTGTGCAGCAATGGAAACCACTTCCTGATTATTCTCTGCCATGGATTCTAACAGAGTATCTATCTCCTGCATTCTGCTGGTCAGCTTCTCACAGAATTCTGAGACATTGCCAATCTCCTGTGATACGGCACTGCACTCCGTTGCATTGCTTTCATTTCCGTTGACCATATCATCTACGGAATCATAGAGAGAAACAAATAAATCATTGACGGTTTCCACCGTTGTCTTAATGTTCTCCTGCTGTTTTACTACCATATCTTTTTCTGCCTTGATTTCATCAGCAAGCTCTAATGCCCTCTGCTTCTCGTCTTCTACCGTATCCTTTACAAAATGAATACAATTTTCCTTCTTATTGAATCCATTGTAAATAGCAAACGCCATCTTTTCACAGCTTTCATAGCCACAGCATTCACAATCGATACATCTTGCTTTCTTCGTCTTCTTATCCATCTCATTATAAATCTGATCCAGTTCTTCTGCAGATGGAAGCTTATAATTACACTCTTCTGAGCGGTCCGTATATTTTCTAAGATAATTTTCCAACTTTAATTTTGAAAACTGCTTATTTAATTTTGCAAGGCGCTGTGCCGGAGTCAGTTTTCTTGACCATGCACTGTTCTTCGTATTCTTCTTACAGTTCTCCTGTATCTGATGGATATTATATAATGCGGTATCTGTCCTTGCGATTTCATCTTCTACACCGGTTCCGTAAATACAGCCCATGCCACAGTTTAATGCATCGATGAATAACTCCTTATTCATTCCCTTTGCAATTTCCTCTTTGTGGCTCTCCAGATAATGGTAAGCATGCTTCTCACCTTCTATCTGGCGGATATAAACATCTTCTCCTAAGAACCAGTATACATTTTCCTTTAAACCACCCGGCATCGGATAGATGGAACCCAGTCCATATTCTATTTCATCACTGACAGATGCGCCGGATATATTATGCTCTCTTACATATTTCATCAAATGGTCAAAGGTCACATTATAGGATATGTAACCTTCTGTATTCGAATCATGTATCTCTGACCACTTTGCTACACAGGGACTGATAAATGCCAGCTTGTCTGTTACACCCATCTCCTGCTTTGCATAAATTGCACTGCACATCATCGGACTATGTACCGGGAAAAGCTTTGGAAGAAGCTCCGGTAAGTAGTGTTCAATGTATCCCACAATTGCCGGACATGGCTGGGAAATTCCACCGGTAAAGTTGTATTTCTTTACATAATTAAGATATCCCCAGGTTGTAATATCTGTGCCAAAGGATACACTGATCATACGGTTTACTCCAAGGTTCTTCAAACCACCTAATACCCGTTCATAATCTTCCGGATAATTTGCCTTGAATGCCGGAGCTAAAAGAATGGAAATCTTCTCTCCCTTTGCCAAATCCGCAAAGAACTGTTCCGTATCATCTTCATATTCTCTCGCACCATGCTTGCATGCATCCATACACGCACCACACGCAATGCACTTTGCCGGATCTACCTGAATCCGTTCCTTCCCTTCCTCTGTCGTCACTGATACGCATGCACCTGGACAAGGACATACGCGAATACATTTGTTACAACCAATACAGTTGTCATTGGTAAAAACCAGACTCATTTCCAGCACCACCCTTTACTTCTACTCATATGCTTTCATCAGCCAACTTCAACTAGTAAAATGATGCATTTTATTATCGGCTTTATCTTATTATTTTTCAATATGGAAATCAAACATTTCGCGGTTTTTCGCAGATTTCGACAGTTTCTGACAAAGAATCACCAATAACGTCTGCTATCTGTCAGAACATCACCGTTACTTTTTCAAAAAATGTTCCCGATTCGGATATTCCTGCCGGAATGCCTCCAATGCCGCTTTCTGCAAAACAGCAAATTCTCTGTCCATATGAAACATGTGCGGCATTGTAAATGCAATCGCACTTATCTGCTCTGCAATTTTTTTTGCAATTCCTTCCTCTGACAGCTGTCCCATTCCAAATACCAATGAAGTGAAACCTCTCCCTTTTTTACTTACATCCATAAAAGTGAGAAAAGTATTTTTTAATTCTGCCTGAAGTATCTCCCGTTCCACCTGGCTCTGATTCTCTACATCAAAAAGAGATAACCCGTTTATGATTTCAATTGCCTGTTTCTTCCGTTGTCCCGAGAAATCTACTCCGGTACTTTCTGAAAGATATTTCATCTGCATCAGGTATCCCACAAATGCATCCTCTTTCTTTTTCTTCTTCCCATATCGTGCAAGCAAAAGTTTCTCCCGGAAGCTGTCTTCTTCTGTCTGTTCCGCACATCCATGCTCCTGCCAGAGTTTCATTCTTTTTTCTGCATTTACTTCCTGATAAAAGTCCTTAAGCCACTCTTCCTTTTCCTGCATACTGTTTCCTCTCTGCTACTGTTTTAAAAAATCTTCTACATTACTGGTGTCAACTTTCCGATACTGGGATACATAATATTTTTCCTCCTGCAGATTTTGTATTTCCTGATTTTTTCCATCATAAATATCTACTGCAAGTCTTGCAATTTCTCCCGCCTGATCCTCTTTATCATTATATACCGTTCCCTGCATGGTACCATTTTGTATTGCTTCTAATGCATCATCCAGTCCGTCAATACCAAATATAATTGGCCATTCCTGCTGACTGTATCCGGCATTTTTATATGCTTCAATTGCCCCTAATGCCATTTCATCATTATTGGAAAGAATCATCTCCACCTCTGCCCCATACTGGTTAATAATCTGATTCATTCTGTTTTCTGCCTGTCCCCGGTTCCAGTCTGCAAACTGGTAACTTAGTTTTTCCAGATTTATTCCCTGCTCTATCAGTGTTTTTACAGAGCTGTCTGTACGGCTGATGGCATCCTGATGTCCTGCTTCTCCCTCCAGTAAAACATACTGGATTCTTCCATCCTGATTCCGGTCAATCTCTGGGTGATTCTTTATATAATCTGCTGCAATTTCTCCCTGCATCTCTCCGGACTGTTTTGCCTCACACCCCACATAATATAATTGATTCCACTGTGCCAGGTCTTCCGGAACCGGTTCTCTGTTAAAGAAAATAACCGGAATATCATTCTGCCTTGCCAGTCTGATAACTGTTGTCGGATCCGTCCGGTCAACCAGATTTACGCATAAAATATCACATCCGGCATCTATCATTTCCTCTACAATTTCATTCTGAGCTTTCTGGTCATTATCAGCACTTCTCACAGAAGTAATAATCTTCCGGTCTTCTGTTTCCCATGTCTTTAACTCTTCTTTTAATTCATCCACCATGGCATTGATGAATGGATCATCATGAGTATAGGTAACTACACTCACCCTCAGTGTATTTTCTATCCGTTTTGTCTTCTGATTGCATCCGGGCAGCACCAGTATCAGTATTATCAGTATTACCGTAACCGCCATTGTCCTTCTTCTTGTTCTACTCATATGAATACAAAAACCTTTCCAGATCTTTTGAATACAAATCTTCTTTATTGATTATTCTGACTTCTGTTTCACAACTGTTCATTTTGTAAAAGGAATGCCTTAGCTTTTTTGCAATCTCATTCATACTCATATACCCCGTCTCATAATCATCTGGAACCAAAAGACATTTTATATTCTGATTATCCAATAACACGATTGCTTTTTCACTGTTTCCAACTCCATAAATCTGTGCCCCATAATACTTATTTTCTTCTGCTGCCTCCCCCAGTTCTTCCAACGCCCAGTTATCCAACACTACCAGATAATCTACCTGTTCCTTGGATGCAATTATATCACTGATGTTCTGGCTTCCTCTGGCATAATTATATTCCCAAGCAATTTCACAGTCATACCCTTCCAGTCCATCCTTTAAGCCTGCAATTCTGTTTGCAGCTTCTTCCGTCTCTGCCTTTCCGAGGACAACACCAACTTTTTTATTTCTCAATTGCTCTGTATCATCCTGTATCAGCTGCTCCGCAATCATTTGCCCCATCTTATAATTATCCGGTTTTACCGTCACATAGCCGGATGTACCTTTCGTATATGCATCATCCAAAATCAGAACAAACGGCTTCTCCCCCTGCAGTTGTCCCAGCATATCCTTTGTTTTCCTTCCGGGAGCCGGACAGATTATAAATGCATCTGCATTATTCTGCAGCTGCTCATTGATTAATTCTTTCTCATCCTCTGCATTTTCAATTAAATCAGTATTGCAGATAATCAAATGCAGATTATTATTTTTTGCGGACTGCTTTAATCCGTTCAATAATGCATCCCATCTCTTATCACCGGAATCTTCCACAATGACCGCAACCCTTTTCTGTGGTTCATTGTCTGCAAAAATCCTGCTTATAAAAAATGCTGCCAGTACAACAAGCACCAGTTCTGTGAGAATAAAGGTAAGTTTATTTTTTTTCATCTTCTACCCTCTCTCTTTTTCTGTTCTTATTTTCAAGTTCCTCCCGTTTTTCTTCAGAATAAGGAATTGCCGGAATATGTATCACTACTTTTGTTCCCTCATCCGGTTCACTGTAAATTTTTAATCCATATTCCTCGCCAAACATCAGTTGTATTCTGGTATGCACATTAATAAGTCCAACTCCCGAACCATGTTTTGGAACTTTTTCACTATTCGTCAGAAGATTATCTACCACTTCCTGACTCATGCCCATTCCATTGTCTTCTATAGACAGGAAAATATCATCATCCTTGCGCTCTCCACGGACAGTAATTTTACCGCCTTCATCTTCATCCATATTGCCCACACCATAATAGATAGCATTTTCAAGCACCGGCTGAACCACCAGTTTTACTATACAGCAATTCTCTACCTTTTCATCTATCAGGAATTCTACTTTAAACCTGTCTTTATAACGAATCAGCTGTATGTTCATATAGCTTTTGCTATGCTGCAGTTCATCCGAAATCCTTATCACTGTTTTCCCTTTTGAAAGGCTGATTCGAAGCAGTTTCGCCAGTTCTGAAATCATAAAGACAGCTTCTTCATTCTTATTTGCCTCTACCATCCAGGTAATAGATTCCAGTGTATTATATAGGAAATGCGGGTTTATCTGGCTTTGCAATGCATCCAGTTCACTTTTTCTTCTTTTATTCTGCTGCCGGATGATTTCTTCCATCAATTGCTCTATCTGCTTATAAGAATTCTGAACAGAATTTGCCAGATGCCTTATCTCAGAAGAGCCGCCAATATATATTTCCGCCTTTCCACCTGTTTCATAGGATTTTACAGATTCATCCAGTTTCAGAATTGGCTTTGAAATCTTTCTTGCTATCATTTTATTTACTATCAAAAGCATCATTAAAAGAATAATCGTTGTTGCAATGATATAATACCGGAATTTATTAATACTTGCCGTCTGCACACCTTCCGGCACAACTCCTACCAGTTTCCAGCCGGTATAGGATAGATTATTCACTACAACATTTCCCTTTTTCCCATTCAAAGAAAGCTCATATGTACCGTTTTCATAACCGGCCGCTTTACTGCTCTCCTCTACAAAAAGTCCCCGGTCTATTTCTGCCTTTCTTGGATGATAAAGAATCTCTCCATCATCCGTGCACAAATAATAATAAGTTTCCCCTGCTGCTTCATTCAGGTTATCCAGTAATTCTTCTATCATGGAATATTTCATATCAACCAGCAATACCCCATTATCCGGAGTGTCACCCTGATTCATGTCCACCAGACTGCTTAACGACACTACCCAGTTATACTGATATGTCTCATTCTCAAATAAATCCTGAATATGGGGTGTGGAAATATGTATATTTTCTATCTCGTCTGTAGCACTTTTATACCAGTCCTGTTCTGTCACTTTCCGATTCTTTTTCTGGGCTGCTACCGGCTCTGCCGCAATAATTTTTCCATTGCTGTCATAAAGTGCCATACTCTGTATCTTATCATTATTCACTTCATACAGAAGACTGAACTGCCTGCTGAACTCCTGGTCAGAAATATCATATTCCTGTACGATATTATAATTAATAGCATTGCAAATCTGTCTCATATTCCGCAGTTCACCGTTTACCTGGTCAGTTGTGCTCTCTATCCTGCTTTCTGCATTGGAAATCGCAGTCTCTTTTACCGACATTTTAAACCGGTTATAAATCAATAATCCCATAACAATTGTTGTTGCAATGGTCATGGCAGAAAGAACCAGCATAAACATAGACTGTATATCCAGCCGGACAGAAATATTCTGTATCGTCTTTTGAATAATATTCTTTTGATTGTACTTTTTCTTTCCGTTTTCTTTCTGACCCATACTCTTTTTATTCCTGTTCCGGTGATTTTCTGTATTTTGACGGAGATACTCCAAACTTCTTTTTGAATACATAGCTGAAGTAATTTGCGTCCAGATAACCTACTTTTTCTCCAATTTTATAACTTTTCTCATTGGTTTCCACAATGAGCTGTGCTGCAACATCCATCCGGTAATCCGTCAGATATGTAATAAAAGATTTTCCGGTTTCTTTTTTAAATACTGACGAAAAATATGAATTGGATACACCAAGTACAGAGCATACCGTATCTAATGAAAAATCCGGTTCCATATAACGCTCTGCCACAATATTTTTTGCATCTGTAATCAGACGTCTTGAAGTGTTGTTTCGTGCACTTTTCAGTTTTTCGCTGATTGCCACTGCTGCCTTTTTCATCCAGTCAGTTAAAGTAGTCTTATCCAGTTCCGGCACTTTTTCATAGAGATTTTCTTTTTCTTCAAAGAAATCATTAAAGTCCATAAAATTATTGGCGCAGAACCGGTAAAAAGCACCTACCATCTCCATAACTGATAAATGATACTGATTTACTGTAGCAGCACTTTTATGAAGTTTTTCCACTTCCCTCTCTACTGCTGACTCAATGTCTTTTACATTTCCAAGATAAATCGTTTTAAACAACTCATGCATTTTTGTATCTTCTGACTGTACGGCTACCGTCTGCTCCCGTGGAACTACTTCCGCAATATTTATAGCCCTTGCAGTTCCATAAAGAACCCGGTAGGATACTGCTTTTCTTGCACCTTCATAAGAATTACTGATATTCAAAAGACTCTCGCAATATCTTCCAACACCGGCCGTTACAACTGCACCAATCACACGGTTCGCCCATCTGCAGAATCTATCGCAAAAATCTGTCAGTTCTGTTGCCTTATCTTCTGAATCAAGCGATACTATCAAAACTGTATTCCCAAGATACATAAATTCCTGGCAATTGAGTTCTGCCGCAATTCTTTCTTTTATTTCATGTTCTACCGACATGGATAACAGCAATGGACTCATCCCTTCCGGTACATGATGCTCTGAAGTATGAAATACTACACAGCAATAATAAGGTCCTTCCAGTGGAATCTGATATGCAGATAAAAATTTTTCACATTCTTCCTCATTTGCTCTTCCCTCAATTAAAGAAACGAAGAAATTCGTCCTTAATACCGGAAGTGCATCCTGGAAATAATTTTGCAGCTTTGTTACATTTAATTTTTCTTCTCTCTCCCTGTTTAAAGTCTCTTTCAATCTTTTCATGCAGTCAGATAATTCAACTGCATTTACCGGCTTTAACATATATTCTTCAATTTCCAGATGTACTGCCTCTTTGGCATATTCAAATTCATCAAATCCTGTAAAAATAATAATATGTATATTTGGATAATCATTATTTAACTTCTGCGCCAGTTCCAGCCCATTCATATAAGGCATTTTTATATCGGTTATTACAACATCCGGCTGTACATTTTCTACCAGTTCTAATGCTTTCACGCCATTGGTTGCACTACCTGCCACTTCAAAGCCCAGTGCTTCCCAGTCCATCTTCTGTTCCATTGCCTGGATTGCTTCTATTTCATCATCAACTAAAATCACTTTATACTTTTCCATATGACGTTCCTCTTTCAGCATGTTCAGCTCTTTCTTCTCCTGCTCTTATTATATCAGACAAATGTCTTTTTCTGAATACCTGATATTTTTTAGGCCGTCCATTCATCTTAGTGATGAGCGGGCGGCCTATGGTGATTATATGTGAATGACTCTGATTACGAATTACTTATTTTTTCTGTACATATTTCAGACAGTCAAGTGTTACTGCTGCTAAAATGATAATTCCTTCGAAAATGAACTGAAGGTTTGTATCAATACCAAGAATGGTAAGAGAATAGGTAAGGGATGTAAAGATAAGTACACCGGTCACAACTCCGGAAATCTTACCAATACCACCGGTAAAGGATACACCACCAACTACGCAGGCAGCGATAGCATCCATATCCCATCCTTGTCCATATGCTGCACTACCGGAACCAACCATTCTGTTACATTCCAGCCAGGAACCAAATCCATAAAGGATACCTGCCAGAATAAATGCACCTAATGTTACTTTAAATACGGAAATACCGGAAACTGCTGCTGCTTCAGGATTTCCACCAACTGCATACAGATTTTTACCAAATGTAGTCTTATTCCAGATGAACCATACTACGATAATTGCAACAACAGCCCAGAGGATAATTGTCGGGAATTTTCCAATCTGCGGAATAAACATTGCCGGGATTGCGGAATCAATAGCTCCGAATGAAACTCCCTTTGTTGCATATGTTACAAGTCCAAAGATAATCAGCATGTTTGCCATGGTTGAAATAAACGGATGCATCTTGAACTTCGCCATAAAGAAACCTGCCAGCATGGAGAATGCTGTTGTAAGTACAACACAGACTGCTAATGCAAGGAGAGCTCTTGCTGCAACCGGGATACCGGTAAAGTCAAAGATATGACCAAATACACCACCGGTATTAATTCCGTTATGCATGATGATGGTTGCTGTTACCATGCCCATACCAACCATACGTCCAACAGAAAGGTCAGTACCTGTCAAAAGAATCAGACCAGCAACACCTAAAGCTAAGAACATTCTTGGTGAAGCCTGCTGCAAAATATTTAAGATGTTTGTCATTGTCAGTAACTGTGTATTCTTGACAGCCGGTGTGATAATACATAAACCAATAAAGATTAAAATAATAACAATATACAAACCATTCTTATAAAGGAACTGTGTGGTATTAAAAGTATATTTATAGTTTTCAAATTTCTGTGCTCTCTTCTGTGCAAATGTATATCTTGACATGCGAAGTAAGTCAATCAGATGATACTTATGTGCATATGCATCATGCTTTCTGTCCTTAATCTCCTGAAGTCTGGACTCATGTGCCATCTGGGCATCAAATAATTTGTTCTTGTAAACATACTTCTCATCTTTTTTCTCATCTGCATCACTGAGTCTGCTCATATTCTGCTCATGCTCTGCTTTAATGGAAGCACATATTTTTTTGTATTCCACATTCTCTGCTTCTTTCTCAGCTTTGCAGCTATCAGCAACTTTCTGATAGTAATCATTTTTATAATGTTTTGCAAGATAACCTTCTGCATCTGCGATAAGCTTTGATACTTTGTCTTTATTCGAAGACTCTACCGCTTTTGCCTTTTCTAAGGCTTCCTTGTCCTTTGCAATCATTCTTCTCTTTTCTTCTTTTGTTAAATTCTTATTTTCCTTTACGATTGCAATGTGATTTTTTAAGCTGCGCACCTTGTCTGAACCATCCTTACGAAGTTCATCAATCTGTGCCTGTATTTTTCCTACATATTCATCAATCGGCTTCAAAAGCTCTGCCTCTGCAGCGGATGAAAGAATAATACTACTGTCTGCCATATCCAATGCTCCTTCCTGATTATAAATATTTCGCACTGAGTCTTAATAACTCTTCCTGATTTGTTTCCTTTGTATTAACAATTCCGGCAAGATGTCCATTTGACATAACACCGATCCGGTTTGTGATTCCAAGGATTTCCGGCATCTCAGAGGATACAACAATGATTGTTTTTCCCTGTTTTGCCATATTGATAATTAATTCATATATTTCGTATTTGGCACCTACATCAATTCCTCTTGTAGGATCGTCCATCATAAATATATTTGGTGAGCGCTCCAGCCATTTACCAAATATTGCCTTCTGCTGATTTCCTCCGGACAAACTGGAAATCATATCATCTGGTCCCATACATTTTGTATGCATGACTTTAATTTCTTCTGCCGTCGCACGAACCATATCATCATTGGAAAGTGCGAATCCATTTTTATAATGATTCATATTGGCGATTGTAGTATTAAATGTAATATCTGCTTTCAGGAAAAGTCCATTTGCTTTTCGTTCTTCTGTAATTAAAGCAAAACCATGATCCATTGCATCTTTCGGGGATGTAAAATTCATTACTTTTCCATTATAAATTACATTTCCTGCCGCTCTGGTACGCATACCAAAAATAGTTTCCAATAGTTCCGTACGACCGGCTCCAACCAGACCATACAGTCCAAAAATTTCTCCTTCTTTAATATCAAAAGAAATATTCTGTAATTTTGGTGCATACTTAGTTGAAAGATTCTGTATAGAAAGAACCGTTTCACCAGGCTGGTTATCTACCGGTGGAAAACGGTTATCCAAAGAACGGCCAACCATTGCAGAAATCAGTTCATTCATATTGGTATCTTTACTTGCCTTTGTCATAACAAGGTTGCCATCCCGAAGAACTGATATTTCATCACAAATTTCAAAAATTTCATCCATTTTATGTGAAATATAAATCAATGAAATTCCCTGTTCTTTTAACTGCCGCATCATCTTGAAAAGTTTTGCAACCTCCGGTGCTGTCAGTGATGAAGTCGGCTCGTCTAATACGATTACTTTGGAATGATAAGAAATTGCTTTTGCAATTTCACACATCTGGCGCTGTGATACAGACATTTTTTTCATTGGCTGTGTCAGATTAACAGTAATACCAAGTTTACGGAATAAATCGGAAGTTTCCTTTCTCATTCTTCCTTCGTCAATCATTCCCAATGAATTCTTCGGATAGCGTCCTAAGAACATATTGTCAATGACACTGCGCTCCAGACACTGGTTTAATTCCTGATGAACCATTGCGACACCATTTTCAAGTGCATCCTTTGGGCCAGAAAAATTAACTTCTTTTCCATCTAATATTATTGTTCCTTCGTCCTTTTGATAAGTTCCGAAGAGACATTTCATCATTGTCGATTTACCGGCACCATTTTCACCCATAAGTCCCATGATTGTTCCAGGTCTGACATTCAGATTAATATGATTCAGAACCTTATTTCTTCCGAACGATTTGCTCATGCCGTTAATCGATAAGACATATTTATTCTTATCCTCTGCCATAATTCTACTTCCTTTTCTTTGAAAAGAAGGACACCATTTTTATCTGATGCCCTTCTGTATCTATGCTGTTTTCTTCCGGGCAATAACCTTATTTTGAAAGAAGTGATGTATAAGATGATGCATTGTCTGTTTTAACCATGTTGATTGCAAATGCATCATACTCACCCGGGTTGCCGAGACGGTTTGTAATGTTAGACTCTGTCTGTCCATCACCACCGATATAATCTACTTCAAGGTTCAAAAGTTTGTCATAGTTCTGAAGAAGTGGCTGATAAGTTGAGCTAAGGAAGTTATCGGAAGCATTGTAAATATCAAGCCATACCTTCTTGCTTGGACTCTTGCCTGCGTCCAGCTGGTTGGATACTTTGCTATAAACCTTGGTTGAGTCTGTGAAATCCTGATAATTATCAGCTGTAACAGCTATATTTAATGCATAGTAAGATCTTTCTTCTTCACTATATCTGTAATCTTCTCCTTCTGTTAAGCAGTTTCCTGCATCATCCGGAGTACCGATACCGGTATCAATGTCTACTCCATCTAACGCATTACGAAGCACTCTTAATGTCAGGTAAGCCTGAACATCTGCATGTTGTGAAATTGTTCCGCCATATCCTTCTGCGATAGCTGCAACAGCATCACTATTTGCATCGTATCCGAAGGTTGGTACTTTGTTATCTTTTGCCCATGCATTAAACATTGACATTCCCATACCATCATTATTAGAAACAACTACGTCAATCTGGTCACCAAAAGATGCGGTCCATGTTCCGATTGCATTTCCTGCTGTAGCTGCATCCCATGTTGCACCAGCAGAGTTCTTCATCTCCTGTGAAGCAAGTTCACGAATTGTATAAGTCTTTCCATCTACATCCAGTGTTGCATCCTGAACAACTTTTGCAGAACCGTCTACGTTTGTACCAGCCGGTGTTGAATCAATTGCTCCATTTGCATCTACTCCGGTTCCAAGTGCAGAACGGACACCACGGGTACGTGCAATAGAGTCGTTATGTCCGATGTCTCCGATTGCAAGTACATAACCAATTACTCCGTCTCCGTTACGGTCAATGGTCGCTGCATTTTCTTTGATATAATCAAGAACCATCTGTCCCTGCAGTTCAGCACCCTGATTTGCATCAAAGCCTACATAATAGGTATCTTTGTTGTAATTTAATGCATCCATGTCAAGTTCTCCTGTGGAGCTGTTGGATGGCTGACGGTTAAACCAGCAAAGTGGTTTATCCTTGTTTGCTACGCTGCTGGTGCTTCCTGAATCACTTCCTCCGGAAGAGCCACATCCAACCATGGATAATGCAAGTGTTGCTGCTACCAATACAGTTAATAATTTTTTCCTTCCCATTCTTTTTTCCTCCTGGTTTGCAATTTGTTGATTTTGGTTTCTCCGAACCTGTCTCATCGACTAAATTCATTATAATCACAAACCAATCTGGAAAGAATAGAATTTTTTTGGATGAAATATCAAAATATTTTGATAATCTGTGATTTTTATATGTATTTTGACGAACAACTATGCAGCTGCACCATCATTCTGTTGGCATGTATGCAGGAATGCCTCTGCCAGCTGCTGGTTCTGCTGTGCCTGTTTTCTGATATGATTAACCACGAAAAAAGGCAGGAAAAATAAGGAAAGGAAACCTAAACACAATGCGATGGCACCGACTAATAAATCAATCGGAAAATACGGGACTACAAACCAGCCAAATTTTGCAATGTTCCATGCCCATTTTGCCGCTATTCCAAAACCACCCACTTTGCTGTAACAAACACAGCCCATAACAAATCCTATCATAATAAAAATCGGATGGAATGCCAGCACCATTCCGATACCTCCACAGACCGTTCCGGCAATTGCCAGTCCCCAGATTTTCTGAATCTCATATAACTGTGTCTCCGCTTCCCGTTTTACCTGCATTGCATAACCATAATCGTTACCAAATTCTACTTCTTCATAAAGATTCCTTTTTTCTTTTGCCATAATATTTTCCTCTTTTCCCCGATGTTCCACCGGTTTTTATTATTGTTTTCACTTATATGACGGAATAATATTATGGCAGGTTTTATTTTTTTTAAAAATTTTTTGACAAGTCCTTATTGCTTTCTTCCGATTACCTGCTTCCCACACTTCCTTTGTACTATGCACACAAGGCTTACCATACCGGAACGGCTGAAAGATTTGAGAGTCGCAGAAAAAAGAATGTCATTGCAGGAATTGTCTGATGCTACCGGCATCCCAAGTTCCACACTCGGCAACTATGAGAAAGATGAAAATGTAGATATGTCACTTGGCAATCTACTGACGCTTGCAGACTTTTATCAAGTAAGCACCGATTATCTTCTTTGCCGAACCGAACTACGTGAACATACAAATAAGTCAGTATCCAATCTGCATCTCAATGATGATGCAGTTCAAATACTGACTGATGAAAAATATAATCCACGGTTATTATCAGAAAATGCTTTTCTTGATGTGATGAGATATAAACTGAACGAACTCGGTACCGATTCCACCAATGCTTTTACAAAAATATTTGATACTTCTCACATTGAGACAGAACAGTATTACATAAACATCCTGTTGGAAGATTTAAATTATCCATTTTCAAAACAAGCCACCGAGCATTATCCCTATGTGGCTTGTTTCATCTATGATTATTTCCATTATAAAGTTTAGGTTTTATGTACAATCGACAGCCCAACTTAACTATCTGCTTTCTACTATTGTATATGTCCCTGATTCAAAATTTACATATAATGTTGCAAATGCACTATTATATTCCCAGCGGATTTCCAGAGACCTCTCCCCTCCGGAGATTGCTACCTCTGCGCCTTCCGAAAATGCCTTATGGGTATTTCGCATGCGGATTAACGCAAGCTGTTTTTGAACCACATCTTTTTTCAACCCTTCCGTGATCTGATCAGTGGAAAGATTTGTCCGGTTGATTTCCTTATGTCCGGATTCTCCCGCGCGCTGCACCGCTTCATGGTCATTTTTTCCGGCAAACAGATCCAGATACCAGATCTGCGGTTTGCCCGGCATAAACATCTGGATTGCCCGCGCCAGAAGCATTTTTTCATCCGACTCTCCCAATGCACTGTAGTACGTGGCATTTACCTGATAATACAGATTCTTTTGTCCATGTAAATTTTTG